>JANOKS010000028.1:0-44830 GCA_031419455.1 Alphaproteobacteria bacterium
CCCCGATCAAGAACTGGTCCGACCTCGGCGCACGCTTCGAGGCCTACACCGTCGACATGATGGACCTGCACGCCGCCGCTGGGGCGCATCCGAGCGCGTGGCCCATGCTTCGACGGACGCCGCGCTGCGCGCAGCTGCTCAGCATGAGCTGGTGGGTGTCGCCGCATCCTCATCTCGCACGTCTCAAGTAGCGCTCATGCTGAGCAGCGACCGCAGGGAGCGTCCGTCGAAGCACGCGCGCGTGCTCGCACACGCCCGCGGCCCGCCTACTTTCCGGAATTTTCCGTTGTCGACTGCCGACTGCCTCAGCGCGCCCGCGCGGCTGAGACCACATCGCCATGTCCACGCGCCGCCATCATCCCCGCGGCAACCCTTGCCTCATCATCCCGCGCCGCCATCTGTATCCGCCGCATGCTCTCGAACCGCTCGAGCACATGCGCCGGCGCCGTCTCCGGCCGCCCGGCATCGAAGGGCGGCGCCGGGGCATACTCCAGCCCGAGCTGCACGGTCTGCGCGAAATCATCTCCCGCCACTTCGGCAAGCACGGTGAAGGCGAAATCAATCCCGGCCGTGACGCCGCCGCCGGTGATGATCTCGCGATCGCGCACGACCCGCGCCGAATCGTGGATCGCGCCGAACAGCGGCAACAGATGCGCCCACGCCCAGTGGCACGCCGCCCGCCTGCCCTTCAGCAGCCCCGCGGCGCCGAGGATCAGCGAGCCCGTGCAGACCGACGTCACATATTTCGCGCCCAGCGCCAGCCTCCGCACATCACCAACGAAGCCAACATCTTGCGCGATCCTCGCCGCGCCGATCCCGCCGGGAACACAGATCAGGTCGCAGCTTCTGACGTCCGCGATCCTGACCGTGTTGCCGAAGGTGAGCCCGTCCGCATCGACATTGCCGCCCGCCGGACTTGCGACGATCACGGTCGCGCCCGGCAGCCGGCTCAGCACCTGGTGCGGCCCCGTGAAGTCGAGATGCGTCATGCCCGGCCAGATCGCGAACACGATGGTGAAACTGCGTCCGGCTTCTTTGGTCATTTTTTCTCGGGTCATGGGGGGGAGGAACCTCGCTTGACGCCGCCAACATGCCCGACTTACGGTCTGGCTGAAATGACAATGTTCCCACCTTTCTCGCCACGAGCCAAAAATGCCCCGACCCCCCGCCCTTAAACCCCGCTCCATCGGCGTCCTCATCTTCGAGGATTTCCAGCTGCTCGACGCCGCCGGCCCGATCGGCGCATTCGAGATGCCGATGCGCGGGATGAAGCCGCCGCCCTACACGCTCGACATCATCGCGCCCACGGCCGGCCCCGTCCGCTCATCTTCCGGCGCGGTCTGGCTGGCCAACGCCATGCCCCGCCTGCCGAAATACGACACCGTCATCATCGCCGGCGGCTGGGGCACGCGCGCCGCCATGATCGATCCGAAGGTTCAGGCCTTCGTCCGCGCCGCCATGAAATCCGCCCGCCGCGTCTGCTCGGTCTGCTCGGGCGCCTACATCCTCGCGCAGGCCGGCGTGCTGGAGGGGAAGCGCGCCACCACGCATTGGGGCCGCACCCCCGATTTCCAGACCCGCTTCCCGGCCGTGAAACTCGAGCCCGACTGCATCTACACCCATGACGGCAAGCTCTGGACGTCCGCCGGGATCACTGCCGGAATCGACCTCGCCCTCGCCCTGATTGCGGATGATCTCGGCGAGGAAGTCTCCCGCCGCACCGCGCAGGAGCTGGTGGTCTACCATCGCCGCCCCGGCGGCCAGTCGCAGTTCTCCGCGCTGCTCGACATCGAACGGGTGGAAGGACGCTTCACGCCGCTGCTGGCGTGGATGCGCGAAAGGCTGGACGAGGAACTCTCGGTCGAAGCGCTGGCGGGCCAGGCCGCCATGAGCCCGCGGAATTTCTCCCGCGCCTTCCTTGCCGAAACGGGCATCACCCCCGCCAAGGCGGTCGAGCGCCTGAGGCTGGAAAGCGCCCGCGAGCGTGTCGAGCATTCCGCCGATTCCATCGACGTGGTCGCCCGCCGCGTCGGCTTCGGCGACCCCGAACGCATGCGCCGCGCCTTCGTCCGCGCCTTCGGCCAACCGCCACAAGCGCTGCGGAGACTGGCGCGGGCGTGAGGCCTACTTCGCCGCCGGGGCGTCGTGGCGCGCGATGCGGCCGTCGAGCTCGGCGAGGCGTTGCCGCCAGATCGCCAACTCGCGCGCCGACAAGCCGCCCTGGGCGGGCGACACGGGCTCGAGGGACGCCAGTTCGGTCGCCAGCCGCTCGCGGCGCTCGCGGAGCTGTCGGAGGGTTTCGGTGCGAGGATCGTGGTGGGCCATGCTGGCAAAATAGGAAGCATGGAGACGAATGCGAGTCGACTCGTCGGTGACGAGAAACTGCGTGAAGTGAGCGTATGCTCACACGTGTCAGCCAAAAAGTGAGCGCTGGCTCACGCGCCCTTGATGGCGCCGATGAAGGGCAGGCCACGCATCTTTCCGGCGTCGTCCATCCCGTATCCGACGAGGTAGCGCGACGGCGCATCCCACGCCCACGCGTCGAGCCCATCAGTCACGGCCTCGGGTTTGCGTGCAAAAACAGCGGTCAGCACCTGCGCTGCGCCCTTGGCCTGCAGGTGGGTCCGGGCAAAGGCGATGGTGCGGCCGCTATCGAACACATCGTCGATCAGGAGCACGCCCTTCCCCTCCACGGTGCGGGAGATGTCGGCCCGGACCACGATCCGCCCGGAACTCACCCGCTCGTCATGGTAAATTTCCAGCCAGAGCGCGTCGAAGCCGAGATCCACGCCCCGCGCCGACAGGGCGCGCAGCAGGTCGGCGGCAAAAGGCACCGCCCCCATCAGGGTCACCACCCCGGACCAGGATCCCTGCGACACCCTTGGCGCCAGCCGGTCGGCCAGGGCCGCCACGCGCGCCTGCACCTCCTCCGCGGTCAACAGGACATCGACATTCGGGGGGACGAAAGGATCAGTGATCGCTGGCCTCCGGTGCAGGGTCAGCGGCCGGTGCAGGTTTCTCGCCGCCCGTCACCGCGCCCTCGGCATGGGCCACATCGGCGGCGCCGGCGCCATCGTTTTCAGGCGCAGCGCTCGCCTCGGTCGCCTGAACCTGGGTTTCGTCCGGCGCTCCGGCGCCCTCGCCCTCCGGATAGGCAAAGGTCACCGTCAGCCGGTAGGTCTCGACCGGGGGCGCCTCGAAGCGGGAGGTGAATTCAGACCGTTCGCCCGGCCCAAGCGTCGGCACGGCCAGCTTGTCGGTCCAGGTCTGGACCTCCTTGCCCGCCTCGTCCTTCAGCGTGACCCGAAGCTCCGGCGCCGTCCGGGTTTCATCGCTCAGGTTCACAGCCGCTCCGGTCACCGTCAGCACCGGAGTCGTCCCATCGAACGATCGCTTGGCCGCGACATTCTCCAGCGTCAGCCCGAACCGGTTCACATCCAGCCCGACCAGCCGGAAGATCGACGCCGACCGCGGGAAAGCCTCCGCCACCTCATTGCGGAACAGCACCGCCAATCCGAGCAGCGCGACGAAAATGACGCCACTGACCGACCAGGCGATGGTCACCACCCGGCTGCGGGTCTTCTTGCGCTTGGCATGCTCGCGGGCGCGGAATTCGGCGTGTGGTCCGGCGCGGGCCTTGGAATTTTCCTGGGCGGTGCGGCGCAGCCGTTCCACCTGCTCGCGGGTCAGCCCGGTGTCTTCCGGAGCAACGGGGACATCGCCCTCTTCCTGCAGTTTTGCATGCCAGGCATGACCGCACGTCGCACAGCGCACGCGGCGACCCTCCTTCCCGATGGAGGAGTCGTCGGCGAAGTACCGCGTATCGCAGGACGGGCAGACAAGGATCATCGCACTATCGGAATCACAGATACGGTTAATATAGTCCAATTAGGGCTGGAATCGGATTGCCGGGTTGCTCGGCTACCGTAGCGGAAAATGATGCCGGACAACGACCTTCCAACCGATGAACCGGTGCTGCGGCTGGACCGTGTCGGCCTGTCCTATGGGCCGGAATCCGACGTTTTGGCCGATGTTTCGCTGTCTTTGCGCCCCGGATCGATGACGTTCCTCACCGGTCCGTCGGGGGCTGGAAAGTCTACCCTCCTGCGTCTGGCCTATCTCGCCCTGCGACCCACGGCGGGGCGGATATCACTTTTTGGCGTGGACACGACCCGGCTCCGCCGCCGCGATCTGGCGCCGCTGCGCCGCCGGATCGGGGTGGTGTTCCAGGAATTCCGCCTGCTCGAGCATCTTTCGGCCTACGACAATGTCGCCCTGCCCCTCCGCATCATGGGCCGGCAGGAATCATCCTACCGGCAGGACGTGGCGGACCTGCTCGGCTGGGTCGGTCTCGGGGACCGCCTCGACGCCCGTCCGGCAACGCTTTCCGGCGGCGAGAAGCAGCGCGTCGCCATCGCCCGCGCGGTCGTCGGCAAGCCCGACCTGCTGATCGCGGACGAACCCACCGGCAATGTCGATGAGGAAATGGGAGACCGGCTCTACCGCCTCTTCCGCGAACTCAACCGGCGCCTCAAGACCACCGTGCTGATCGCCACCCACGATCTGGCTCTGGTCCGCCGCGCAAAGACCGACGTGCTGCGTCTCGCCGATGGCATGGTCGTGCGCGTGCCCCACGCCGAGCCACAGGACGCTCAGCCATGAGCCGCGCCGCTCCCCTCCTGCCACGGGAAGACGCGCGCGAGGCCGCGTTGTTCTTCGTCGTCTGCGCGCTCTGCTTCCTCGCCGCTTTCTCGGGCCTCGTCGCGCGCGCCGCCTACGCCGCCGCCGATGCATGGACCAGCGAAGTCGCCGGCGAGATCACCATCCGCGTGCGTGGCCCCGAGGCCCACGCCCAACGCGCAATCGACATCATCGCGAAGACGCCGGGCATCGCATCTGCTCACGTGCTCACGCGCGAAGAATCCGAAGAGCTGTTGAAGCCGTGGCTCGGCGCCGCCGGCATTCCTGCAGGACTGCAGCTGCCTCGCCTCATCGCAGCCGAGGGCGCCGCTGGCGCAGGCGACGCCGTCGCCGCCGCACTTGCTCAAGCGAACATCGACGCCACCGTCGATGATCACGAAACCTGGGCTGCCGATGCGAAGCGCGCCACCGACACGATCGGCCTCGTCGCGCTCTCGGCTGTCATCCTGCTCGGCGCAACCGGCGTCGCCGTCATCGCCTTCGCTACCCACGCCACGCTTCTCGCGCGCCGCGACATTGTCGAGCTGCTGCATCTTTCAGGTGCCAAGGATGATTTCATCGCCGGCCTGTTCGAGCGCCGCTTTCTCATGCTCGGCGTTCAGGCCGGCGCGCTCGGCGCGCTTCTGGCGTTTGGCGCGGCGGCCTTCATCCTGTTCGCGGTTCGCCAGGCAGACGAACAGGCATGGCTCCTGCCGCAGCTTTCGCTCTCGCTCGCCGATGGCCTGATCCTCGGCCTGTCGCCGCTGGTTGCGGGCGCTGCTTCCATGCTCGCCGCGAATGTGACCGTGAAACGGTCCCTTTCGGACATGGTCTGAGGCGATACAGGTATATGTGTTCCGGTTCTCTCTGCTATGAGCTGACCCCGTGCAAATGCTGATCCGCATCGTGGTCATCCTTGTCGCGACCGGGCTCCTGGTCGCGGGGTGGGACTTTTCGCGCTTCGTCGCCCGCGCCGACCGCGCCGTGACACCCGATCCGCCACTCAACGCAGAGGCCGTGACCGCCCTCACCGGCGGCGCCGACGCGCGCATCATCACCGCGATCCAGCTCGCGGATTCCCTCGACGTGCCCCTGCTGATCTCGGGCGTGAATATCGACACCAACGCCGCCGACATCGCCCGTATCACCGGCGTCGATCTCGCCCAGATCGAATGCTGCGTCACGCTGGGCAAGGCCGCGGCGACGACCGAAGGCAATGGCATGGAAGTCGCTGACTGGTCGCGCCGCACAAGCGTGACGCGCATCATTGTCGTCACCTCGGAGTATCACATGGACCGTGCGCTGCTGGAGCTGCAGCGCGCCATGCCGGAGGGGACTTTCATTCCACACGCCGTGATGACCACCAAGGTGCCCCCCGCCGACTGGTACAAGGACGCGCCCACCGCCAAGCTGCTGCTCGACGAGTGGATCAAGTACCGCCTCGCCGGCCTGCGCGGGGTAACGCTTGATGCGAGCAAGCCTGCCGGGCAAGCCGCGACGACAAGCGCAACCGAATGACCCTCATCCGCTCGCTTCTCTACGCCGTGTGGTTCTACCTCACAATGGCGATCATCGGCCTCGTCGCCATGCCGATCGCGATCTTCTCGCGCGACTTCGCCATGAGCGTGGTGAGGTTCTTCTCGCAGACCCAAGCATTCGGGCTCTGGCTGCTGTGCGGCATCAGCACCGAGGTGCGCGGCCGCGAGCACCTGCCCAAAGGCGGCCCCGGCCTCATCGCGATGAAGCACCAGTCAACCTACGACACGCTGGCGCCCTTCATGTTTGTCGAGAACCCGGCCTACATCCTCAAGAAGGAATTGCTGAAGGCGCCGGTCTTCGGCGTCTACGCCTCGCGCATCGGCATCCCGATCGACCGCGCAGGCGGCGCCAAGACGATGCGCCTGATGCTCGCCGCCGCAAAGCTCAGCATCGCCTCCGGCCAGCAGATCATCATCTTCCCGGAAGGCACGCGCCAGCTGCCCGACACGCCCGCCGACATCAAGCCAGGCATCGTGCTGCTCTACAACGAACTGAAAGTCCCCTGCGTCCCCGTCGCCCTCAACACCGGCCTGTGCTGGCAGGGCTCAGGCTTCCTGCGCAAACCCGGCAGAATCGTCTTTGAAGTGCTGCCCCCGATCGCGCCCGGCCTCAAGCGCGACGCGTTCACGCAAGCATTGAAGGACGCGCTTGATCCTGCGACGGAGCGACTGGTGGCGGAGGGGCGCGCGGCGCAGAAGTAGACGATCTCGGCCTTGACTATACTGCATCACGTTATACGTTGTTTTGGGGAAGAGGCGGGATGATACAGTCGTTCGGCGACCGCAATACCGAGCGACTGTTTCATAGCGAACGGGTTCGTCAGTTCGATGCATTTGCGCAGCCCGCGAGGCGCAAGCTGACGATGCTTCACGCCGCCACGGGACTGGACGAACTGCGAAGTCCGCCAGGCAACCGTCTGGAGGCCTTGCGTGGTGATCGGCGAGGCCAACATTCGATCCGGATCAACGATCAATGGCGGATCGTGTTTGTCTGGCGGGAAGATGGCCCACATAAAGTGTCCATCGTGGATTATCACTGAGGAGGCTTGCATGGCCCGCGATCCAAAGCTCGCTCCGATCCATCCGGGGGAAATCCTGCTCGAGGAATTCATGAAACCGCTTGGGCTCGGCCAGAATGCGCTGGCCCGCGAACTGGGCGTTCCGCCCGGGCGGATCGGCGAGATCGTCAACGAACGGCGAGCCATCACAGGCGATACGGCGTTGCGCTTGGCGCGACACTTCAGGACGTCGGCAGAGTTCTGGATGAACCTTCAGGCGCATTTCGAGCTTGAGACAGCGCAACTTGCCTCCGGCAAGGAAATCCGTGCCCGCGTGAAACCGCGGGTCGAGGCGTAACGGATGACTCGTGGCCTGAGGCCAAGAGCCCCCTACTCCTCCGCCCCATCCCGCCCAAAGTTCGCCGCCGCCGTGTCCTGCCCCGCCTCGATGATCTCGCGCCGGATGCCGCGCGCGTGCGTGAACACGTCGAACAGCTTCTGCCCGTCGCCATTGCGGATGGCTTTTCGCAGCGCGGTCAAATCATCATCAAAGCGTCCGAGCACTTCCAGCACCGCCTCGCGGTTGTTGAGGAACACGTCGCGCCACATCGTGGGGTCCGACGCTGCAATACGGGTAAAGTCGCGAAAGCCGGCGGCGGAGAATTTCACCACCTCGCCATCCGTCACCTGTTCCATGTCATGCGCCGTCGCGACCATGTTGTAGGCGATCAGGTGAGGCAGGTGGCTGGTGATCGCGAGCACGAGATCATGCCGCTGTGCATCCATCCGTTCGACCTTCGATCCCAGCGCCGTCCAGAACGCGGCCAGCCGATCCGTCGCCGCAACATAGTCCGCCGATCCGCCCGGCTCCGGCGTGAGGATGCACCAGCGCCCCTGGAACAGGCTCGCAAAGCCAGCATCCGGTCCGGACTTTTCCGTGCCCGCCACCGGATGGCCTGGGATCACATGCACGTCCGCGCGGCCCAGCGCACGCCAGTCGCGCGCGACATTGCCCTTCACCGATCCCACATCCGTCAGAATCGCGCCGGGCTTCATCGCGCCGATGCTCGCCCGCGCCGTCGCCGCCATCGCGCCGACGGGCACGCAGTGAAACACCGCGTCGGCATCGCGAACCGCATCGGCGATCGTGGCGGCGGGCCTGCCGAAACCGATCTCGCCCGCTCGCTTCAACGCGCTCGTATCGCCATCGAACAGCACGACGCTCCCGGCTGCCCCCGTCTCCAGCGCCGCGCGCGCGATCGATCCGCCGATGAGGCCCACCCCGATGATGGCGATCTGGTTGAACACCGCAGCCATCACTTGCCCAGGAAATCTTTGAGCAGCTTCAGCGCAACGTCATTCGCCTCGATCGTGCCCACCGAAACGCGTAGTTGGTTCGGCATGTGATACCCCCCCAGCCCGCGCACCGTAACGCCGCGCTCTTTCAGATACGCCAGCGCCTCGGCAGCTGTCCTGCCTTTGGCCTCCGGAAACTTCGCCACGACGAAATTCCCGACGCCGTCGATCAGCTCGAGACCCAGCGCCTTCAGCCCCTCGGCCAGCCGCGGCAGTTCGCGCTCATTGTGCAGCAGCGACGCCTCCGTGAACGCATCATCCTCCAGCGCTGCAATCGCCGCCGCCTGCGCCGGCAGGCTGACGTTGAACGGCATGCGCACCCGCTCGATCGCGTCCACCACATGCGGCGGCGCATAGCCCCAGCCCACGCGCAATCCCGCCAGCCCGTAGAGTTTCGAGAAGGTCCGCGTCACGATGACATTGCCAGACTGCGAGGCCAGTTCGATGCCCGAGGCATAATCGTTCTTCTTCACGAACTCCGCATAGGCGCCGTCGAGCACCAGCAGCACATGCGGCGGCAGGCCGACATGCAGCCGCTTGATCTCTTCGTATGAAAGATAAGTTCCGGTCGGATTGTTGGGATTGGCAAGCCAGACAAGCTTCGTCCGCGGCGTCACCGCAGCGAGGATCGCATCCACATTGGCGGTGAAATTGTCTTCGCCGACCGTGACGACTTTTGCACCCTGCTGCTGCGCGATGATCGCGTAGATCGCGAACGCGTGCTTCGTCGAGATGCTTTCGTCCCCAGGCCCCAGATAGGCGCGGCCAAGCATCAGGAAGATGTCGTCCGACCCCGCGCCGAGCACAAGCCGCGCGGGATCAAGGCCATGCTTCTTCGCCAGCGCCGCCTTCAGCTCACGCGCCGCGCCATCGGGATAGAGCTCCATCTTCGCCGCAAGATCGGCATAGACCTTTTTCGCCAGCGGGCTCGCGCCGAGCGGGTTCTCGTTGGAGGCCAGCTTGTACGTCTTGCCGCCGGTGTTCTTGGGCGCTTCGCCCGGAACATAGGCGTTGACGCCGGCAAGCTGCGGCAAAGGCTTGGGATGATCAGTCATTGGCTGGGCCCCATATCAGGGCCGAGGCCGTACCCCGATAACCCGGAGGCCGTCCAGCCCCGCGAGCCGGGCGAGGTCGATCCGGCGATCGTCGGGCGCGACATAGTCCGGCATGCGGATCAGGGCGAGCGAGCGTGCCCGCGTCACGACTTCGGCCTTGATGCCGACTTCCTGGAGCAGCTTCTCCGCCGTCCAGTGATCGTCATGCGCCGTCGCCAGCGTCTCGTCATCGCCTGACGGCTCAACCGGCAGTCGGCCGACGATTGCGACCTGCGGAATCCCCGGCGACGCACTCGGCAGGGCGGGCCATCCGGCGACGATCATCAGGTCATGGAAGCGGCTCTCGTTCAGCATCGGCCACCACTGGCCGCCGCCGGCATGTTCCGGCCACGGAACACAGGCCAGCGTGCCCGGCGTCGTCGCGGTCCGCTCCAGCGCGTCGCGAATGCCGACCACCGGTTGAAGATCCGGTCCGAACCCGAAATAGCCGCGCCCGGCCTCCAGCGTCAGGGAGACATCGCCCCCCGCCACGAATACCGCCTTCAGCCCCCGCGCCGCCGCCACGTCCCCGCACAGCGACCGCCACATCCGGGCCACCGCATCGGCCGGGGCGCCTGTCGCAGCCGCCTCGCGACACAGCCGGCGCATCTCGGCCGCCTCGCGCGCAGGCCGAAAGCCCATGCCGCCATTCGCCGGCAACGGCGCATCGCGCATCTCGCGCCATTTCAGGGCCAGTGCGGCCAGAAAGCCGTCGCCCGAAGCCTCTGACGAAGGATGGAAGCTATCTGCGGCCATCATGCTCAACTACCTGCGCGCTCCCCAGCGCTCGAACCTTGTCATACGATAGTTTGGCCCAGTCCAGAACCCTCCAGCAGGTGAGTCTTGCAGCCGGCGCGCGAATGCTTCATTCCGGCTCCTTCAAATGCCAGCTCCTTCATAAAGTGGGAGGCCTGAACGAGGTTCGGTAACCATGAACGCGCCCGCCCGCACCCTCAGCGGCGCGGATGGGCTGAAGCGCCTGTCCGTCGCCACGCCTGACCAGCCGCTCCGGCTGGACAGCGGCCGCACGCTCGAACAGGTCGAGATCGCCTACGAAACCTGGGGTGAGCTCAACGCCGACAAGAGCAACGTCGTCATCGTCTGCCACGCGCTGACCGGCGACCAGTTCGCGGCGAGCCCCAACCCCGTCACCGGCCGCCCTGCCTGGTGGGATCTCGTGGTCGGTCCCGGCCTGCCGGTCGATACGGACCGCTTCTTCGTGATCTGCTCGAACGTGCTCGGCGGCTGCATGGGTTCGACCGGCCCCGCCAGCCGGAAGCCGGACGGGACCTATTGGGGCACCGACTTCCCGGTCATCACCATCGCCGACATGGTGCGCGCCCAGATCGCGCTTCTGGATCGTCTCGGCATCGACAACGTCTTCCTCGCCATCGGCGGATCGATCGGCGGCATGCAGGTTCTCGAATGGACCGTGCAGGCGCGCGACCGCGTCTTTGCAGCCATCCCCATCGCCGTCGCCGCGCGCCAGTCGGCGCAGAACATCGGCTTCTACGAAACAGGCCGGCAAGCCATCATGGCCGACCCCAACTGGCGCAATGGCAACTACCTCGCCGAGGGCGTCCGGCCCGAGCGCGGCCTCGCCGTCGCCCGCATGGCGGCGCACATCACCTATGTGTCGGAGAGCGCGCTGAAGCGGAAGTTCGATCGCCGCCTGCAGGACCGCACAACCAAGACGTTCGGCTTCGACGCCGACTTCCAGATCGAAAGCTATCTCCGCCATCAGGGCCAGACCTTCGTCGACCGGTTCGACGCCAACTCCTATCTCTACATCACCCGCGCGATGGACTATTTCGACATCGCCGCCGAACATGGCGGCGTGCTTGGCAACGCCTTCAAGGGACTGAGCACGCGCTTCTGCGTGTTCTCCTTCTCCACCGACTGGCACTACGCGCCGGAAGAAAACCGCCAGATCGTCCGCGCCCTCAACGCCGCCGGCTGCGAGACCAGCTATGTCAACATCGAGACCGACAAAGGCCACGACGCCTTCTTCGTCGAGGAGCCAGAGTTCTGGGCAGGCCTCCGCGGCTTCATCGACGCGGCTGCAGGAGCGCGTGGATTGAGTGGCGGTTCAAAGTGAATTGTTCAAACTGTCTTTGTGCTAGCAAACAAATCTCGATGGGGCTCACCCCTCTCCCCCCTGTGGGGAGAGGGTGGGGTGAGGGGGGCCTCTCAACGCTTCGAGTTGTTTGCGTCAAACAACCATCACGCCTGCGGTACCGCCCCCCTCACCCTACCCTCTCCCCACAAGGGGGAGAGGAGCGCCGAACTTTGCCGACGGCACGTGCCGCATGACAATCCCACCCCGCTCCAACCAGCCGCGCCGCGCCGACCACGTCGCCATCTCGCAGTTCATCAACCGCGGAGACCTCGTGCTCGATGTCGGCTGCGGCGATGGCCAGCTGATGGAGCTACTCCAGCACGATCGTGGCGCCCGCACACGCGGCCTCGAGGTCGAGCAGACAGGCGTCAACCGCTGCGTCGCCAAGGGCCTCGCCGTCGTGCAGGGCAATGCCGATGACGACCTGCCCGTCTATCCCGACGACGCCTTCGACGTCGCCATCCTGTCGAAGACCATCCAGGAACTCGCCCGCCCCAAATTCGTGCTCGACGAGCTCTCGCGTATCGCCCGCCGCGTGATCGTGTCGTTCCGCAACTACGGTCACTGGCGCGTGCGCACCGCCCTCCTGACCACCGGCCGCATCCCCAATCTCGGCCACGATGTCGGCTGGTGGTCGGACGGCGCCCGCCGCCCCTGCACCGCCCGCGACATGGCCGAACTCGCCGACCAGGCCGGCATGGCCATCTCCGCCGCCACCTCCGTGAGCGGCAAGCCCGTCAACGGCAAATCCCTCGGCCGCCTCAACTGGACCGCGGAAGAGCTGGTGTTCGTGCTGGAGCGGAAAGTTAAAGGCTGAGCGCTGCCGCCGCGCTGATCCGGCAATTTTGCCTGAACCTGAAAAGCTTCCGGTAACCTCCCGGGCGCACGCTTCGCTGATCTGGCAAGAGTCCAGAACAGGAAGCCCGCCCATGTCCTTCACCATGACATCGACCGTCCGCAAGGTCTCCGAACATTTCGAACCCGAGGCGCCGCTCAGCCCGCAGGAACAGCGCGCCCTGCGCGGGCATCTGGAGCAGATCGACTACGCGGCTTTTGCCGCCAATCGCGAAGTGCTGGCGAAGACCGTGGGTCATGCCGATCTCGAACGCTTCCAGCGCCTCGCGGTGGCGACGGCCCACGCACGCGGCCGCTGGGTAGCCCACGCCATCGCGCTGTCGCAGAAGCCGGAGCAATCGCCCGAGGACATCGTGAAACTCGCCGCCTTGCGGCGCGCGTTCGAGGAGTTCACCGAATCTTACGATGCGCTGCGCCGCCTGGTCGAACGCGGCTACATTCCGCTGCGCCCGAAGGCCTGAACGCAAAAAGCCGCCGAGGCTGGGCCCCGGCGGCTTGAATTCAAGCGTTCAGCTTCCAATTAGGAGCTGAGCGCGGACTCGTTCTTCTCGCCCGTGCGGATGCGGAGCACCTGCTCCAGGTCCATCACGAAAATCTTGCCGTCGCCGATCTTGTTGGTGTTGGCGGCCTGCGTGATGGCGTCGACGATCTTCTCGACGACAGCATCGGCCACGGCGATCTCGATCCGGACCTTCGGCAGCAGGCGCACTTCGTACTCGGCGCCCCGATAAACCTCGGTCTTGCCCTGCTGGCGGCCGTAGCCACGAACTTCCGTGACCGTGACGCCCGAAGCGCCAGCGGCAGTAACAGCATCCAGAACCGCATCCAGACGGCTCGGTTTGAAGACGGCGGTGACGTATTTCATCGGTTTCAGCCTTTCCTGCTAGGGGCGCCGGTCAGCGAGGATCGGTCGTCCGCTGTGAGATGTATATATTGCACTTCTTACACATGTTCAACACCTATTTGCTGGTTTTTTCAGATCGCTCCCGCACCGTTCTTTTCTGAGGGACTTTGACGACGCGCTTCCCGCGGATGGGTTTTCCCGGCTCGATGTAGATGCGTTTCATCGCCTCGATCATCAGCACGCCGCCAAAACCCGACCATGCCACCCGCCCGATCCGTTCCCATGCATCGCCAGCCGACGTTATCACGCCCCAGCCGATCGGCGGAGCGAACAGGGCGCGTGCAGATGCCTGGGGCGCGAACATCGCATCCTCCATCAGCCTGTTGAGCTGCGTGCGCGTATAGGGACGCCCATGGCCAAAGGGAGTCGACTCCGCGCGTGTCCATAGTCCACGCCGGTGGGCGACAATGATCAGAATGCGGGCTTCCGGCGCGGCGACCCGCCAGATTTCGCGCAGCATTCGCTGCGGGCTGTCCGCCTCCTCCAGCGCATGGCGGACGATGATGCGGTCGAACAGGGCGTCCGGAAACGGCAGGCGCTCGTCCTCGACCAGCGTGGTGAGGCTGCGCCCTTCGGCGGGCCAGCGCTCCGCCCCCTGCTCCCCGGGGGCCGCGGAGACAACACGGCGGGCACCGGCGCGATAGCGATCGAGCAGCGCCTCGGCATGGCCAATGCCCAGCACGTCCAGCCCGTCGAGGCTAGGCCACAGCGCGCCGACGCGCTTGTCCACCATCTCCTGCGCCATGCGCCCGAGCGAGGAGCCGTAAAAGGCCTGCAGCCTGTCGATATCGAAGCGCATGCACTAACCTTCGGCGGGTCCACGCGCCTATATAGGGCGGACCCGGCCTGCAAAGGCAAATGGGCTGAAAGGCAAACGAGATGACCCAGCCAATCGTCCACATGTTCCCCTGTCTGAAGGACAATTACGGCTTCCTGCTGCACGACCCCGCGACGGGCGAGACCGCCACGATCGACACGCCGGACGCAGGCAGGATCATGGAGGAAGCCAAGGCGAGGGGCTGGAAGATCACCCAGATCTGGAACACGCACTGGCATCCCGATCATGCTGGAGGGAACGCAGAGATCGTGGCCGCCACCGGCGCGAAGGTCGTCGGGCCGCAGGAAGTGACACGCATCGGCGCAGCGCCCGACCGTGTGCTGCATGAGGGCGATGTCGTCGAACTCGGATCGCTGACGGCGAACGTGGTTGAGACGCCGGGCCACACGCTCGGCCATATCGTCTATCACCTGCCCGATCATGCCATCGCCTTTGTCGGCGACACCCTGTTCGCACTGGGCTGCGGCCGCCTGTTTGAAGGCACGGCCAGCCAGATGTGGGATAGCCTCGGCAAGCTGCGCGCGATGCCAGACGACACGATCATCTATTGCGCCCACGAATACACGGCGTCCAACGCTGCGTTCGCGCTCAGCGTCGATGGCGGCAATGCCGATCTCGTCACCTACGCCGATGGCGTGAAGGCGAAACGCGCGAAGGACATTCCGACCGTCCCCACCACGATCGGCGCAGAAAAACGCGCCAACCCTTTCCTCCGCGCCGACGATCCGAAACTGCAGGCTTTCGTAGGACACGCAGGCGATGTCATCGCGACGTTTGCGGAAGTACGCGAACGCAAGAACAAGTTCTGAAGCTGGGACAGCCGGTACGAGAACATGACCCTCGACGACGTCATCCGCACCCTCGACCTCAAGCCGCATCCGGAAGGCGGCTGGTACGCCGAGACGCATCGCATCCCGGACCCTCACGGCCACGGGCATCGCTCGCCGGGCACGGCGATCTATTACCTGCTGGGACAGGACGACCGCTCGCACTGGCACAAAGTCGATGCGACGGAGATCTGGCATTATTACTCAGGCGCCCCGCTGGAGCTGAGCCTGGCGGTAACGGAGAAGTCGAAAGCCAAGACACGCATTCTCGGCCCGGACCTCGCCGCAGGCCAGCGCCCGCAGCTTGTCGTGCCGCCGCATCACTGGCAGGCCGCGCGCACGCTGGGCGCGTGGACGCTCGTCGGGTGCACGGTTTCACCCGGATTCGATTTTGCAGGTTTCGTCATGGCGCCGCCAGAGTGGTCGCCCGGCGGGTAAGCGTCAGCCGCTTGAGCGCGACGCGGTCAGGACCTTGCTGACATCTTCCGGCGTGACGCGGCCTCCCCAGGCATCGTCCGGGTTGATCTCGATCAGCAGCTCGCCGCCCTTGAAGGACACCTTCGGAGCCTTTGCCTTGCGGACGGTCACCTTGTCGATCTTCGCGGCGACCTTGCCGGCATGGCCGTTCGCGTTCTTCACGCCGAGCACGAGAATGCTCAGCGCATCGGCCGCCCAGGCTTCGTTGTTGGAGAAAGCTTGCGTGCCCCAGATCGTCACGTCATGGCCGGCCAGCTTGCTGAGTTCGTTCACGGCGTTGGCGCGCATCGCGTCGAGCGAAGCGGTCATCGCCGGCGCCGACAGCGGCGGCACGCGGCCAGCCGGATCAGCTGGGGCGCCAGCAGGATTGTGCAGGTAGGACACGACGTTGTTGGCCTTGGTCACCTTGAGGACGATGCGGCCCGTGTAGTCCATGAAGAACGTGTCGCCGCGCTGTCCCGGCACCGGCATCAGGGTAAGGATTTCCTTCGAGCCCTCCTGCTGCAGCAGGACGACAGACCCACGCGTCTCAAGGACGAAGCTCTTGGTCGTCTTGGCGTCCGTCCCGAGATCCATGTAGCGCTGGCCGCCCTGATCGAGCGGCATCGCGGCGTTGGAGCGGGTCGTCGCGAAGGTCGGCGGCGGAAGTTGCGGCTGCTGCGCCAGTACGGGGACTGCAACGCCGCCCGCAAAGACCATCGCGAGTGCGGCAGCTGCGGCGCGCGGCGCGGCGACAGAAGGAGTGGTCAATTTCATCCCCGCCAATAGACACGGCAAAGGGGGCGATTCTTTGTTCGCTTGTGGAGCCCCGCCGCCACGATGGGGCCATTCAGCGGCACACGCAAGAACGCTGATTCCAATGGAATCAGCGCGTTGTGTCTGCCGGGCCGGGCGTTGCAAGGAGTCCTCGCATGCCTGTGAAGTCGCCTAGCCTGCGATGAACTGTCCGCCGTTGGCCGTGAGGGTGGCGCCGGTGATGAAGCCCGCGTCCGATCCGGAAAGGAAGCTGACGCAGGCGGCGATCTCCTCGGCCTTGCCGAGGCGCCCGACGGGGATGGAGGCTATGATGCTCTCGAGCACTTTCGCCGGTACGGCGGCGACCATCTCCGTGTCGATGTAACCAGGGCAGATCACATTCACGGTGATGCCTTTCTTCGCGTTCTCCTGAGCAAGCGCCTTGGTGAAACCGATCAGCCCGGCCTTGGCTGCGGAGTAGTTCACCTGCCCCACCTGCCCCTTCTGGCCGTTGATGGAGGAGATGTTGACGATGCGGCCATAGTTCCGGTCGCGCATGCCTTCGATCGTCAGGCGGCAGAGGTTGAAGGCGGAGGTGAGGTCGACGCGGATCACGTCATCCCACTGCTCGCGGGTCATGCGGTGGAGGGTAGCGTCGCGCGTGATGCCGGCATTGTTGACCAGGATATCGACCGGGCCGAGTTCCTCGGTCACGGCGGCGATGCCTCGGGCGCAGGCGTCGTAGTCGCCGACGTCCCACTTGTATACCTTGATGCCGAGTTCCGCTGCGCACCTGGCCGCCGCTTCGTCATTGCCGGCATAGTTGGCCGCGACCTTGTAACCGTCTTTCGCGAGCCGCTCGCTGATCGCGCGGCCAATGCCCCGCGTCCCGCCCGTCACCAACGCAACCTTGCCCATCTTGTCCGCTCCATCTCATCACGCAGCGGTGAACACTACATGCGATTCAGCGCGGGGTCCTGCCGTCGGAGAGGCTCCGGCGAAAAAAATGCTGCACTTATGCTGCGCAGGGGGAATGAGTGTGCAGCTGCGTAAAAGTCATGCTACAAGGCAGTCAGAGAATGATTTAATGCGCTGGGCCTGTGGTGCTTACGTACCGGAAGGACTGGCTGATCGGGAGATGGGCTTTGACGCAAGCCAACGGCGCCGGCGAGAAGATCATCATCATCAAGAAGTACGCGAACAGGCGTCTCTACGACACCTCGGCCAGCGCCTACGTCACGCTTGAGCACCTGTCCGAACTTACCCGCCAGGGCAAGGACTTCTCGGTGCAGGACGCCAAGACGGGCGAGGACCTCACCCGCGCCGTGCTGGCCCAGATCATCTTCGAGCAGGAGAACAAAAAGGAAGGCGTGCTGCCCGTCTCCTTCCTCCGCCAGTTGATCCAGTTCTATGGCGACAACTTCCAGACCATGCTGCCGGCCTATCTCGAAATGTCGATGAAGACATTCAACCAGCAGCAGGAGAAGTGGCGCGACTACATGAGCACCACAGTCGGCGAGGACAAGACAAAGGCGTTCGAGGAACAGATCCGCAAGAACATGACGATGTTCGAGGACACGATGAAGTTCTTCGCGCCGTTCGTACCAGCCGTTCCGGGCGCAATGCCCGGGATGCCCGGCACGCCGGCGGCGACACCGTCAGGCGGCGACGAGAGCAAGCCCTACACGCCTCCAACCGGCATCGAGGCGATCCGCGCGTTGCAGCAGCAGATGATGGACATGCAGCGTCAGCTGGCCCAGCTGGCGACGGGCGGCTACGTGCCGACAGCGGACAAGGACAAGCCGCAATAGCGGCCTCTGGTTACATTCGCTTCGCGGCCACGCGCCTTAACCACCTTTCCCTCGAATTCACGGCCGTAAAAGCAATGCGGCGCCTCGCTTGCAGTTAATCCGGCATGCGCGTCGAGGCCGCCCCACACGTGTTCCGGAATGAGGACCGCCGCCAGCGGCCGGAAGACCGTCGCGGGACGGGCGATGAACGCCGCGCCGATCCTGATCGCGGCGCCGCGCGGGCAAAACACACCGCTGTTCCGTGGTTTGCAGCGAGTTTCGGCGCTCACCTGCTGGGGCAAGTCCAGCCGACGCGCGTCTCGCCAAAACAGGCACGCCGCGCCTACCAGCAGCCGGAAGAAAAGACGCCGCTGAGGCCGGAATTCTCACGGTCTGTTTAAGCTAACGCCGATCCAGCTTCTGGATCACCACTTCGATCAGGCGTTCCAGCCGGTCGAGGCGTTCGTGAAGTCCTGCAATCACCTCGCGCGTCACGGCAAACTCGGGCGCAGCATTTCGGGCGGGGCGCAGGTTGATCGCGTCGTCGCGCTGGGCAAGCTGCCCCGGATCGGCGGCGCCAGAGCGGCTGGCGACCTCGCGCGGGTCGGCGTCGAGCACGCGGGCGATGGCGTGAATCTCAGGACTCTCCAGCTCGCGGCGATCCGAGAACACCATTTCGATCTCGTCGATCGTCATGCCGGCCGCGCGGGCCATCGCCGCGCGGGTCAGCCCAGCCTGCTCAAGCCGGCCATCGAACCAGTCCTGGTCGAAGAAGATGCCCATGGTTCGGCTGCTCCTGCCTGCGCGGGCCCCCGGCAACGCGGGGAATCAGGCCGGAAGTCTAGTCCAACATCAACCGTTGTCGCCAACCGAGAAGTCGCGGCGGGCTGACACGATCGTCACCACCACGCCGGCCAGCACGTCGAGCAGGCACATGACCGTGAGGATGAAGAAGGTCGACGTCTGGAAGTTCTCCAGCAGCAGGAACTCGATCAGGCAGACGATGAACACCAGCATCGAGACCGCATGGTTCGCGATGGTGGACGACCCCGTCGATGTCGATTTGAGAATCTCGACGAAGAAGAACACCATCGACAGGATGATGAGAATGTCGCCTCCGGTGATCCGCCAGGCGCCGAAGACCGGCGTGCCGCGAACCGGGTCGGCGAGCTGCATCGCGATCGCCGAGACGCCGTTGGCGTCGAGGCCACCGCCGGCCGTCATGGCCATCAGGTTGTAGATGACGATCGGAATGGCAAGCAGCGGGAAAATCCCGAAAATCATTCGCATCGGTGATCCCTTGTTTTGTTGTCCGCCCCGCCTTGCAAGCCGTTTTTCCTGGCGTTCCAAGGCTGTTATCTTTGCAGCGGTAGCCAGCTTTTCGTCCAATTGGAAGCCCTCCACCCGTCAAGCCGCCCCCGCGGGGCGTGCCTAGATTTCGTCCACCCCGCCGGGGGATTTCCGCCGCTTGCGCAGCCACATCACGCCGCGCATGTCGGACACTGCCACCGCAAGACGCCCGAAATTGGTGTAATTCGACCTGCCATGCTGGCGGCTACGGTGCCCGACAGGGCGCTCCTCCACCATCAGCCCCTCGGACATCATCAGCGCCGGCAGGTAGCGGTGCATATGGTCGAAATAGGGTAGCTGGAGATAGGCGTCGCGGCGGAAGGCGCGCATGCCGCAACCTGAATCCGAGTTCCTGTCCTGCAGGATCGAGCGACGGACCCTGTTGGCAAGGCGCGAGCCCATGCGCTTCCAGCTGGAATCCATCCGCTTCTGGCGCCGTCCCTGGATCAGGGCGAGATCGCCGGGGGCGTCGCCGCGTGTCAGCTGGCCGAGCAGGCCCGGAATGTCGGCGGGGTCGTTCTGGCCATCGCCGTCGAGCGTTACGATGACGTTCCCGCGCGCTGCCGAGACGCCGCTGCGGACGGCGCGGCTCTGGCCGGCGTTCTTGCGATGGCCGATGACGCGGAGCTGGGGAACCTTGTCCTTCAGCGCAAACAGCCGCGCACGCGTATCATCCTGCGAGGCGTCATCGACGAAGATGATCTCGTAGGCGCGGCCGGCCAGCGCCTCGGTGATCTCGCGGACCAGCGTTTCGACATTCTTCGCCTCGTTGCGCACGGGCGAGACGACGCTGAATTCGGGTCGCCCCTGAGTTGCGGCCATCATCCTGTCCGTCTTGACGCGAGCATCCATGACCCGACCTATACCCGTCCCGGCGGCGACTTGCGAGGGGCCGTCTGCCATGACCGCGTCTGGCAGGGATGGCGGGTTCCCGTGCGCGGCGAACAAACCCGGCGACGCCCGGAAAAAGAGCCGTTATGGTCCGGCCGCATCGGGCCTTGGGGGCGATCCCGAATCGGCTGGTCTTCAGGGATTTTTCCACGCGTGATGGCTCGTTTTGACCGGTTGACGGAAAGCCGCTGGGCCTATGCGGTTCTGGCCGGGCTCGTCTTCCTGCTGGCGTTGCCGGGGCTGTTCGCCTTGCCCGTGCTCGACCGCGACGAGGGCCGGTTCACGGAAGCCTCGTCGGAAATGATGGAGAGCGGCGATTTCGTCGTGATCCGCTATCATGACGAGCTGCGGAACAAGAAGCCGGTCGCCATCCACTGGTTCCAGTCGGCGATCGTCTCGCTCACCTCGGGTCCGCAAGAGCGCAACATCGCGGACTATCGCATCCCCTCCATGCTCGGCGCGATCCTCGCCGCGCTGGCGACGTTCTGGGCCGGGACCGCGCTGTTCTCGCGCCGCGCAGCCTTCATCGCCGCTGTTGTGCTCGGGACGACGCTGTTGCTGACGACGGAAGCCAATATCGCCAAGACCGACGCGGCGCAGTGCGGCATCCTCGCGCTCGGCATGGGCGCGCTTGCACAGATGCGGGCGGGCGTGGGCGGCAAATGGCATGGCGTGCTGTTCTGGGTGTGCCTGTCGTTCGGCATTTTGCTCAAGGGGCCGATCGCGCCGCTGGTCTGCTTCAGCGCCATCGCGGCGCTGTTCCTGTGGGAGCGGAAATACGCTTGGGCGCGGCCGCTGCTCTACTGGGTGGGCCTCAGCCTGTTCTGTGTGATGACGATTCCCTGGTATGTCGCGGTGCAGATCGCGACCAATGGCGAGTTTCTTTCCGAGGCGGTGCGGGTCGATCTCGGGCAGAAGCTGGTGGACGCGGCCGAGGGTCATGCCGGGCCGATCGGGATGCACACGGCTGCGCTGCCGCTGCTGTTCTGGCCGGGCACGCTGCTGCTCGTGCCGGGCATCTGGATGGCGATCGAGCGGTTGTTGCCGGGCAAGAAAGGCGCGGCTGCTGAAGGTCTGGGTCGCGCCGCCAACGACGCATCCACCGCGCGCGAGGCGGCGGCGTGGCGGTTTCTCGTCTGCTGGATCGTGCCGTCATGGATCGTGTTCGAGATCGCGCCGACCAAGCTCGTCCACTACACCCTGCCCCTGTATCCTGCTTTCGCGCTGATGGCGGGGGCGGCGGCGGACTTCTGGTTCTCGACCAATTCGTGGAAGTTAGGGCGCTGGATCTCGGCCGGGCTTTTTGCGCTGGTCGCGCTCTTGCTGGCGATCGTGCCGACGCCGCCCGTGCTGGAACAGTTGCGCGGCGAGGCGGCGCAGGATTTCGGCGAGCTGACGACGCGCGTGACCCATGTCTGGGATCAGGCCTGGGCTGCGACCGGCATCGGCATCTGGCCCACCCTGCTGATCCTCGCGGCCACAGGGGGCACGCTCTATGCGCTGGTGAAGAAAAACGCGGTCGGACTCATTGCGGGGCTGGTCGCGTGCTCGGCGGTGGCGGGTATCGGCTATCGCGCGCTGATCCTGCCAAACCAGTCGTGGATGCTGTCGACCGGCGCGTCACTGTCTGCGCTGCGCGAAGTGTGCGCCCTGCCGGAGGGATCGTCGGCGTGGCGCGAATCCGGCTGCGAGGGGCGGGCGCCAAAGAAGATCCGGGCGATTGCGTTCGCCGAGCCGAGCCTCGTGTTTGAACTCGGCAACCTGATCGACCTGCCGCCGGAATCAAGCATTGAAATCCCGACCATCGCCGAGGACAACCGTCCCGCCTGGCTGATCAATGTCGGCGAGGAGGTCGGCCGCGAGGCGCTGGCGACGCTGGTGAAGGAAGCGACGGCGGCTGACCGCTGCATCCGTCTCGCGCGGCGATTTGCGTTCAACTATTCCAACGGCGATCCGTCGATCCTGGTTGCCGCGGTCATTGAGCCTGCTGGCTGTCCGTCAGCGGAGCCGCCGCCGACCCTGCGCGAAGGCGAGGAAGAGCCGGAGCCGCCGCCGCTCGACGAGTAATCAGCCGCAGACCAGTTTTGCGACTTCGGGCTCCGGCGCGCACTGGCGGCTGGGGGCTGCGGCCGGGCCGCCCTTGACCCAGACATCGACGCGGCGCTGGTTGGGGCAGTTCTGGTTGTCGTCGAGCCCGTCGAGTTCACCGACGCCGGTGAACTCGGCGACGGTGAGACCCTTGGTCCTCAGGAAGTCAGCGACAACTTTCGCGCGCTCGCCGCCGAGCAGGCTGTTGTATTCTGTGGAGCCGCGCGTATCGGCATAGCCGCGCACGACCAGTTCCTTGCCCGCGAAGACTTCGGCGAAGCCGGCGAGTTCGGTTTCGAGGGCGGTGCGCGACGTTTTTGTCAGCGTGCTGGAGGCGGTGCAGAACCAGCTATTCATCTTGCGCTCGGCCAGCGGCAAGGCAGGCGCGACCGTAGCCTGGGGCGGCGAGGCGAGCGTCGTCACTGACGGCTTTGGCGTAACAGGCGGCGCGGCTGGCGCAGCTGCGGCTGGTGGCGTCACGGGAGCGGCTGAAGGCGGGGGGATCACCGATGCGATTGCGACGTCGGGTTCAGGCAGCGGATCGGGGATCGGCCCAGTGGGGCGAAGATCGACCGGCGCGTTGCCGAACGGATCGACAAGCGGCGCAGGCGGCGGCGCGGCCATCAGCTGCTGGTTCGCGGCGGACTGCACGCCGACGAGACCGTCTTCGGTGAGCGCCTCTTCGCTGCGGCCGCGCATCAGCCAGAGCAACAAGAAGAGAATGACGGCGATGCCGAAGATTATCCCGAAGAGATCATCCTGGTTGAAACCGCGCTTCACAGGGGCCGTCATGGATGCGCGTGGAGGACCGCCGCCCGTGCCACCGCCACCCGCTCGCTTGCGGCTCACAGGCCCGGCGGGCGCAGGATCGGCGGCGGGCGGCTCTGGCGTCTTTTCGACAGCGGGCGGAGGCGGCGCTTCGAGGGTTTCAGCTGCGGCGACCGCACCAGCGCCGGAGACGAGGACAAGCGTGCTGGAGCGCCCTGCCGGTCGTGACCTGGCAAAGAACTTCTTCGGCGATGCGCCTTGCTCCGCAGACGCGGACGACTCGGCTGGCTGAGGCGGCACCACCTGAAGCGGCGTGCGGGGCGATTCGACATGCGCCGGCGTCTTCTCAACCTTTGGCGGCGAGGCGCGGCCGAATGGATTGTAGAAGCTGGCGGCGGCAGCGATTGGCGCCATGCGGGCGGGCGTCGATTTTGTCGCCGCCTGTTTCGGAGCGGCGGCCGGCGGAGGCGTGCGGGTTTTCGGCGGATGAAGCGGGGCGCGGGCGAAGGGATCCTTCCCCGGCGCCGTCAGAATTGGCTTAGGCGCCGGCGGAGACGATTTCGATTTATGCGCCAGGGGGTCCTGACGGGGCGGGGCCACAGCGGCTTTGGCCGGCTTGCCGCCAGGCGCATCCTTGCGAAAATGATCCTGTGCGGGCGCGAATCCCTTGCCCCCCGGCGCGGCGCCGCGGGCGAAGCGATCGTTGAAGGAGGGGGTATCGCCCATCGTCTTCTCGAACGTTCGGGTGGTGGATTCTCCACAGCCCGCCAACGTTAACCGTCATACCGGCGGGGCGGGTCCCGGGGCAAGCAAAACCGGGCAGCCATACCCGAGGCGCCGGGTTCCTTCCCAGCACTACCGGGGCGGGCTAAACCCCCGTCATGATCGATACCCTGCTCGACCCCGTCGCCCTCGCCCAGGCGCTCATCCGCCAGCCGACCGTGAACCCGTGTCATGACGGGGCGCAGGATGTTCTGGCGGAGGCGCTGGAGTCTCTGGGGTTCCGTACCAAGCGCTACCCGTTCGAGGGCGTCGATAACCTCTACGCCCGGCTCGGCGGCGCCGCGCCGAACTTCTGTTTCGCTGGCCATACGGATGTGGTGCCCGTGGGCGACACGGCGGGCTGGACCGTCGATCCGTTCGGCGCGGAAATCCGGGACGGGGTCCTCTACGGTCGTGGATCAACCGACATGAAGGGGGCAATCGCCGCCTTTGTCAGCGCAACTGCACGTTATGTCTCCGACCATGGCCGCCCGCCGGGGTCGATCTCGCTGCTGATCACGGGTGACGAGGAAGGCCCGGGCCTGCATGGCACGCGGCGGCTTCTGCCGGCGGTGATCGCGGATGGCGAGACGTTCGACCACTGCATCATCGGCGAGCCGACATCGGAAGACCGCATCGCCGATATCGTGAAGAACGGACGGCGCGGATCGCTCAACTGCGTTCTGAAAGCGGTGGGCCGGCAGGGGCACGCGGCTTATCCCGAGAAGTCAGCCAACCCGATGCCGGTCATACTCGATGCGTTGCAAAAGCTGCGCGAGATGAAGCTCGACAATGGTAGCCCCGGCTTCCAGCCGTCAAACCTCGAAATCACCACCATCGATGTCGGCAATACCGCGCACAACGTCATACCGGCGCAGGCGATGGCGAAGTTCAACATCCGGTTCAACCCTAACCATACCGGGGCTGACCTGATGGCGCGTCTTGAGCAACTGCTCGGCGCAGGACGCAATGGCGTAACGCTGAGCCTTGAGATGCGCGTCACCGGCGAGGCGTTCTACACCAAGCCCGGCAGGCTGACCGAGCTCACCATCGCCGCGGTCGAAGCAGAGACAGGTCGTAAACCGGAGCTTACCACCGGCGGCGGCACGTCGGATGCGCGTTACATCAAGGACGTCTGCCCGGTTGCCGAACTGGGTGTCCGGAATGAAATGGCGCACAAGGTCGACGAGCACATTCCGGTCGACGAAATCGAAACGCTTTGCCGGATATATTACCGGCTTCTGGCCGGCTATTTCGCCGCGGCCTGAAGCCTGGCGAGAATCCCCGCAAGCGTTTCGCCAATATGGTGAATCCACGCGCCGCCATGAGAATGCCGCGGCTTGATGCTTGCTTCGATCCGCCACGGGTCGCAGCGGTCAAGCGAACTATGTGAAAGCGGACCGGCGACGGTTCCGGATTGAGTGTGTGAATGGCGTGCGGCGGACGACAGCGCAGTCGAGCCGGCCGGGTCCTTTGGGGCCTGGTGCTGGCGCTGTGCGTCGTGTTCGCGCAGCCGGCGATGGCCCAGGACCCGGTTGCCCAAGACCAGGTGGCTCAAGATCCGCCCGCACAGAACGAGGCGGGTCTGGGATCGTCCGAAGCCGGACGGATTCCGGTGTATGGCGTGCCGCCCGATCTCAACGATACGCTGAAAGTGCTCCAGCGCGAGGAGCCGCTTCCCGAAACGCTGTTTGAAGCGCGCCGGCAGGCCGAGCGGACCGCCGCGACTGTATCCACCTTCCTCGAAAGCGAAGGCTACTACCAGGCCGAGATCGAACCCTTCGCCCAGGGTCAGAACATGTTCACCCGTGGCGTGCGCGTGATAGCGGGGCCGCTGTTCGTCTATGCGAGCCGGCGCGTCGCCTATCTCGATGCCGCGCCCGACGAGACGACACAGGCTGAACTCGACAGCCTGCTTGAACCGATCAGCCCCGGCGCGCCTGCGCGGGCGCAGCCAGTGATCGAAACCGGCGATGCGCTGGTGAAGCGTCTCCGCGCCGCGGGTTATCCGGATGCGAGCGCTGATCCCGTCGATGCGCTCGCCGATGCGGGCGCAGGTTCGATCGAGCTCGAATTCCGGCTGCGCCCTGGCCTGCGCGCCTCATTTGGGTCGCTCTCCGTGACCGGCCTTGATGCAACGCGCGAAGAGTTCATCGCCAGCCTGCGCCCGTGGAAGCAGGACGAGCGCGTGACGCCCGCGCGCATGGACGAGTTTCGCGGACGCCTTGCCGAGACCGGGCTCTTTGCCACCACAGCCGTGCGCCTGTCCGACACCCCTACACCGGACGCAGACGGCGTCGCATCGCGCGATGTCGTCGTGGAACTGACCGAACGCGAGCGCCGCACGATCGCCATCGGCGCCTCGGTCTCCAGCAGCGAGGGCGTCGGTCTTGATGCCGAATGGCAGCTGCGCAACTTCAGCGGCTGGGGCGACTCGCTGACGGTGTCCGGTCTCCTCGCGACGCTGGAGCGACGCCTCAAGACGACGTATCGCCTGCCGCATATCGGCAAGTATGGACGCATCCTGGAGGTCGGCGGCGAGATCGAGGACTTCGAGACGGATGCGTTCGACCAGTCGGGCGCGAACGTTTCCGCCAACCTGGCCGAGCAGATCTCGCCGCGCGTGCGGGCGTCGCTAGGCGTCGAGGCGGGCTTCGCCAGCATCCTCGACGAGAAAGCGCGCAACGCGGGAACCGGCCGGCGCGGTGTCTACATCATCTCCGGCGTGGGCGCCGCCGAGTATGTCGGCGTGCGCGACATTCTTGATCCTGCGAATGGCATACGCGGCCGCGTCGCCATCGAACCCGGCTTCACCTGGGGCGACACCAACATCGCCTTCGCCAAGGTCAGCGGCGAAGCTGCGTTCTATTCGGACTTCGGCACCGACGACTTCGTAGGGGCCGTGCGCGGCCGCATCGGCACGATCGCGGGGCCGGAAGGCGCCCCGCCCGACCGTCTGTTCTTCGCCGGCGGCGGCGGATCGGTGCGCGGCTATGAATACCAGTCGCTTTCACCACGCGACGAGCTCAATCGGCCGAAAGGCGGGCGCTCGCTGATCGAGACCAGCTTCGAGCTGCGTTACCGCGCCAACGACACGCTGGGCTATGTCGCCTTCATTGATGCAGGCGCGGCGGGCTCCAACGTCGAGCCGCCGATTGACGACATGAAGCTCGGCGCCGGCGTGGGCCTTCGCTACTACACGGCCTTCGGACCACTACGGGCGGATTTTGCAGTCCCGCTGAGCAATGTCGAAGGCGCGGGCGATTTCCAGATCTATATTTCCATCGGACAGGCTTTCTGATGGAACGCGCCAAACGCAAGCGATACCCGCTCTGGCTCCGCATCACACTTGCGCTGATGGCCGCAATGCTTGCGCTGGTGGCTGCCGCTGTCGTTTTGCGCTTCTGGATCACCAGCGATGGCGGGCGCGCTTTCATCCTCTCCCAGATTGACGGCCGGCGCGTGGGACCGTTCGGCACCCTGCGCCTGTCGGGCCTGCAGGGCGATCCTCTCAACGCCGCAACGCTGGCCGATATTGCGCTGGTGGACGATGAAGGCGTCTGGCTGCGAGCGCGCGATGCGCGTGTCGAGTGGACGCCGACGGCGCTGTTCGGCGGCGAGCTTGAAATCCGCACGATCGAGATCCGCACTGTCGATGTCCTGCGTCAGCCCATCCTCGCCATGCTGGACGAAGACGCGCCGGGGCCTGACATCGGCCTGCGGCTCGATGCCTTCTCGGTCGGCGACTTGCGTCTGGCCGAGCCGGTGATCGGCATCGCGGCGCGCTATCGCATCGATGGCGGCGCGGCCCGTCCGCGCGACGGATCGGGCTTTGCGCGCATGACGCTGGCGCCAGTCGAGGGGCCTGCGGATGCGGCCAACATCTCGGCGGAATGGTCTGCCGATGGGGTGCTGAAGGCTGCTGCCACGTTGACCGGCCCTTCTGACGGCCTCCTCGCGGCCGTGCTGCAATCGCCCGAGGGCAAGGACATCGCGTTCACCGGCAGCATCGCAGGAACACTGGTAAATTTCAGCGGCAGCGGTGCGCTCGATTTCGGCGGCGAGGATGCGGCGACGTTCAGCGTCTCGCGCGAGAGCGCGGCGGGCAAGCTTGTTGTCAACGTCGAGGCGGGCGACTGGCCGTTGCTGGACGCGATCACCCAGCGCGCTGGAGACACACTGGCGCTCGACGCGACCGCCGACCTCAGCACGCTGGAACGCGCGCCGACGACGATACGCCTGACGGCGCCCGCGGGCGCCGTCGAAGTTTCCGGCGACTATGACTTCGCCACCTGGACGTCGCCGATGGAGGTCGCCACACGGGTGAGCGGGCTCGACCTGGCGCGGGTCGCTGATCCGCTTTCCGGAATGGCCGATGCGTCGGGCATGCTGTCGTGGGGCATTGCCGGCGTCGCGTGGCGCGGCGAGGCGAATGTCAGCAACATGAAATGGCCCTCCGGCGAAGCTACGCAAGTGGCTGCGCTCGTGCAGGTGGAATTCACCAACGGAACAGTGTTGCTGCAAACGAGCGGCGCGCGCATCGACGGCGGACAGCTGGACGCCCTGCCCGCCCTGCGGCCTGCGCGTTACACCGCGTCGCTGCGCGGCGAGTTGAACACGCGGACAGGGCTGGTCGAAATTCATGGCTCGCGCATCGAGGGCTCGCCGGGCGCAGTTTCGGCGCGCGGATTCTACAACACCGAAACCGGCGCGATGGATCTGCAGGGCTCGGCCCGGGTGGCGCGGCTGGGCGATGTCTCGTCGCTGACGGGCGCGGCGCAAGGGCCGTTCCGCATAAGGAGCGCATCGTCGCGCGCGCCGATCCGGATTTCCGCCGACATCGAGGGCCGTGGCGTTGCATCCAGCGAAGAGACGCTGAACGACCTGATCGGGCAATCGCCGCGCGTGAGCCTGGTGGGCGTGGTCAGCAATGGGCGCTTTGCGATCGAGTCCGGCTCCGTGCAGATGGCCGGGCTGCGCGCCAACATGACCGGACGGATTGCCGAATCCGGCGCCGTGTCCGGCCGCGCGACTGGCATGCTCAATCGCCCGGTCGATCTGGGCGGGGCGGTCGTCGAAGCGGCGGTCATCACGGCGGACGTGGCCGGGACGATCACGCGGCCGGTGGTCGACCTGCGCATGTCCGATGGCGCTGTCACTGCGGCCGGCGTTTCGGTGCGCGATCTGGCGGGCACGGCCAATGCGACGTTCGGCGAAGCGATCGAGGGACGATTTTCGCTGACCGGCGATTCCGACACCGGGCCGTTCGTCGCAAGCGGACGGATTGAGGCGGGCGAAGGCGACTGGCGCATCAACAATCTTGCCGCGAGCCTGGGCGAGCTGAAATTCACCGCGCCGCGGCTGGCCTTTGCCGATGGCGCGCTTGCGATGAATTTTACGGCGAGTGGGCCACTGAATGGCATTGCCGGACTTGAGCGCGGGGCGATGATCGCGAACGGCTCGGTGCGGCTGGGCGATGAACTGGTGATGGATGTCAGCGGGCGGCTGACGGACATTCGCAGTTCGGCGCTGCGGCTGTCGCTGCTGTCGTTCAACGTGAAGGCGCTGGATGGCGCCGGCACGCTGGAGGCGCGCGCGACCGGATCGCTGGGCGCGCCGATCGACCTGACACTTGCCGCGACAGGATCGCAGCAGGGAGATGTGTGGTCGGGTGGCGCGACGCTTCTGGGGACGGTGGACGATCTGCCGATTGCGACCGCGCGGCCAGCTGTCTGGCGGCGGGGACCGAATGACTGGTCGCTGGATGCGGCCTTCTCGGCGCTGCGCGGCGAGATCGATCTCGACCTCGCGCAATCGCCGTCTGCGGCGACAGGCCGGCTCGAGCTGCAGAACGTGAACCTGCGTGGGCTTTCACGGCTTGCGCGGATCACGCCGATTGGGGGGGTGGTTACCGGGCTGGCGACATTCAACAATGGCGCAGGGCCGGCGGCGGGCGATCTGAAGCTGTCGGTTGCGAATGCGAACCCGGTGGGCGTCACCGCCAATCCGGTGTCGCTCGATGTGGTTGGAACGCTGCGCGGCTCGACGCTGACGACCAGCATCACGGGCGCCGGTCAGGGCTTCAAGCTTGATGCGTCGTCGCGCCTTGCGGTTGTCGATGGCGAAGGCTTCGCGCTGGCGCTCGATGCGGCTGCGCCGATGGCCGCCGAGCTTGATCTGCAAGGCCGCGCGGAACAGATGTGGGCGCTGTTCGGGCCCGAGGATCAGTCGCTGCGAGGAGCGCTGGATGCACAGGTGCGAGCAACGGGAACGCTGGCCGATCCGGTGCTGCAAGGCGGCTTCAACGTCGCCGAGGGCGCCTATGAGCATGGTGAGACGGGGCTTGCGCTGCGCGACATTTCGGCGACCGGCGCATTCGACGACAACTCGGCGCGCATCACGGACATGATCGCAAACGATGGCGCCGGCGGCACGCTGACCGGCGAAGGATCGATCGCATGGGACGGCGGGCTGCAGGGCGGCGTGACGTTCAAGGCCAACAATCTGCGCGCTCTTGGACGCGATGACCGGTTTGCGATCGTCTCTGGCGATGGCGCCGTGAAGGTGGTGGCGGACAGCATCCAGGTGAGCGGCCAGTTTGCCGTGGCGCAGGCGCGGATTTCGATCGAGCAGCCGGCGTCTGCGTCGATCCCGACAATTCCGGGACTGCGCCGCGTGAACTTTCCGAACCAGTCTGACGATGAGGCCGAAGCGGCGACAACGCCATTCCGTCGTCCGGTGCAGCTTGACCTGCGTGTGTCGGCGCCGCGGCGCATTGTGGTGTTCGGACGCGGGCTCGACACGGAGTGGGCGGCGAATGTGCGTGTCACCGGGCCGGTCTCGGATCCGTCCCTCTACGGCACCGCGACGCTGGTGCGGGGCGATCTCGATCTGGCGGGGCGGCGCTTCCAGTTCGACACGGGCACGATCACGCTCGATGGGCCGATCCGGATGGCGCGCATCGACATTTCGGCGGCGCGGTCGACGGCGGACATCACGGCAAGGGTGCGGATTTCCGGCACGCCGGTGGAGCCGAAATTCGTGCTCGAATCGACGCCAACCCTGCCGCAGGACGAGGTGCTGGCGCGGATTCTTTTCGGCCGGTCGGTGACGCAACTCTCGGCGTTCGAGGGCGCGCAGCTGGCGGCGGGCCTTGCCCAACTGGCCGGAGGACAGGCCGGGTTCGATCCGGTGGGGCTGGTGCGCCAGGCGACGGGGCTCGATCGCGTTGCGTTCGGCGCCGAGGATGGCATCGCGACGGTGTCGGCCGGCAAGTACATCGCCGAGGACGTCTATGTGCAGGTTGGCGCGGGCGGCACAGGCGGCGTTGGCGCCGAAGTGGAATGGGAGCCGACGGACGAGGTCTCGATCATCTCCTCGGCGGACGGCAGCGGCGACACCAAGATCGCCGTGCGATGGAAGAAGGACTACTGACGCGCGGAGGCGATCCCTGCGGCGTGGCGCCGGGGTTGGGTTTTGTGCGGCCTCGAAAAGTCAGGCCGATGTTGTTCGCGCCACTCCATCAGCCGTATCCCTCGCGTCCTTCGACAGGCTCAGGATGAGGGCGGGTGACTGGCCAGCGCGCGTTAGCGCGCTTGTGGCGCGGTTGGTGGACGTCTGCGCTTCGCGCAGGGCTGGACCCCTGCCTGCGCAGGGGGCGCGGACCAAGATGTCCGCTTCCAGTCGGCTGATCACTGCAGCCGGCGGGGTTTCCTGAAGTTGAATGCCGGACGTCGCCTGGGGCAGGTCTTCGCGCGCAGTTTCCGTGTGACATTCACGGTGAGTGCGGTTGAGGATCATCCCGAGCGTTGTCGCGACGCCTTGCACGAGGCTCACGAAACGCATCAGCACCGCATGCAGCCAAAGCTGCAGAGGCGGCGGGGTCACTACTCCGTATGATGCGGTTCGTGCTCGTGTCATGGAGCGGACTATACGGTCGCCGGGAACAGTGCTGGACAGAATATTTTATCCGATCTCTGTGTCCCCCACTTTTTTCGCGTAGCGCGCTGAATTCACTCAAGAGAGCGGGTTCCCCATCCCCCAAAAACTGCGCGGTTTATGGCGGTGATGCGGATTCTTGAGAGGTGTTGCTTTTCGATAGACCTATCGTTCGGCGCGTGGCGCGTAGGACACCGACGCCAGGTAGAGGCCTGCGGCGGGGGCAACGGGACCGCAGAGGGTTCGGTCGGCGGCGTTCAGGATGTCGCTGATCCAGTGCTCGGGTTGGCGGCCGCGGCCGACTTCGACGAGCGAGCCGACCATCGAGCGGACCTGGTGGTGAAGGAAGGAGCGCGCGGTGGTCTCAAGCATGATCGCGTCGGCGTGACGGACGACGCGGATGCTGTCGAGCGTCTTCACCGGCGTGTCGGCCTGGCAGTGGATATAGCGGAATGTCGAGAAGTCGTGACGTCCGATCAGCGCCTGTGCGGCGGCGTGCATCGCATCGGCGTCGAGGGCGGCGGCGATGCGCCAGGCGCGATGCTTGTCCAGCGTGAGGTCGGCGCGGCGGTTGACGATGCGGTAGACGTAGCTGCGCGCGGTGGCGTCGAAGCGGGCGTGGAATTCGGGCGACGCGTCTTCCGACTCGAGGATGGCGATGGGGTGCGGGCGGAGGTGCGCGTTGAGCGCATCGCGCACCTTGCCGGCGGGCAGTGCTTTCAGGAGATCGACATGCGCGACCTGGCCGAGAGCGTGGACGCCGGAGTCGGTGCGCCCTGCGCCGGTGACGACGGTTGGCTCTCCGTTGAGCGCGAGGGCGGCGTCTTCCAGCGTCTGCTGCACGGAGCGTGCGTTATCCTGCCGCTGCCAGCCGGCATACTTCGCGCCGTCGTATTCGATGGTGAGCTTGTATCTTGGCATCTATCTGGGCATCAGGCGCCGAAGGCGGCGGGGAACATCAGCTCGCCCGACATGGGCGGGCCGCCGCGCAGGCGAACGGCGAAGAAGTGCGGGCCTTTGTATCTGGACTGGAAGGGTTCGGTCGCTTCGATGTTGAAGCCGAACTTCGGATAGAACCAGTCATGCCCCAGCACGAAGACGATCGGGCAGCCGTTCTCGCGCATCATGGTGAGTCCGGCGGTGACGAGCTGCTTGCCGACGCCTTCCTTCTGCACCCATGGATCGACGCTCATCGGTCCGAGGCCCGCGCAGCCGAGCCTGCCGCGAACGCCGAGCGTGTAGAACAGGATATGGCCGACGATGCGGCCTTCCATTTCGGCGACCATCTGGATGACGACGTCGCCATCGGCTTCGAGCTGGCGAATGATGCGTGCTTCGTCGTCCTGTCCGAAGGCGCGCGTGTTGAGCTCCTGGATGGCGGGCTTGTCAGTCTGAAGCGCGACGCGGATGATGGGCTTGTTCATGGGCTGCTGCTCTTCGATGTCAGCCGCGCGCCCCTTGCGATGCGGGCGCCGCGCTGGAATTCGTCCGCCGTCATCTGCCCCTTCCCCGCGCGCTGCAAGCGTGTGAGCCGCACGGCGCCGGACCCGCAGGCGATTTTCAGCATGTCGTCGAGGACGGACCCTGACTCGCCCTGCCCTTGATCTGCGAGCGCGTGGAGCACCTTGATGCGCTGGCCGTCGTGCTCGAAGAAAGCGCCGGGAAAAGGCGAGAGGCCACGGATGTGGGCGGCGACTTCGGCGGCCGGACGTGTCCAGTCGATGCGCGCTTCGGCTGGCGTGATTTTCGAGGCATAAGTGGCGCCGTCGTTCGTCTGGGTGATGAGATGCGCGTCGCCGGTTTCGAGGCGAGCGAGGCCTTCAACCATGAGACCGGCGCCGAGTTGCGCGAGACGGTCGTGCACATCGCCGGTGGTGTCGGTCTCGCTGATCGGTGTCGTGGCGGTAAGCATGACAGGGCCGGTGTCGAGGCCAGATTCCATCTTCATCACCTGCACGCCGGTGATCTTGTCGCCCGCCATCACAGCGCGGTGGATGGGTGCGGCGCCGCGCCAGCGGGGCAGGATGGAGCCGTGCAGGTTGAAGCAACCGAGGCGCGGAGCGTCGAGGATGGCGCGCGGCAGGATGAGCCCGTAGGCGACGACGACGGCGACATCGAGGTTCAGCGCGGCGAAGGCGTCACGATCCTCCTGCGCCTTGAAGTTGAGCGGGGTGCGGACGTCGAGGCCGTGACGCGTGGCGGCTTCGTGCACGGCGGTCCGCGTGAGCTGCTTGCCGCGGCCGGCGGGACGCGGCGGCTGGGAATAGACGCACGGGATCTGGTGGCCGGCTGCGATGATGGCCTCCAGCGTGGGCACGGCGAAATCGGGCGAACCCATGAAGGCGAGGCGAAGAGGCATGGGGGGGTTCTAGAGGGAGAAGCCAAACCTCGCTACCGGTGATCGCTGGAGAGCACCCTCCTCCCCCTTGTGGGGAGGAGGTAGGAGGTGGGGGGCCTCTCAGCGTTTCGAGCCGTTCGAGTTGAACGACCAGCCCGACCGCGGAGCCGCCCCCCTCACCCTACCCTCTCCCCACAAGGGGGAGAGGTGTTAGCTGAACAGATAGCGTACAGGGGGCGCAGATTTCCAAGCGCAGCTACTGACGCTATGGCCATCCCGCGCGAAATGGATAGCTTGCCGCATCTTTCCGGGAGGTCCTTCATGATCCGTCTTGCGCTTCTGCTTGCATCGGTATCCACGCTGGTTGCGTGTAGCGCGCAGGCGCCGGCGACGGCGGCCAAGCCAGAGGCAAAATCGACCGCGACCTATGGCGGGGCCAAGGGCGCGGACATGTCGATTGCGGCGATCGAGCCGACGGACGCGCCGCTGACGGTCGGGCGTGCGGGCGATGATCCGGCGGATGTTGCGCGCTATGTGCTGGCGATGGGCGCGGGCGGGGCCGAGATTTCGCCCGACGGAAAGAACATTGCATTCAACTGGCGCATCACGGGTCTGCCGCAGCTTTGGGTGATCCCGGCCGAGGGCGGGCAGCCGCGGCAGTTGACCTTCGGCAACGGCATTACTTTCTTCGAGTGGGCGCCGGATTCAAAAGCGATCCTCTATGGCGCGGACAACAACGGCAACGAGCAGGAGAGCTACAGCCTCGTCACGCTCGATGGCGCGGTGGAGCAGGATCTGATTGCGGCGAAGGAAGGCGCGTTCCGCGTGTTCGGCGGCTTCCTGCCGGACGGGCAGTCGCTGCTCTATGCCTCGCCCGAGCGCAACGGGACCGACTTCGACATCTACATGGCCTCGCCCGAAGGGCCGCCGAGCCTGCTGGCGCAGGGCAAGCTGGGCACATTCGTGCGGTCGATCTCGCCGGATGGAAAGTCCGCCGTGGTGACCGAGGGCGTGGGGGAGGATTCGGACAAGCTGATGCTGCTGGATGTTGGCGGCAAGAAGCTGGCGACGATCGCGGCGCCGGAGGTGCGGGCGAACCATTCCGATGGCGGCTTCGCGTGGACGCCGGACGGCAAGGGCTTCTACTTCGCCAGCAATGAAGGGCGCGAGTTCGCTGCGCTGTCTTACTACGATGTGGCGTCGGGCGCGGTGAGCGTGGTGAAGGAAGCGGCGTTCGACATCCAGAATGTGAGCCTGTGCGGGACGGGCGGGAAATGGCTCGCCTGGTCGACCAATGAAGACGGGTTCTTCAGGCTGCACGTGGAAGAGCGCGCGACGAAGAAGTCGGTGGCGCTGCCGCAATTGCCGGACGGGGTGTTCAGCCTTTCCTGCGAGGCGGGCAGCCCGAAGATGGCGATCAATGTCAGCGCGCACAACACGCCGGGCGACGTCGTCGTGCTCGACCTTGCGACGGGCAGGACGAACACCGCGTTCGCGGGCAGCCTGGCCGGGCTTGATGCGAAGCGGCTGGTGAAACCGGTGTCGGTGCGGATGAAGGCGCAGGACGGGGTCGAGCTGCAAGGCATGCTCTACCTGCCGGATGCGGCGTCGGTGAAGGGCGGGGCCAAGCCGCCCGTGCTGTTCGACGTGCATGGCGGGCCGACGGGGCAGTCGATGGCGAATTTCGACGCCAATGCGCAATACTATGTCGATCGCGGCATCGCCGTGTTTGCGCCCAACGTGCGCGGATCGACGGGCTTTGGCCGCACTTACGTCACGCTGGATGACCAGAAGAAGCGGCTCGACAGCGTGCGCGATCTTGTCGACATGCTGGCCTTCCTGAAGCAGGACGGGCGGGTCGATGCGGACCGCGCGGCGGTGGCTGGCGGCTCCTATGGCGGCTACATGGTGAACGCCGTCACCAGCGCCTATCCGGATGCGTTCAAGGCGGGCGTGTCGCTGTTCGGCGTGGGCAACTGGGTGACGGGGCTGGAAGTCGCCTCGCCGGGGCTGAAGGCGTCGGACCTGATCGAGTATGGCGACATCGCCGATCCGGAATGGAAGAAATTCTACACCGAAATCTCGCCCGTCAGCATCGCCGACAAGATCCGCGTGCCGACGCTCTATTCGCACGGCGTGATGGACCCGCGCATCGACATCGCCGAGACGGAGATCATGGTGACCACGCTGCGCAAGAACGGCGTGGAAGCCGAGTTCATCCGCATTCCCGATGAGGGCCATGGCTGGCGCAAGCTGAAGAACCGGCTGTTTTACTCGCGCAAGGAAGCGGAGTTTCTGGAGAAGCATCTGGGGGTGGCGAAGTAGCGTTTGCGACAGAGTGCATCATGCTGATGGTCGCTGGTGCTCACTCTCCTCCCCCTTGTGGGGAGGAGGTAGGAGGTGGGGGGTCTCTCAGCGCTTCTTGACCTCGCTATTCACCACCAATCCGACCGCAGCTCCGCCCCCCTCACCCCACCCTCTCCCCACAAGGGGGAGAGGGGTGAACCCTGGCTGCGATTGCGCGATTGGAGATAGCGTTAGCCTTCCAACATCCCAGCGCTTCCCTCGCCCCGCTTCACGCTCTACCTTGAACGCATGGATCTGAAGCCGCACGAAATCATTCTTGCCGTTCTGGCGATCGCGATTCCCGTTGTCGTGCTGACGCTGGCGTTCATTCCGGGCGGGCTGGATTTCGTGGTGGTGCTGGCGCTCGATCCGGTTTGGGGGCCGGTGGTCTTTTTCGGCGGCGCGGTGATCCTGTTCGGCGTGCTGGCGTGGCGCATCTATCGCCGCATTCGGCCTGCGGCGAAAAAGGAGCAGGCGAAGCCGGCGCCGCACGTCAGCCCGACGCGGATGCCGAAGGTCGATGGCTCCGCCGCGGTGGAGCGGTTGAAGAACAGGAAGCCTCAGGCGTAGGTCGTCCAGTAGCGCCACGCCATCAGGAAGCCGAGGATGAAGACGCCGGTGAGGAAAATCGGCGTGGTCCATTTTTTCACGTAGTGGAATGTCAGCGCCTGGCAGATTGCGAGGGCGATGAAGATCGGCCACGCGCGGACGAGGCCGGTGAGATCGACCGCGCCCATCTGCGCGAACACCTGCATCGGCGTGAGGCCCGCATAGACGCCGGGTTGCAGGATGAGCACGGGCGCGACGCCGGACAGCCAGACCGTGAAGATCGCCGCGAGGAAGACGGCGCCGTGCCTGATCCAGTCAGCGCGACCCATCTGAATCAGAACGGCAGCTTGAAGCCGGGGAGCATGCCGCCCAAGCCGCCGGTGGCCTGCTTCATCGCGTCGGCTATCGCATCGTCGAGCTTGCGGCGGGCGTCCGAATGGGCGGCCTTGATGAGGTCTTCCACCATTTCCTTGTCGCCGGGAGCCAGGATGGAAGGGTCGATGGTGAGCGCATGAAGCTCGCCCTTGCCCTTCAGTGTGACCTTGACCATGCCGCCGCCGGAGGAGCCCTCGGCGGTGATCAGGTCCATGCGCTCCTGTGCTTCTTGCAGGCGCTGTTGCATCTGTTGCGCCTGGCGCATGATGTCGGACAGGTCTTTCATTCGTCGTCCTCGCGCTCTTCGGGATCGGGCATCATTTCCTCGGCGCGCTCACGCAGGCCGAAATCGACATGTATGACGTTGTGCTGCGGGGCCAGTTCATCAAGGTCATCGGCCTGCTCTGCGTCGTCAACGCGCAGCACCTGTGCGCCAGGGAACAGGCGCAGCGCCTCGGCGATGCGCGGGATGGCGGCAGCGGACTGGAGCTTCTCCGAGCCACGGCGCGTGCGGCGTTCCTTCACGCTTTCGGCCGAGCCGTCGTTGGACTGCAGTACGTCCCATTCGACGCCGGTGACGTCTTCCAGCCAGTCCTTGATCCGTTGCGAGAGGTTGGATGGCGCGTTCGGCGCGGCGGTGTAGCGGAAATGGCCGAAGTCGATCTCCGCCGGGCGCACGAAGCGCTCGATCTCGTATTTCAGCGAAATCTCGCGGCGGGCATCGAGTTCGGCGACGATCTCGCGAAGGGATGAGAGGCGCACAACCTCGCCATGGTCGTCGTCGTGGGCCGCCGGAGGCTGAACTGGCGGCGGAACGGGCGGCGCGGGCGAAGCGGGCGCAGTGGCGGTGGTGGCGTCGGCGCGCTCAGGCGCGCGGGACGGTTCAGGCTGGGACTTTGGGCCGGGCACGGCGGCCCCGCCCGCTAACATGCGCGCCGCGTCCTCAGGAGACGGCAGGCCGGTGACGGCGGCGAGGCGCAGTACGACCATCTGCGCAGCCGACGGCGGATCGGGCGCGCGGGCGCAATCCTCGAAGCCCTGCAGGAGCAACCGCCACATGCGCGCCGATTGCGCGGGCGAGACCTGCGCGGCCATCGCGACGGTGCGTCTGCCCCATTCGGACGGGCCGGAGAAGACGTAGTCATCCTTCAGAGCCTGCGCGCGCGAGACCTCGACGACCACGTCCATCAGGTCCTTGATCAGCACTGGCGCGTCAGCGCCCTGATCGAGAAGGGCGCTCGCCTCGTTGAGCGCGGCCTTGTGGTCGGCGGCGATGATGCGGTCCATCAGGTCGAGCACGCGCGAACGGTCGGCGAGACCGAGCATGTCGCGGACCTTAGCTGCCGTGAGCATGTCTTCCGTCAGCGCCCGTGTTCCGTCCTCAAGAAGTTCCGTGTCACCGCCTTCGGTCTCGACCGAGATGGTTGAAATGGCCTGATCAAGGATCGAGAGACCATCGCGCGCGGAGCCTTCCGCGGCACGAGCGATCAGCGCGAGTGCTTCGCGCTCGACGCTGCCTTGGACACCCTCTTTCCCACAGATGCTCCAAAGGTGGTCTGCGAGCGCTTCGGGAGAGAAGCGCTGCAGGTTAAAACGCTGGCAGCGCGACAGGACGGTGACGGGGACTTTTCTGATTTCAGTTGTCGCGAAGATGAACTTCACATGCGGCGGCGGCTCTTCCAGCGTCTTGAGCAGCGCGTTGAACGCAGCCGTGGAGAGCATGTGCACTTCGTCTATGATGTAGACCTTGTAGCGTGCGTTGACCGGCGCATAGCGCGCACCGCTGAGCAGGTCGCGCATGTTGTCGATGCCGGTGTTGGAGGCGGCGTCGAGCTCGAGCACGTCGGGATGGCGCCCGTCCGTGATGGACGTGCAATGGACGCCGGGCGGGTCGAGCTGCATCGATGGTTGATGGACGTCGTCCGTCTCGTAGTTCAGCGCGCGAGCCAGCAGGCGCGCCGTCGTCGTCTTGCCGACGCCGCGCACGCCGGTGAGCATGAAGGCATGCGCGATGCGGCCGGTCCGGAACGCATTGGTGAGCGTGCGGACCATCGCCTCCTGCCCGACAAGGTCCTCGAACCGGGTCGGACGGTATTTGCGGGCGAGCACCTGGTAGACGGTGGGCCCAAGCGGCACGTCGTCGCCGAACATGGATGCGGTCAGCGTGTCGCGGGGTTCCGCAACATCATCCACAGGCCCGTCTTCGGGCGGTTTCGGAGGCTTCTTCGAGGCCATGCCCCCTTATGGCGCATCGGGTGGTAGAACGCCAACCCGGCGCGGCGCTACCCGCCAAGGTTACGCGGAATCTGGCGCGCGCCGTGGATAACTCTGAGAATCTGAATCTCGCTTGCGCCGCCGCGTCGGTGAAGACGATAGAACACCAAATATGCGCCAACGACCAATCGCCGCACGCCTGGAGACGTTTCCACACCGATCTTGGGCGTCTCAGAGAGTGTTTCACATCGTGCGCGGATTTCGACATAAACACGGCGCGCGGCGCCGGGGCTATCTCGGCTGATGTAATCAATGATGACGGCCAGATCCGATTGCGCCGGTGCGGTAAACTTGATGCTAGACGCCATGCTTTGACTTCAGGCGCTCTTCGATCTGCGCAAACACCTGCTCGGCTGGAATAAGTTCTCCGCGGTCGGCGGCGTCGACCCCCTTCTGGACTTCAGCCTCCAGCCACAGATCGTAGGCTCGCTGCTCCATTTCGGCGGCAAGCATTTTCTGGGCCTCCGGAGAGAGCCTTTCGATCTGCTCGAATGCGTCTTTGAAGATGGCGTTCATGCAGGAAATGTAGCGCAAAAAAGCCTGGCGCGGAACTGCCTGGAACTGCCCGGTTGCGGGAGGGGTGCAGGCTGGTCACGACCCGAGCTAAACTCGTTACGGCTGCTTCCTTCCGGACCTGACCGGGTTGGCGAACCGCCCGTCCGCAACCAGCCTGCACTTTCCTTATAGGAAGTCCGGCGCCACCCTGCAATGTTCGAGGTGGATGAGTCGTTGGGGAGGCCTTTGCTAATCCTGGAACTATCTCCTGTGAACCGCCGGCCAATGGCGCTTCGGACAAGCGCGCGGCCTGCCGCCGCGCCTGAACCGGGAGCCGATCCTGCATGAGCCACGACGTCTTCATCTCTTTCGCGCGGGGCGACCGGGAGCTGGCGGCTTATCTGGCCCGCAAGCTGGATGAACGCGGGGTTTCGGTCTGGTATGACGCGAAGCTGGCGGCGGAGGTGAGCACCGAAACCGAGGTCGACACGGCCATCCGGGACGCGGGTCTCGTCACGCTGCTTTTCTCGCAGGAGTGCAACCAGTCGGAGCGGATGTGGCGGGAGCTGGCTCTGGCGGATTCGCTGGGCAAGCCGGTCGTGCCCTTCCTGATCGAGTCTGGTCCGCCGAAGGGCGGCTATCTCTATGCACTGGCCGACCGCAACTGGATCCAGGCGCACCCGGAACCGATGGTTCGGGTCGAGGAACTGGCCGACCTGCTGGCGCGGCTTGTGGGTAAGCTGGCCGTTCTTGCGCCTCCGCCGCCGCCGCCGCCGCCGGCGGAATCGTTCGAGGAAAAAGAGCGCAGGCTCGATGCGGCGATTGGCGCGATGATCCGCGACGCGGTCGACCCTGCGCACGGACCGCCGATGCAGGCGAGCGCCTATGTCGGCCTGACGGATGGACATGGAAAGCCCGTGAGGCGCCTTGGCGCCGGCGGACGGATGTTTCTGACCGTGCTGACGCTGGGCGCCTATGGCGTGCTGGCGCGGCGGCGTGCAATAGAGCGCTTCCGAGGCAATATCAGGAAGCTCTAGTGCCCCCCTTGCAAGAGCCCTTGTCACGCGCCGCCGCCGACATACCGCTTGTGCCCACGGGGCTCGACCGCGCAGCGCATCACCGGCGCGACAAGGCGTGGCTGGATGCAGCGATTGCGTCTGACAATGCGCAGATCCTGCTGATGCGCGACGGGATGCCGCTGGTCGAAGGATCAGCGCCGCCATCCGGTGCGGCGCAGATCGGCGCGCGGCTGGCGCCGGGGCGGCCGATCCTGTGGCTGGGCGCGCAGGCGGCGATGCTGAGCCCGAAGGCGCAGCGTTTGTTTCTTGGCGAGACGGTGAAGGGCTCACCGGTGTTTGCGCTGGAGCTGCCGTCGTCCTTCAGTCTCGATGCATCTCCGATTGCAGGGCTGGGCGTGTTCGAGGATTTTCGCGCGGCGGCGTCGGCTTTCTCGCCGTTCGAGGGCGGAGCTGCGGCGACGGCGCGGGCGCTGTTTGAATGGCATCGGCGGCACGGCTTCTGCGCCAATTGCGGAACGCGCACAACAGTCGAGGACGCGGGCTGGAAACGGAAGTGCGATGATTGCGGGGCGGAGCATTTTCCACGCGTCGATCCGGTCGCGATCATGCTGGCGACGCGGGGCGACAAATGCCTGCTGGGCCGGCAGGCGGCGTGGCGGCCGGGCTTCTGGTCGTGTCTCGCGGGCTTCGTCGAACCGGGCGAGACGATCGAGCAAGCGGCGGCGCGCGAGATATTCGAGGAAGCGGGCGTGCGCTGCACGACGCGGGCGGACTACCTGTTCTGCCAGCCCTGGCCATTTCCCTCATCGCTGATGATCGGGCTGATCCTCGAAGCCGATGGCGACGAGATCAACATCGACGCCACCGAGATCGAGGCGGCGAAATGGTTCACGCGGGAAGAGACGCGATCAATGATGGCTGGGACCAATCCCGACGCCTTCGCTCCGCCCGCCTTTGCCATCGCGCACCACGTCATCAAGGCGTGGCTGGATCGGGGTTAGGCTACAGATCGTTTGGATGGTTCTCCAATGCGATAAGATGTGCAAGAAGCAGGTGGGGTCAGCGATGGGGGCGGGCGGTGTTTGGGGACAATGGAGTTCCGCTTGATCGGTTAAACGACCGACAGCTGGAACGCGAACTCCAAAGCAAAACGGCGCAGCATACGTGGCTTCCTGCCGCAACGTTTGCTGCGGTGAGCGCATTGTTCTTGGTGTTTGGCGGCACGATTGTCGAAGTTGATCCCGGATTGCTTCAGTTCTGTTTTGTTGCTCAAGCGGTTTTGGTATTGTTTCCTGCCATGATCGCACACAGCGAACGCGCCGTTAGGGACGGCAAGCTACCAGTCCGGCTAGGCCAAGAACCGAAGTGGGAACACGTCTCCGGCCCAGCGACTACCCTTTTGTTGCTACTGATTGTTGGTGTGATTTGGACTGCGCGTGTCTTCGAAGACAACTATGACCACCTCGTGATCGACGGCCAAATCGGACTGCTAATGCTCGTGGCCGTGGCGTCAGCATTTCTTCTTCTCATCTTCTCGCCTAGACTCATCGCCGTACTGGAGTCGTCTGCGCCTACCCGAGTTGTTGTGCGCCTCTTCGGTCCCAATTCTTTGCCGGCGATGTGGTTCGAGTTTGTGTCGCGTGTCCTAAGCACTGTCGATAGTTGGCTCGTTTACATTGTTGCGCCCGTTGGGGGCGTCACCCTCAAGAGCGATTTCAATCGCTATGCAGTGATGGCGACCTACCTGCTGTCCTGCGGCGTTCTAGCTTGGCACCTGCCCGCGCCTTGGGGATTGGCACCCCTCTTCTGGGCATTCCTGCTTGCGTTCTCAATAAGCCGACGTTGGGCTTGGGTGGAGGGCGATCGAGCGCTGACCCTTCGCAAGCCAGACTATTCCGAGGATCAGCTTCGCGTTGGAGTGGAGCAAGACCTGAGGGATGAAGCGCTCCTGGGTCTCCTTTCCTTCATCTTGCTGCTGCCCCTCGGCATGCGGCAACTGCATTTTGCGTCATCTGAGCTGCCAGTGTTCCAGCTGGGAAGCGGCGCGTCGGATGACCTGATCACCTGGATGCAGTTCTTCGGAGTTGAACTCACGAAAGCTGTTCCGTTCGTCGACTGGGCCGACATTTATAACGTCCGAACTGAATCGGTTATTCGTGCTGAGACAGCCATGTCCAGCCATGTAGTGTTTGTTACTCGTGCAATCGTCGATCTTCTGTTCTTGGCTTCACTGCTTCAAGCGATCTCGGTCTCGATGCGATTGATGAGCCACAAGCGCATGTTTTTCGATCGAGAGCTAAACGTGCTCGATCCGATGATTGAAAAAAAGGAATTTGGACGCCTTGCTTACAAGAAGGGCGATCAGTGGGTCTTTCTCGAGGACATTGAGAAATTCAAACACTACGACACCAAAGCGTTGTCCCGACTTCGAGTCGCCAACAAAGGTACTGTTACCTACCGAGTGGCTACAGAAATCATGCGGCTCAACGGAGTCGATGTTTCCACCCAGGGTGAACGCTTCCTGGAAGCGGCATCAAGCAAAAGTCCGAACGTCTCTCGCGTCCTCGGGGCGATGCAATCTGCGGTTGACGCTAATGATCTACCGCTTGAGTTTCTTGTTCCTGCCCACCGCAATCTCAATGGCCGAAAGGCTTTCAATCAAGCACGCATTGAGATCGTTCGACTTATTGTCAATCTGCCTCAAAGCGACGAACGCACGACTGCTTTGCGCCACATCCTGGTCGGCCCCGATAGTGATCGGACCGCACAAGTACGAGAAATGGCTATTGCTCCTCTCGAAATTGCAGCGCGCTCCGACGCACGTGTCGCCAAGACGCTGGAACGAGCGTCGAAAGATGATCGCTCCGGCAGCATTCGTTGGGCAGCGGAAAAAGCATTGAGCCGCGTTACCCCGAGGGAGCCAGCGCCCGCGCTTTAGATCGCATCCAGCTGGATCTCATCCGGCAGCGGGTCGATCATTTTCGCAAGGCGAGGATCGTCGAGGCCCTTGCCGTAGACTTCCAGGTAGATGCACCGCAGCCAGTCTTCGAGCATCATCACGGACACGCCGCCGACGCCGGGATGCGTGAGCGCCAGCATGATCATCGGCGGCGGCGTTCCGAACGCGTCGAGCGGAAGGATGTAGTCGAGGCCGCGCAGGCGGCGGGCGCCGAGGCGTTGGTAGAAACGCAGCCGGCGCGCCTGTTCGTCGGAGCCTGTGTCGGCGTCGACCTCGATCAGCGCGATGCGCTGGGGGCCAATGATCGCCATGCTGGCCTGCAGCAGGGTAAGCGATGCGAGCGCGCCACGTATTGAGCGCCTTCCGCTGTCTGCCAATGACCCCCATCGTTCGCGCAACGTTGGAGCTCATCTTTGCAGAAAACTTTGCAAACTTTCCTGCAATCAAACGATGGGCGCGTTTCCCGG
>JANOKS010000029.1:0-6673 GCA_031419455.1 Alphaproteobacteria bacterium
CCGGGAAACGCGCCCATCGTTTGATTGCAGGAAAGTTTGCAAAGTTTTCTGCAAAGATGAGCTCCAACGTTGCGCGAACGATGGGGGTCATTGGCAGACAGCGGAAGGCGCTCAATACGTGGCGCGCTCGCATCGCTTACCATGGAAATGATGATCCCGAAGGTGCTCGCTGAGCGTCATCCGCAGGATGACCTCATCCTCAGCCACAAGCACCGTGACTGGCGCCGTATCCTTCTCCGGACTGATTTCGTTGGTCGCCTGCATCCAGAGTGCCCCGACTGGAATGAGGCTGAACGCCAGCACAGTTTGTTGGTTCCCGAAACGCGCGTGAAGATGAGAAATCAGTCAGAACGCCGGGCGCCCCAGCGACAGCACTGGAACTTCACCCTCCGCCGCCGCTTGAGTCGAATAGTTGATGCGGGAATGACCTCATGCCGATAGCACAGGCCTGCCTGCCGGGCGCGACGATCCTGGTGACTGATCACGACGTGATCGTGCGAATTGCAATCGCGGAGTATCTCCGCGATTGCGGATTCCGTGTGATCGAAGCCGCGGGAGCAGTAGAGGCAAGGACGGTCTTTCAGCACGGCCCGGAGATCCACGTGCTGATGGTCGATGCGCGCCCTGGCGGCGACAGCGGCTTTGCGCTGGCGCAATGGGTGCGCCGGCATGACCCGCGCATCAGTATTATTCACAGCGCGGGCTTCGCTCGCAAATCGGAAGCCGCAGCGCATCTCTGCTCTGGCGGGCAGACGCCGGCACCGCCCGCATCGCATCTGCGCGAGAGGATCGAAGCCATGAACGCGCGTCACGGACGCCGCGTTCGCGGCGCTCGCGGCGCCAAGGCGCGCATCACGCCGAGACGGGTGGGGTGACTGTCGGAACGCGTTGCGCCCGTTCACTTCACCGGGCGCAAGTCGAGCCACGACCGGATCGTGCCGTTCACAAGATCAGCCGCGTCGTGCTGCACGAAGTGGTTCGCATCCGGCGCCATCAGCACAGTCGTGTCCTTGCTGACCTGGTCCCACGTATCGTTGTGGCCCATCGAGAGCAGAGCCGTGTCCTTCATGCCGTGGATCACAAGCACGGGCACGTTGATCTTCGGGAACGCCTGCACTGGCGCATTCGGATCGGGCGCGCTGGGATAATTCGCGCGGTAGTAGTTCATCATGCCCGCGAAGCTCGACTGCTTGAACGCCTCGACATACTTCGCCTTCGCTGCTGGATCGCGCACCCAGTTTGCAAGGCCCTCGGCCGTGAGATTGTTCTCCGAACCTTCCCGCTGGAAGTTGCGCGCGTAGTTGGAGTTCTGCGGAGCGGCCTGCAGCTGCCGGCCCATGTTCGCCGGATGCGGCACTGACAGGATGACCAGCCGCTCCAGCGTTTCGGGATGCGCGAAGGCGTAGTTCCACGCAATCGCCGCGCCCCAGTCATGACCGACGACGGTGGCCTTCGATGCGCCCTCGGCCTTGATCACCGCCTGCACGTCTTCCACCAGCTTCGGCATCGCGTAGTTCGCAACACCCGTGGGCTGGCCCGACAGGTTGTAGCCGCGTGTATCCAGCGCCACGAACCGGTACTTGTCGTTGAGTGCAGGCGCGAGCTTGTCCCACGATGCAGAGTAGTCCGGGAAGCCATGGATCGCGACGACGAGCGGGCCTGAGCCGCTCGCATTGTAGTGAATCTTCGTGCCGTCCGGGCTCGTCGCGAACTTGCTCTCGATCGTGACCGGCGCCTTGACCATTTCAGCCGCAGGCGCAGACGGCGCTTCCGCCGCAAGCTGGCATGCGCCCGCCAGAACCAGAACCGCAACCCCAGCAAACAATGCGCGCATCATTCCCTCCGCCATCTGTCGTGACGGTGTCAGGTTAGACCCGCACGCGGCGGCAAACAACAATGTCGTTGGGGGAAGTTGACCTAGTCGTCCAGGTCTTCCTGCAGGATGGTCATTTCAAGCTGGTAGCTCGTCTCGCCTTCGTCCTCGATCAGGTAGACGAGACCGACATGCTCTCCGGCCAGCGTGACTTCCACGCTGTCGGTCACCCGCGGGCGTGCAACCAGCGTCAGGCCCGGGTTCAGCGAGCGCTTCAGGTAGGCTTCGATGCGTTTGACGGTTTCCGGGTTCATCGGGCGGCTCCTGACTGTTCGGGCGGAGACTTAGCCCAGAGGGAGCCGGTTCGCCAACCCCGAACAGGGCAGTAGGGAATAGGCAATAGGCAGTAGGAGGAACAGTGGTTCTCGCGCCGTCGCGCTTCTCTACTGCCTACTGCCTATTCCCCACAGCCCCTCCCCCTCACAGCCCCATATCGAACTTCTGGTCCATGGTCTGCGCGGGCTTCATGCAGGCGCCGCCCACGGGCTTGGCCGGCACGCCCGCCACTGAGCAGCGTGGCGGCACGTCGCTCAGCACGACGGAGCCAGAGCCCACGCGCGCCTCGTCGCCGATCCTGATATTGCCGAGCACTTTCGCGCCGGCGCCCAGCAGCACGCCATTGCCGATCTTCGGATGGCGATCGGTGAACACTTTCCCCGTGCCGCCCAGCGTCACGCCATGCAGCATGGAGACATCATCGCCCACCCGCGCGGTCTCGCCGATAACGATGCCCGTCGCATGGTCCATGAACACGCCCGAGCCGATCGGCGCCGCGGGATGAATGTCCACCGAATAGAGCTCCGACTTCCGCGACTGCATGAAGAAGGCGAGCGTTTCGCGACCCTGCCCCCACAGCCAGTGGCCGACGCGATGCGTCTGCAACGCCATGAAGCCCTTGAAAAAGAGGAAAGGCTGCAGCGTCGACCGCGTCGCCGGATCGCGATCCAGCACGGCCTGAAGATCACGCTCCGCCGCCGCCACGATGGCTGGATCAAGCCGGTAGGCGTCCGCGCAGATCTCACGGATCGCCAGCGCGCTCATGTCCGGCCCGCCGGCCTTCTGCGCGAGGTGATAGCTCAGCGCCTCCGCGAACGTTTCATGGTTCAGCACCGTGGCGTTGAGATAGCTCGCAAGCGCGGGCTCGAGCTGGGCCTGCTGCTGCGCGTCGAAGCGCAGCTTCTGCCACACGGGCGCTGGCACGCCCGCATATCCGATCGCCTCGGTCAGGGATGAACGTCCATCGGCCATGTTGGTCTCCCAGTCTTGAGCGACATGGGGCCCGTCCGCCCCTCACGCAGCTGCCTGCATCAACCGGACAAGCTCGCGCGGCAAGCCCCCGGTCCGAAGCAGATGGTCGGCCTTCAACAGCATCACAAGGGAGAACGCGTCCGTAATCTCGCCGGAGACCGCCATTTTCACGGCATCAGCGAAGAGAACTCTTCTAACGGATAGTTCCTCTGAACTGTCCTTCGCGAACCTGTCATCCGGCGTGAGGCCCCACGCGATGAAGGCATAGGCCCGCTCGTCCGTGATCGAGTTCGACATGTGCATGTCCGAAACAAGCGGCAGCCAGTGTTCGGCCTTTAGCCCGCATTCCTCGGCTAACTCCCGCTGCGCGCCTTCCAGCGGCGGCGCGTTCTCCGGCCCGCCGCCCTCCGGCAGCTCCCACGAATACCGCCCGAACGGAAACCGCTCCTGACCCACAAGGATCGTGTTGCCGGCCTCGTCGATCGGCAAAACGCCCAGCGCCAGGTTATGCGGATGCACCAGGCCGTACAGAGCATCCGCCCCCGTCGGCGCCACGGCCTGATACTCGCGCACGGTGATCCACTTGTTGCTGTACGCCGTCCGCACAGACTTGATGCGCCAGGGTTTGGGAGTGTCGGTCATGCTTGGCGCTTAGAGCGGGACGATGAAGTTGTCACGGGTCGCCCAACGCTCACCCTCCTCCCCCTTGTGGGGAGGAGGTAGGAGGTGGGGGGGGCCTATCAGCGTTCCGAGAAGTCGGAGTTGAGCCGACATCGCGCCTCCGGAACCGCCCCCCTCACCCTACCCTCTCCCCACAAGGGGGCGAGGGGTAAGCCTTCGCAATCATCGGTTCTGATTGCGACAACTTCAAAGCTCTCCACCCTACTCCCTACTCCCTATTCCCTCTTCCAGCCCAACCCTCTAGGTTCCGCCCCGACCAAGCCGGAGCCCACAATGTTTCTCAGATCCCTCGCCGCCGCCTTTCTCGGCCTCATCCTCGCCGCTTGCGAACCCGCCGGGCGCAGCGAGCTGATCCCCGTCGAGGGCGATGCAGCCATCGGCCCGGCCGACGCGAAGGTGACGCTGGTCGAATACGGCTCGCCCACCTGCCCCGCCTGCAAGGCCTGGCACGACACGTTCTGGCCGGAGGTAAAGCGCGACTATGTCGACACCGGGAAGATCAAGTTCGTCTTCCGCGAGTTTGCCATCCACGGCGCCATCGACGCCGGCATCTTCGCCATCGCACGCTGCGCCGGAAAGGAAGAGTTCTACGCCGTCATCGGCGAGGCGATGGCGCGTCAGGAAACCATCGTCACCGAAAGCAGCAAGGGCGAGGCGATGCCGGAGTTGAACGCGCTGGGCGCGGAGTTCCGCATGAGCCCGGCGCAGGTGCAGTCCTGCATCAACGACCGAGCCATCATCCGCCGCATCAACGACGTCCGCGCCGATGCGCAGGGCAAGGGCATCGACTCGACGCCGACCTTCGTTCTCAACGGCGTCGTCCTCGCGAGCAGCGACTGGCGCACCATCAAGCCGCTGATCGACGCAGCCCTCACCGGCGGCGCAATCCCCGATCAGCCAGCCGAAGAGGCCCACGAACACGCCCCCGGCGAGACGCACTAGGGATGCCCATCCGCCCGGACCTTCCGCCCGAGCCAGAGTTCGGCGCACCCCTCGATCCGGCGCACCCCTCGCCCGAGACGCTGCGCCTCCTCGCGCTGCGCCGCTCCACGCCGGTCGCCGTCCTGACCGAGCCCGGCCCGTCAGCGGGCGATCTCGACGCCATCCTTCGCCTCGGCATGCGTGTGCCGGACCACCGCAAGCTGGAGCCGTGGCGCGTGCTGATCATCGCAGGCGAAGCCCGGATAAAGCTCGGTGAAATCTTCGCCGCCGCCCGCAGCCTGCGCGACCCCGATGCACCCGAAACAAAACTCGCTGACGAAATGCGGCTGCCGTTGCGCGCGCCAATAATCCTCTGCGTGATCTCCTCGCCCAACCATCACGACCCGAAGAAGACGCCGGTGTGGGAACAGCAGCTCAGCGCCGGCGCGCTCTGCCAGAACATCCTGATCGCCTCCCAGGCGATGGGCTGGGCCGGCGTCTGGATCACCGAGGACGCAGCATACGACGGCCACGTCCACGTCGCCCTCGGTCTCCACGGCCACGAACAGATCGCCGGCTTCATCTATCTCGGGACAGCGCGCGAGAAGCCGGTGGAGCGGCAGCGTCCCACGGTCAGTACCAAGGCGACGCGCTGGACGGGGTGAGCCAGCGCCTTGACGCTACCCCCCACCCCCCCTACTTAGCGCCCGTTTGCGCGGCCTCCTCCCCGAGTCGCGCGGCCCCGTCCGGAGGCTCCCCAGATGACCAGACTCGCCACAGGCGCGCTCGCTCTTGAAGACGGTTCCATCTTCTGGGGCGAAGGCCACGGCGCCGTGGGCATCGCCGCTGGCGAGCTGTGCTTCAACACGGCGATGACGGGCTATCAGGAAATCCTGACTGACCCGTCCTACGCCGAGCAGATCGTCCTCTTCACCTTCCCGCACATCGGCAATGTCGGGGCCAACGCGGACGATCAGGAAGAATCCTCCGCGCAGGGCATGGCCGCTGCTCGTGGCGCCGTCTTCAAGGCCCCGCCGACCCTGCCGTCGAGCTGGCGCGCGTCTGATCATCTCGGCGACTGGCTCGTCACGCGCAACATCATCGGCCTCTCCGGCGTCGACACCCGCGCGCTCACGCGGCGCATCCGCGAACTCGGCATGCCGAAATCCGCCATCGCACACGCACCGGACGGCAAGCTCGACGCAAAGGCGCTGATCGAAGCCGCCCGCAACTGGAAGGGCGTCGAGAACGCCGACCTCGCCATCAACGTCACCTCGGGCCAGCGCTTCGATTCCACCGCCGGCCTCTGGTCAATCGGCGGCGGATTCGAGACAAACAACAGCGGCAAGTTCCACGTCGTGCTGATGGATTTCGGCGTGAAGAAGAACATCCTCCGCAACCTCGCGGCCGTCGGCGCAAAGGTCACGGCCGTTCCCGCCAAGACGAAGGCTGAAGACATTCTTGCGCTGAAGCCAGATGGCGTCGTGCTCTCCAACGGTCCCGGCGACCCGGCCGCAACGGCGCAGTATGCCGGCCCCGAGATCAAGAAGCTCATCGCCTCCGGCGTGCCGATCCTCGGCATCTGCCTCGGCCACCAGATGCTCGCGCTGGCGCTTGGCGCCAAGACGAAGAAGATGCCACAAGGCCATCACGGCGCGAACCATCCGGTGAAGGATTTCACCACCGGCAAGGTCGAGATCGTCTCGATGAACCACGGCTTCACCGTCGATATCGACACGCTGCCGCCCGGCGTCGAGGAATCGCACAAGTCACTTTTTGATGGCAGCAATTGCGGCCTCAGCGTCGCCGGCAAGCCGATCATCTCCGTGCAGCACCACCCCGAAGCGAGCCCCGGCCCGCAGGACTCGTTCTATCTCTTCGAGCGCTTCGCGAAGATGATGGCGGAGCGGAAGGGGTAGGGCGCACCGATTTAGTGTCGGTATCGGGCAA
>JANOKS010000030.1:0-65865 GCA_031419455.1 Alphaproteobacteria bacterium
CTAGAGCATCGGGCGGATAACCTGAATCGATATTTGCGTTAGGGACGAATTGTGATTCACCGTTCTTGGAGGTGGATCATGGGCAAAGCTTGTTCGGCCGACCTGCGGGAGCGGCTGGTACGCGAGGTTGAGGCCGGAGAATCCCGACGCGGAGCGGCAGACAGGTTCGCCGTTGCGCCATCCACAGTCGTGCGGGTCTACGCCTGGTATAAGCAAAGCGGGTCGCTTGAACCGAAGAAGCAGGGTCGGCCGCCGGGCAGCGGCAAACTCGGCCCGCACAAGGACTTCATCCTCGAACACGTGAAGCGGACGCCGGACATCACGATGCCGGAGCTCGCTGCGCTTCTTCAGGCGGACCGCGGTGTGAAGGTCGATCCTTCGAACATCTCCAAGTTCTTATGCGCCATCGGCTACAGCTATAAAAAAACACTTCTGGCGTCGGAACAAGAGCGCAGCGACGTTAGGCAGGCCCGCCGGGAATGGCGGGAGCAGCGCCAGCCGGCCATGCGCGCGGAGCCAGGACGGCTCATCTTCATCGACGAGACTTCGGTGAAGACGAACATGTGCCGCCTGCGCGGGCGCGCCCCGCGCGGCGAAAGGCTCAAGGGGCAGGCGCCGTTCGGCAGATGGAGCACGCAAACCTTCATCGCCGGCCTGAAATGCGACGGGCTCATCGCGCCTTTCCTGGTCGACGGTCCGATGGATGGCGACGCCTTCGATGTCTACATCGAAACCCAGTTGTCGCCCCTCTTGCGTAAGCGCGATGTCGTCATCCTCGACAATCTCAACGTCCACAAAAGCCCCAGGGCTGCAGCCTCTCTGGCTGCCCGCGGCGCATGGTTCCTCTTCCTCCCCAAATACTCACCCGACCTGAACCCTATCGAGATGGCGTTCTCAAAGCTGAAGGCTCACTTGCGCAAGGCAGCCGCACGCACCATCGACGCCCTCTGGCGCGCCGTTGGAGACATCTGCTCCCTCTTCACATCCGAAGAGTGCTGGAACTTCTTCAGGGCACACGCCTATGTTGCGGATTAACCGCCCGATGCTCTAATCTCCCGCGCGACGCAAAAAGAGCGCGGTGGCTTAACTGCGTTAGACTTGTCGAAAGCCAGCAAAACCTAGCTCCGCCAAGTTGACTATGCGGTTGACAGATTCGTCGCTGGGAAGAAACCCCGGACCAATCGGTCCGGGGTCGGGAGGCGAGTCGACAGCTTATGCCTTCATTTCTGAGGCATCACCAGCGAGCGGCCTAGAACTTCTTCGTCAAGCCAACCTCGAAGATGCGGCCACGCGGGTTGCCCGTAGCCGTGTAGTAGCCGGAGCGGCCCTGGGCGGCTGAGGGGTCCTTGTCGAAGATATTCAGGACCGTTGCACGCAGCTCGAGGTCGTCCATGAACGGGGCCGTGTAGATGTAGTTCAGGTCGAAATCGAGGTACTCCTTCGGAAAGATTCCGTAGGTCGAATAGACGGTCTCGTCGATCGTCGTGGTTGCCGCAATGTTCGCGACGATAGGCACAAGGCCGCCCACTTGATACGCCTCGTTGAAGACGCCCGACGAATAGTTGGCGCGCACGCTGACATTGTGCGTCTCATCTGCCCACCGAACGACGGCGTTGGCTCTCCAGCGCCGCGACTCGTTCCCGGTCCGCGTGTAGTTCGCGGTTCCGAGACGATTGCCGCTTGCTTCAAACAGGATGTCGTTCACGGAATAGCCCCGGGCCTTGTAGACCAGGTTCTGCGTCGCCGTGAGCTGCGCCGTGAACGTGCCGTCGAACATGGGGTAGGCAAAGTCGACCGAGTAATCGACGCCGTTGGTTACGAAGCCCGGTCCGTTCACCTGATAGCGGAGGACCTGGTTGAGAGACGCCGCAGTCGTCACGCCCTGTTGGCATGGGGCCGTGAACGTCACGAAGCTTATCAGGCTCGCATTGCAGTTTGCGAACTGGCCGGCAGAGTTGTTCGTCGCTGTATTCGGAATGCCGGTCACGCCACGATTGTTTTGCGTACCCGGCAAACCTGTTACCGTGTTTAAGCCAAAGATGTTATTGAGGATCGTCGTATCGCTGGTGGTGGCAATCTGCCCATCGATCAGGATTTCGAAGAAGTCCACGCTCGCACGAATGCGGCCATCGGCGAGGTCTGACTCCCAGCCGACGCCGAAGTTGAACGTCTTGTCGTCTTCAGGCCCGATGTTGTCCGAAATCTCCGTGATTCGGTCCCGCTGGAACCCGGTTCCAAATCGCCCATAACCGGCAATCGCGAACTCCTGCGCACCCGGGTCGAGCTCAAGAGCCCCGTCGGCGCGATAGTTGGTGCCGTAGGACGAGCGAACATAGAGGTTGTCAGTCACGTCCCACTTGCCGGCGATGGAGTAGATGTCGCCGATCAGGTCGCCGCCATTGTACTCTTCGTGACGCGCGGAGAGCGAGAAGTTCAGGTTTTCCAGAACAGGCAGCTGGACTTCGGCGAATGTCGCCAAGGTCTGGGTATCGTAATAGAATGGCGGGATGGTCGTGACGATGTTGACCCGGCCGTTGCTGAAGAACGCACCCTGGATTGCGGGGCAGCCTCGCGTGCCCGCGCCAGGCTCTACCTGAGCCGGGCTGTTGACGACGGCGCGGTCGGGCCAGACGCAGGGTTGCGTCGCCATGTTCTCTTCGATCTCGTTGTCGTCACGCGTTGACGAACGACCTTCAACCTGTCGCGACTGCATGCCGAGCGCCCAGCCGATTTCGCCGCCGGGAAGCTCGAACACTGTCGGCGGGATGGCGCCGCTGAGCAGGCCGTTGATCGTCACGGACTCGAGTTTGTATTCTGCGGTGCGGTCGCCGATCATCCAGTCCATCAGTTCCGACGGGTTGGCATAGCCTGCAGGCCGTCCAGCAATCGCGCCAGAATTGAATTGCGGATTGGCGGCGCCATTGGCGACGCTGGTCGCAAAGGCGCTCGCGAACGGGTTGAAGAACTGACAGCTGCCCACGCCGGGCGCCGTTTCGGACTGGATGCCGACCGTTCGGTTATAGGCGGCTGACGACGAGTAGTCCGTCGGCACGCGGTCGATTGCCCGGCACCCTAAGCCGCCATATCCAAGCAGCGCGTTCTGCAGTCGAGAGGCAAATATGTCGGGCTGATGGTAGGTGTTGAGATACTGGTTGTACTGGCCAGAGAGATCGTAATTGATCCCGCTGAGGAAGCTGCCGAACAGGTTGTCGTCCGTGAACTCGCCCTTGATGCCGGCGTTCGCGATGAAGCTGTCCCGCTCGAAAACATCTTCCTTCAGACCGCTGCCGTTGAGCGGATACCCGCCAAACATGAATGGCCGCCAGTTGAGGCCGGCATAGAGCGCGGCGTTCGCCGGCAAGGCCGCAAGTGTGGTGCCCGTCCGTGTACGGAAGTCCGCAAGGAACGGGTTGGGCGTGAATACGCCTGCGCCCGCGCCGGCAGTCGTGAAGGTCTGGATTTGTGTCGGGATGACGTAGTTGCAACTGCTGGAGCACAGCGCGCTGAACGTGCGGTCGATCGCCGTCGCGTTGGCGGGACCAATCGGAACCTGTCCCTGAATTGTTTTCGACTTGCTGTAGTTCAGATCAAAGTGGAACTCCATCGAGTCGTTTATGTCGCCGTTATACTCAAGATACGCCCGCACCTGATCGTTCTCGTTCACCAGGTTCTGGAAGGGCGCTTGCGGGAAGGCGCAGGCGCGATTGGCGGACGTGCCCTGCACCGAGTTGCCCTGGATAGTGTTGGCAACAAAGCCGCCAACTGCCTCGCACGCGGCCTGCGCCGCTGGTCCGACGCTGCCCGGGAGATCGTTGATTCCGGGAAAGCCGGTGACGACGATCGTGCCCCCGGTGTAGAAGTCCGAAACGGTCTGCTGGAATGTGCCCGGGTTGGCGCCTGTCAGTGTGTACGGCGCCGGGTTGACTGCAAATGGCTGGCTCGAGAAGTCCCGCGCTGTCTGCAGCATCGCGTCTTCATGGCTTACCGATGCGGAGAACAGCAGGTTTGAAGAATCGCCAACCCAACCCGTCAGGAAATCGACTTTGTAGTAGCCGTCCGATCCGTCGTAGAACTGCTTCTGGATCGAGATCTGGGGCCCATCGATGTCGCGCCGCGTCGTGAAGTTGATCACGCCGCCGACGGCGCCCGCGCCGTATGTCGCGGATGCGCCGTCCTTCAGGACCTCGACAGCCGCGAGAGCTTCCATCGGCACCGTGTTGACATCGGCGCCAAACGAGCCGTTCCAAGGGGCGAGATTCTTGCCGTTCATGAGAACGAGCGTGCCGTTGGAGCCAAGGCCCCTCAGGTTGGCGTTGCCGAAGCCCGTGCCCTGCGGCACGTCGGGCGATGCCTGGCCAAATCCGAGATCGTCGCCATATGATGTCGTCAGCGACCGGATGAATTCGGTGACGTTTGGCGAACCCTGCTGTTCAAGATCCTCCGCCGTGAAAACGTCGACAGGTTTTGGCGCATCCTCAGGTTTGGTCGCGATCAGCGAACCTGTGACCACCACGCGGTCTGAAGTGTCCGTTTCCGGCTGATCAGCCGTGGTCGTCGAGGTCGCTACTGTTTGTGGCGATGCTGGTGTGGTCGTCTCCTGAGCTTGTGCAAGCTGAAGGCCGGGCACGCCAACCAAGAGCGCAAGCGCGGATACCCCGCGAAGGGTTCTGATGGTCATTTGATGTTTCTCCCCTTGTGCCGCTCTCTTTGTCGGAGCGGCTTCATTTCTGCCTGCGACGCACACGCGACAGGTACGTGAGCGTAGCGGCGGCGCATTTCAGCACTCAATGGGGTCTGCGAATTGCGTCGCTGCGGCACCTGACGTGCGCGGCAACCAAATTCCGCAACATTGGCGTGAACTCACGCCGTCGTGAATGGCCGCGCGTGCACGTATACAAGTTTCTAAGTGCTGGCGCATTCTCGCTGTGTCTGGTGAGCGGTTTTCAGCCAGACGGTGCGCGGCTGCCGAACGAGCAGGCCTTCTGTCCGCAGGCTATAAAGATGGGTTGTCGCTATTGGCGTCGCCAGCGTCCGTTCCTGGCGAGTGGCGGTCACCCGCGCCTGCGCCAGGGATGGCGGCAAGCGGCCGTCATCAGGCCAGCCGCATGCGCCTGCATATAGCGGCGGCTGCGCGCAATGGCCGTGTCGTTTTTCCGGCCGCGCCGCCTGACGGCGGGCCTATCCTGGGTCTACAAACAGTGATCCGAGATTGGCCGCCATGCTGAACCGCCTTCCCGACCACGAGACGCTGTACGCGCACATCCTTCGCCGCGATCCGGAGATGGATGGGGTGATCTATGTCGGGGTGAAGACGACGGGGATTTTCTGCCGGCCGGTCTGCCCTGCCCGCACGCCGCTGTCGAAGAACATCACCTTCTATGGCTCGCCGGACGAGGCGCTGGCGGCGGGGTTCCGGCCGTGCAAGCGGTGCCGGCCGCTGGATGATCCGAACGCGCCGGGCGTGCTAATCGACAAGCTGCTGCGGCTGGTGGAGGAGGATCCGTCGCGCAAGTGGAGCGAGGAGGATCTGCGCGAGATGGGGATCGAGCCGGCGACGGCGCGGCGGCATTTCCAGCGCCGGTTCGACATGAGCTTTTCGCAGTATGCCCGCGCACGAAGGCTGGGGCATGCGTTCAACACGATCAGACAAGGCGACGCCGTGATCGAGGCGCAGCTGGACGCGGGGTTTGAATCCGGCAGCGGATTCCGCGAGGCGTTCGCCAAGACCTTCGGCGAAGCGCCGAACCGCGCGCGGGCGGCGAAGGCGTTTGCGATGGACTGGATCGACACGCCGCTGGGGCCGATGCTGGCCATTGCAGATGAGACGCACCTCCACATGCTGGAGTTCGTCGAGCGCAAGAAGCTGCAAGAGCATGTCGAGCGTTACCGGCGGCAGTTCAATGCGACGGTGCTGCCGGGCGAGACCAAGGCGCTGAAGCTGATCCGCAGGGAGCTGGCGGACTACTTCGCGGGCAAGTCGCTGGTGTTCACATCAAGGATTGCGGGCGCGGGGACGGATTTCCAGAACCAGGTGTGGGACGAACTTCGCCGCGTGCCGCCGGGCGTCACGCGGTCCTATCAGGAGATGGCGCAGCGCATCGGGCGGCCGACGGCGATGCGCGCGGTAGCGAATGCGAACCGGCTGAACCGCTGCGCGATCATCCTGCCCTGCCATCGCGTGATCGGCGCCGACGGGACGCTGACCGGTTATGCGGGCGGGCTGTGGCGCAAGCAATGGCTGCTGGACCATGAGCGGCGGCATGCGGCTGGGGGCAAGTCAGTCGGCGCTGGCCCCTGATTTGCCCGGCGGCTCCGTCACCTTATCGACGGCGAAGGCTGCGGAGAATCCGTGCAGCACTGTTGAGAGCAGGATGGCGAGCGCCGTTATGGCCCACAGTTCGGCTTCGTTCTGAAGGTCCATGTGGCTGCCGGCGTAACTCAGATAGTAGATCGAGCCGACGCCGCGCACGCCATAGAATGCCACGACCATCCGCTGCCGGCCCCGGAGCTGTGATCCTTTCAGCGACACCCAGCCGATCAGCGGCCGGATCAGGACGATGAGGGCCACGGCGATGATGACGCTGGACAAGGTCAGTCCTGACAGCAACGCCGGCAACGATGCGCCAAGCGCGATGAGGAGCACGGCTGTGAGCGCGTGCTCGATGTTCTCCGAGAAGTCGTGCAGGCGGCCATGGTATTCATGCTCCGACTCGGTCCGTCGCAGGGTGACGCCGGCGATGAAGACGGCGATGAATCCGTAGCCCTCCAGAAGCTCTGTGAGGCCGTAGGCGAGAAAGACACCTGCCATGGCGAAGACGCCGGCTTCAGTCTTCGCCAGCGCATTCTCGCGTGGATATTCAAACAGCAGGAAGCCAAGGAGGCGACCGATCAAAAGGCCGCTGATAGCGCCGACGGCGATCCGGTAGGCGACATCGCGCCAGAGCCAGTCGAACAGGTTTGCTGCGTCGATACCGCCCGCAGCGGCGATGGCCATCGCGAGATAGACGAAGGGGAAGGCAAGTCCGTCATTGAGGCCGGCTTCGCCCGTGAGCGTGCGGCGTACCGGATGCTCGCTCCCTTCATTCGGCTTGCCGACCTGAAGGTCTCCGGCGAGGACGGGATCGGTGGGCGAGAGCACGGCGCCCAGAAGCAGGCCGCCGCCCAGCGTCATTGCGCCGAGCTGCCAGCCAAGTACAGCGACGGCCAGGATGGTCAACGGCATGGCGATGGCCAGAAGCCGGATGGTTGGCCACCAGCGACTCAGATCCTTCAGGTCATCGATGCGAAGCGCAACGCCGAACAGGCCGACGATGACGCACAGCTCACTGACGATTTCCCACGGCGCGGGGATGCTGATCGGATTGATGGCTGCGGCTGTGCCGGGCGCCCAGCCGAACACCAGGAAGCCCAGCCCGATCAGCAGGCCTGCTGCAGCTGGCTCACGCGCCGAAAACAGGCGCGGCAGCCAGTAGGCGAGCAGGACCGCCAGGCCGAGGCCGGTGAGCAGCAGGTGATAGCTGGAAAATTCGAACAAGCCGGATCGTCTCCGCGAACCTGATGGTACGCGCGCGCGGGCGGAGAGTTCAAAAATGGCTGTGTCGCAAGCGGGCCGTTATTCGGCCTCAAGCGGCGAATCGGAAGGCTTTGCTCTCTCCTCCGCCTTCACTCCGCGCCGCTTGAGCGACTCACGCAGCAGGAATTCGATCTCGGCGTTGACGGAGCGGAGGTCCTGCGCGGCAAGGCGCTCGATCGCGGCGTGGAGCGCCGGATCGAGCCGAAGCGGAAATGCTTTCTTGCCGGGCGATGGCATGGGCTCGCCTGTCTCCTGTGGCGCTAGTAGAGCGAGCCCGCATTGACGATGGGCTGGGCCTCGCGATCGGCGCAGAGCACGACCAGAAGGTTCGACACCATCGCCGCCTTGCGCTCGTCATCCAGCACGACGATGTCGCGCTCGGAGAGCTGCTGCAGCGCGCTTTCCACCATCGAGACCGCGCCATGCACGATCTTGGCCCGCGCTTCGAGGACAGCTTCGGCCTGCTGGCGGCGCAGCATGGAAGAGGCGATCTCCGGCGCGTAGGCGAGGTGCGAGAGGCGCGCCTCGTCAACCGCGAGGCCAGCGATCGCAACGCGTTCCTGCAGGCGTTCGGCAAGCATTTCGCCGACCTTCACGCCGTCGGCGCGTAGCGTCGGCTCTTCGCCTTCGCCATGGTCATACGCAAAGTGCGAGGTGATCTCGCGCAGCGATGTCTCGATCTGGATGTTGACGAAGGTCTCGTAGTTATCGACGTCGAACAGGGCCTGGGCCGTATCGACCACGCGCCAGACGATGACGGCGGCGATCTCGATCGGGTTGCCCTTCTTGTCGTTCACCTTGAGGGTCTGCGAGGTGACGTTGCGCACGCGCAGTGAGATTTTCTTGCGCGAATACCAGGGGATGACCCAGCGCAGGCCGGGGCGCTTGTCCGTGCCCTTGTAGTTGCCGAACAGGGTGATCGCCGCGCTCTCATTCTGCTGCAGCGAGTAGAGACCGGATATCAGCAGGATCGCCGCAACCAGCGTCACCACTGCGCCGATGATGTAGAGCGCGACCATTGCGCCATCGCCACCGGACTCGCCGGTCATGATCCCCTGGAAGAAGAGCCATGCCGCGCCGACGAAGCCAGCGAGCGAGAGAATAAGGAGAAAGCCGCCGCTCCCGGTGTTTGCGATCTTCTCGACCGTTTTCTTGTGGCTCACGACAGTCATCACGTCCCTCCTCTAATATCTAAGTGATATCACTTTGATATTGACTGTGTGCAATGTCAAGCACATTGTGGGGGCGAAGAGGGAGAGGACGCGATGGATGTGACGCTGATGTTGTGGGGCCTTGGCGGCGCTCTGCTCGTGGGCGTCATGATGCTCGTCGTGGTGATGATCGCGCGCGGTATGGATCATGCGCCCGCCGTGAAAGCCGACGCGGGCGGGCAGTTCGCGAAGGTCATGGCGACGCTGGGCGGCAAGCCGGACGCCACGGGCGGGACGTCCGGGAAGCCGGCCCAGACGATTGCCGCGATCGCCGCAGCGGTCGCTGTGCTGGGCGGCGTCATCGCCTTCGTCGCCGAACTGGACGACGACATTGTACCGGAAGTCTCGGAGATCAGCGCGGGCGAGTTGCGCGGGACGATGATCAATGCGCGCAACAGCGATCCTGTCGTGCTGATCGTGCCGGGCTCGGGGCCGACGGACCGGGATGGCAACAGCCCGCTGGGCGTCGCGACCGACGCATACAAGCTGCTGGCCGAGGGGCTTGTCGACGAGCGCATCGCCACGGTGCGCATCGACAAGCGCGGCCTGTTCGGCAGCGCGGCGGCGGGCGATCCGAACGCCGTGACGCCGGCCGACTATGTGGCCGACATTCATGCCTGGATCGACGCGATCAAGGCGGCGCGCGGATCGGAGTGTGTCTTCCTGCTGGGGCATTCGGAGGGCGCGCTGATGGTGTCGCTGGCGGCGCAGGGGCGTGAGGATGTCTGCGGGCTGATCCTCGTCGCCGGCATGGGACGCAAGATGGGGGACGTGATCCGCCAGCAGCTGCGCGACAATCCCGCCAACGCGCCTTTGCTGAATCAGGCGATGGCGGCGCTGGCAGACCTGGAAGCCGGGCGGCGTGTCGATGTCGCAACGATGCACCCTGCCCTTGTGCCGCTGTTTGCGCCGCAGGTGCAGGACTATCTGATCTCCGTCATCAACCTCGACCCCGTCGCGGAATTGCACCGCGCCAACAGGGACACGCTGATCCTGCAAGGCAAGACGGACCTGCAGGTGACGGTGGGTGACGCCAACCTGCTCAACAAGGCGCGCAAGACGAAGCTGCGGTTCGTGGACAACATGAACCATGTGCTGAAGGAGGCGCCGGCAGACCGCGCCGCGAACCTTGCGACCTATGCCGACCCGTCGCTTCCGCTGGCGCCGCGACTCGTGCGGCGGATCGAGGATTTCGTGAAGGACAATGACTGAGATGGCGCGCACCAGCCACCTGCCTGCACGCACCTATCCGTCCAAGGTCGACGCATGGATCCTGGCGATCATCGGCGTGTCGATGGCGGCGGCCATTGCGGGTCTGATCATCGCCGGCGTGAAGGAGGGCCTGCTGCGCGCCGCACAGGGCGGGTTCATACTGCTGGGCGTTGCAGGCTTTCTGGTCTGGATCCTGCGCGGCACGAACTACACGCTCGACGGCAGCAGCCTGGTCGTCCGCTCCGGACCGTTTCGCTGGACGATCGCACTTGCGGACATCAAGAGCATCGAGAAGCCCGGCGGGTTTTTCGGGCGTAAGCGCTCCAGCCCGGCCCTGTCGTGGGACAGGCTGGCGATCACCTATGGCGCCAACAAGCGGCTGATGATCTCTCCGGAGAACCAGGAACAATTCCTGGCCGACCTGAAAGCGCGTCAGTAGCGCTGATAGCCGCCCTTGATCGTTGAATAGCCGACGCCGGGCTTGCTCCAGTCGCAGACGCCGGCGGGGAAGATCTTCTTCAGCCGCGACTGCTGCGAGTTCGAGAAGGTGACGCTGTAGTCAGCGACGTTCACCGGCTTGAGCGCGCACTTCATGATGTCGTTGGTGATCGGCGCGCCGGCGATGAGGCGCGGTTCGAGGTGGATGGGATAGGCCTTGTTCCACGAGGTTGACGGATCCCAGCTCGCGACTTCGTTGACGCGCTGGCCGTCGGGCGTCCAGTAGGCGTCGACGGCGTCGGCCGGCTTGTGCTTCACGACTTTTGCGGGCGTCAGCGGTGCGGGGTCGGCGGCCATGTTGTCGAGCCATTTCGTGACCACGTCGAGCGCGATCGGCGCGAGGTTGACCTTGGCCGGCTGGCCCTGCCCCGGTGCGCGATCGGCGACCCAGATGACCTGGTTGGCGGAGGAGCCTGTCGCCTTCTCCAGCCGCGCGCGGATTGTGAGGTCGCGATGGCGGTCATGGATGTCGCCGGGCGTCGTGGTGTCCGTGTAGCTGCGGTAGTTCAGGATCGGCACAGTATCGAGATGCAGATAAGTGTTGAACGTGCCGGAGGCGTAGATCGCCTTGATGGCGGTTTCATCGCCCGTGGTGCGCTTCGCGACGAACGCGCCGTCGATGTCGTTGCCGCCGACCTTCTCGTTCAGCGTCAGGAATTCATCGACCGAGATGGCTTTGTCGTTGAGCGCTTTCAGCCCGTACTGGATGCCGATATTGTCGATCGGCCGGCGGGCAAAGCCGGTCTTGGGGTCGCGGCCATAGATGTTGACGCGCATTTCCTGCGTCGTGCAGCGGATGCCTTTGGGGTTCTTCTTCGGGTCGTAGACAAGCGCCTTGTCGGAGACGGCGCAGCCTTCGGCAAAGCCGGCCTGGATAGTGCGGACGAAGGAGCGTTCCCATGAGCCGCATGTGCCGTTGCTGTAGCCGGCGACGGCGTCCTTCTTCTGCTCGCTCCATTTCTTGCCCGCGGCGGTGCGCCAGAAGTTCTGCAGGAGGCCGCAGTCGGCTGTCTGCATCGACGAGTCGGGGAAGCTGAGCGAGGGCTGCAGGCCGTCGAGCAGGCCGGGATACATCTGCGTGATGACCATCTGCTGGATCGCGCCGCCGGAGCCGCCGGTGCCGACCGTCCATTTGGGGACGCCGTAGCTTTCGACGAAATGCTCTTTCAGCATCATCAGGGTTTCGCCCTGCAGCACCTGGTTGCAGTGCTGCTGGTTCACCAGTTCGGTGGAGTTCATGTAGGCGAAGCCGCGCGCGAGATAGAGATCCGACAGGATCGACTGCACGCCATTCGAGCCCTGATTGTACTGCGTGCCGCAACCGCCTCCGAAGGTGACGGCGAGGCGGTTGTTCCAGCCTTCACTGGCGCCAAACGCATCGGTTGAAGGATCATCGAGCACGGCGAGGCGGTAGATCGCGCGGTTGATGACGCCGCTTTCGACGCGGACGATGTAGGGGATGGTCCTGCCATCGATCGTGGTGGCGGTGGCGAGGTCGGCGGGGCGCGCGGCTTTCGGATTGGCGAGCGGCTTGAACTGCGTCGCCGCCATGCCTGTGCCGGTGGCCGGGCCGGTGGATTTGTAGAACCACTCATACTTGGTGGGCGCGGAGCAGTTGGCGTCGATGGCGGGGCCGAGGCCGGACTGTTCCGTGCGGCACTCGTAAGGCGTCATGTGCGGGCCCGAGAGGATCGGGCCGGTGATCGGATGGTTCACCAGCGGCTGGCTGACGGAGTAGCCCGTGGGTCCCCTCACCTGCAGCCAGTTGGCGCCGGTATCGAGGCCGGTGACGACGCCGCGCAGCGTGTTGGTGGCGGCGTCGAACTTCAGCGGCGTCATGAGCTGGCGGCCGTTGAGCGAGAGCTTGAGCTCGTTCGCCTTCGCGCCCTCGCTCGCGCGAACCTCGACAAGCGCATCGCCGCCCGAGACGAGGTCGTAGCGCGAGGAGAGGACTTTCACCTCGACCTTGCCGTGCGGACCGGCGCGGGCTGATTGCGCCTCTGCTGACTGGTGAAGAGCCGGGGCCGCGACAAGCGACGCGGCGGCGAGCGCCAAGGCGCCGCAACCAGCAAGCACACGTATCCTGAGCTGTGACATTGATTTCTCTCCCGCCGATTCAGCCGTTTTCCGGCTTCTTGTTGAGGAGGAGTTTAGCGCGGCCATTTGAGTTGTCGCGCACAATTGAGTGAGCGCGGCACAACCTCAGCCGCCTCGTCACCACGTAAACCGCACCAAACCCAAACCAGAGTTTGCGGTTCGCGAAATGAAGGGCTTTAGCTCGCGTAGGACTTCTTGGCAGTCTTGGACTCGTGCCTCAAAATCAGAAGCAGTGAATTCGTCGCGTTCGGCAGCGGGAACAAGCTGGTCCGGATCAAACGCATTCCGAATCCACTCGTCGTTAACGGAATCTAGTGCGTGACTGATCCGTCTCACTTCATCAGAGAAGAAGGCTTCGGGCGGAGAGCCATACCCAAATAGGTCGTTATCGTATTCGTTCCACTGAACGACCTCAGCGCCGACATCCAGCCGATGAGTTTCGACGACATTTGCGAGGATACACCCTTTCGCCAACAGGAACCCCAATGGAAGTTCCGCCATCGGCTGCTCGGCTCTCAGTACAAAGTCGACATCAGACCAAACATTCCGGATGCCCATGCTACGACGCAGCCTATGGTCCTGGCCGGATTCCGCACCGCTCCAGTTGGCATCGAGGAAGGCCCCCCATCTCGCAGGCACATCGGCAAGATTCGTGATTTCCTTATCGGCGACCATCAGCAGTTCTATCGTAACGGCCATGCCGCCCCCCGTTCAGGCCCGACGCCCACTTTAGGCTGACATCAGCGACTGACAAGCAACAGGAAAAAGCCTCCCGCGCGCGCGGGAGGCTTCTTCAGAACGTCAGTCGGCTAACGGCTATTCCAGCCTGCGCTCAATCAGCTCGACCTGGAAGCATTCGATCTGGTCGCCTTCGCGGATGTCCTGGTAGTTGGCGAAGGCCATGCCGCATTCCATGCCCTGTTTCACTTCGGCGACTTCGTCCTTGAAGCGTTTCAGGGTGGACAGCGTGCCTTCGTGGATGACGACGTTGTCGCGCAGCAGGCGGACGCCCGAGCCGCGACGCACGATGCCTTCCGAGACGCGGCAGCCGGCGACCTTGCCTGCTTTCGAGATCGAGAAGACTTGCAGGATTTCGGCGTAGCCGAGGAACGTCTCGCGACGTTCCGGCGCCAGCATGCCCGACAGCGTGTTCTTCACGTCGTCGATCAGGTTGTAGATGATCGAGTAGTACCGGATCTCGACGCCTTCGCGTTCGGCAAGGTCGCGCGCCTGCTTGTTGGCGCGGACGTTGAACGCGATGATCGGGGACGAGGCCGAGATGGCGAGCTGCACGTCGCTTTCCGAGATACCGCCGACGGCGCCGAGGACCACGCGGGCGCGGACCTCTTCGGTCGATAGCTTCTCGAGCGATTGCGTGATCGCTTCCACCGAGCCCTGGACGTCGCCCTTGACGAGGAAGGTTGCCTCCTTGAGGCCGCCAGTGGCCGCCGTGCCGCCTTCCTTGAGGCGCGCGAGCATCTGGTCGAGCGAGGTGCCCGTCCGTGTCGACGGGCCGGTCTTGTTGCGCTTGGTGCGCAGGCGGTAATCCGTGATCTCGCGGGCGCGGGCTTCCGAATCCACGACCACCATCTGATCGCCCGGGTCCGGCGCGCCATCGAGGCCGAGCACTTCGACCGGGGTTGCCGGACGGGCGTCTTCGACCTGCTGGCCGCGCTCGTTCGAGAGCGCCTTGACCCGGCCCCACTGGCCGCCGGCGACGATGATGTCGCCGCGCTTCAGCGTGCCGCGCTTGACCAGCACCGTCGCCACCGGACCCCTGCCCTTGTCGAGCTTGGATTCGATGACCACGCCGTCGGCGTCGCGATCCGGATTGGCCTTGAGTTCGAGAATCTCGGCGAGCGCCGAAATCGTCTGCGTGAGTTCGTCAAGGCCGGTCTTCTTCAGCGCGGAGACCTGCACGGCCGGGGTCTGGCCGCCCATGGCTTCGACCTGCACGTCGTATTGCAGGAGCTGGGTGAGCACCTTGTTGGGATCGGCGTCGCGCTTGTCGACCTTGTTGACCGCCACGATGATGGGGGCGCCGGCCGCTTTCGCGTGCTGGATCGCCTCGATCGTCTGGGGCATCACGCCATCGTCCGCCGCCACCACGAGGATGACGATGTCGGTGGCGTTGGCGCCGCGGGCGCGCATGGAGGAGAAGGCCGCGTGGCCGGGCGTGTCGAGGAAGGTGATCTTTTCCCCGGTCTTGAGCTGCACCTGATAGGCGCCGATGTGCTGGGTGATGCCGCCGGCCTCGCCCGACACGACGTCGGTCTGGCGCAGGGCGTCGAGCAGCGACGTCTTGCCGTGGTCGACGTGACCCATGACGGTCACGACGGGCGGGCGGGATTCGAGGTGATCGTCGACGTCGTCATGGCCTTCGAGGCCGATCTCGACGTCGGATTCCGCCACGCGTTTCACGGTATGGCCGAACTCCTCGACGATGAGCTGGGCAGTGTCGGCGTCGAGCACGTCAGTGGAACGAACGAGTTCGCCCTGCTGCATCATGAATTTCACGACGTCCGCCTGACGCTCGCTCATGCGGTTGGCGAGGTCGGCGACGGTGATCGATTCCGGCAGCACGACTTCGCGCGAAACCTTCTCGCCGGCGCCACCGGCCATTTTCAGGCGACGGTCACGCTCGCGTTCGCGGGCGCGTTTCACGGCGGCGTAGGAACGCTGTTTTTCATCATCGTCGCCAAGGGCGGCCGAGACGGTCAGCCTGCCCTGACGGCGTTTCGGTTCGTCCTTGCGCGCCGGCCGGACTTCGCTGCCGCCGGGGGCATCGTCGCCGCTGGTCTTGACGCGTTTGACGCGGCCGCCGAGTTCGCTCAGCGGGGTCAGATCATCCGTATCGAGCGGGGCAAGCGGACGGGGTCCGCCGCCTGGGCCGCGGGCGCCGGGTCCACCCGGACCGCGCGGGCGATCGCCTGAAAATCCACCTGGACGGGCGGCGCCGCCCGGACCACCGGGGCGCGGACCGCCGGGGCCACCGGGGCGAGGTCCACCCGGACCACGCGGACGATCGGCATCGGGGCGCACGCGCACCACGCCGCCGGGCGCTCGCGGGGCGGCCCCACGGTCGCCTGAAAAACTGTTCGCGCCGGTGCGGGGCGGCGCGCTGCGCGCATCGCGGCGGACGCTGTCACGCTCGGGACGCTCGCCGCGGGCGCCGCGGAATGCCGTGTCGGCAGAGCCGGCATCTTCTTCGGCTGCGGCTGGGCGCTGCACGCCGGCTTCGACGCGGCGCTTCTCATCTTCAGCGAGACGACGCGCCTCGTCCGCGCGGCGGCGGTTGCCTTCCTCGATCACTTCCTGTTCGACGCGGCGGCGATCCTGATCAGCGCGTGCGGCATCGATCGCAAGCTTGCGGGCCTTGAGTTCGGCTTCCGAGAAGTTGGATTTCTTCACGGCTGCCTGCGCAGCCGTCGGCTGAGCGGAAGGCGCAGCAGCAGCGGCTGGCTTCGACTCGGGCTCGGTGGCGGGAGCAGCGGCCGCGGGGCGCGCGACCTTGGGGGCTGAGCCCGGGGTCACGACCACCTTCTTCTTCTTAACCTCGACGGCGACCTGCTTGGAGCGGCCGTGGCTGAAGCTCTGCTTCACGGTGCCTGTGTCGGCGCGCTTGAGGGTCAGCGGCCGGCGTCCAGTATTGTCCGTGTCTTTTGTATCAGTCATTCACTCACTTCGTTTGCGATCGAGATGGTTCACGCCCGGGAGTCCGGAGGATCGCCCCCGGAGTCCTGGGCCTTCAGGTCTTCAATGTCTTGCCCGCTGGAGCCTTTATCGGAGGCGGAGGCAGGCTGCCAGCCCGGCAGCCAGACACGCCGGAAGCCGGAAAGCCTTGCCAGCTCCCCTATCCATGCGTGCGCTATGCGGCCCTGTTTGAGGCAAGCGTGTACCACACGCTCGCGCCCCAAGGCCATGCCCAATTCTTCGTCTGAAAAACATGCAACGACAGGGGGAAGCCGCGCGTCTTCGGGGGTTTCTCCCGGCTGGGGACCATAGAGCCCACGGACCAGGGCCAGCACCTTGTTCCGCTGGTCCTCAGATGCGTTCGCCGCCGCCATGAGGCAAGCCGGGCGAGCCGAGCGAACTGCCTCGCGCACCTGCTCGAACCCGAGGGTGAGTACGCCAGCGCGCTTGGCCATGCCGATCATGTTGAGCAGGCCCTTGACCAGAAGCGCTTCGGTCTGGGTCACGAGATCGGGACCGGCCTTCGCCGGCGCCTTGAATGCACGAGCAAAAGCGCCGCGCTTCACAGCCTGCTGCAGCGCATCTGCGGAGGCGGTCACCCATGCGCCGCGGCCCGGCAGGCGGGCGGCGATGTCAGGCACGACCTGATTGTCCGGCCCGAGGACGAAACGGATCATCTCGCTTTGGGGGCGCCGCTCCATCGTTGCGATGCAGCGGCGCTCGGGATCATTGGGTGACTTGCCGACGCGAAGCGGGCCCCCATCCAGCTCGGGAATGGGGGTTTCGGCATCCGGACTGCCGCTCAGGTCGCCATCACTGGTCGGTTGAGGCATTCGCCCCCTTCAGGTTGAAAAGGTCATCGCCACGGCTGCGCGCCGTGCCGCTGGAGGTGTCCGAGGCGTCGAGTTCGGCTTCCTCGGCGTCGAGCGCTGCGGCGCGGGCGGCGAGCGCATCTTCGAGCGCCTGCGGCTCGACCCAGCCGGCCACGACGCGGGCCTTGAGGATGAACAGCTCGGCGTCCTCGCGGCTCATGTCGGCCTTCTCGAGCAGGCCGGCCACGAATTTCGGCTTGCCGTCCGGACCCGGCTCTTTCCAGCCAATGAGATCGTCCGGCACCAGGCCGGCGAGATCGTCGATCGTCAGAACCGCGTTCTCGCCGAACTTCACCGCCATGACCGGCGTCACGCCTTCCATGTCGGCGACTTCGTCGGTGACGCCGAGTTCCTTGCGCTTGGCGACCAGTTCGGCCGTCAGCCTTTCGAGATACTCACGCGCGCGCTCCTGCAGTTCGCTTGCGACTTCCTCGTCGAAGCCTTCGATCGAAGCGAGCTGCTCGATCTCGACATAGGCGATCTCTTCCACGGTCTCGAAGCCTTCGGAGGCGAGCAGCTGGGCCAGCGTCTCATCGGCGTCGAGGGCTTTCTGGAACAGGTCGGTGCGCTCCTTGAAGTCGCGCTGGCGGCGTTCCGAGTCGGCAGTTTCCGTCATCAGGTCGATCTGCCAGCCGGTGAGCTGGGAGGCGAGGCGCACGTTCTGGCCGCGGCGGCCGATGGCGAGCGGGAACTGGCTCTCCTCGACCACGACTTCAACGCGGCCCTCTTCCTCGTCGATCACGACCTTGGAGACTTCGGCTGGCTGCAGCGCGTTGACGATGAAGGTCGCGTCATCGCCCGACCACGGGATGATGTCGATCTTTTCGCCGCCGAGTTCGGACACCACCGCCTGAACACGCGCGCCGCGCATGCCTACGCAGGCGCCGACCGGGTCGATCGAGTTGTCATGGCTGAACACGCCGATCTTGGCGCGCGATCCCGGATCGCGGGCGCAGGCCTTGATCTCGATGACGCCCTCGTAGACTTCGGGAACCTCCTGCGCGAACAGCGCGATCATGAACGATGGGTGGGCGCGGGAGAGGAAGATCTGCGGGCCCTTGGCTTCGGCCGACACCTTGTAGAGATATGAGCGGACGCGGTCGCCAGTGTTGAAATTCTCGCGCGGGATGCCGTCATTGCGGCGGATGACGCCCTCGGCCTTGCCGAGATCGACGATGACGTGGCCGTATTCGACGCGCTTCACCGTGCCGTTGATGATCTCGCCGACGCGGTCCTTGAAGTCGTTGTACTGGCGCTGGCGTTCGGCTTCGCGGACCTTGCCGGTGATGACCTGTTTCGCCGTCTGGGCGGCGACTCGGCCGAACTCGAACGGGGGAAGTTCTTCCCTGAATTCGTTGCCGATTTCAGCGTCGGAATCCATCTTCTTGGCGTCGGCCAGGTTGAGCTGCGTGACCGGGTTCTCGACCGTCTCGACGATGGTCTGCACGCGCCAGAGTCGGGTCTCGCCGGAGTCCGGATTGATCTCGGCGCGAATGTCGTGTTCGAGGCCGTAGCGCGAGCGGGCGGCCTTCTGGATCGCCTCCTCCATCGCCTCCAGCACGATGCGCTTGTCGATGGATTTCTCCGCCGCGACCGCGTTGGCGATCTGCAGGATTTCCAGCTTGTTTGCCGAAATTGCGCCGGTTGCCATTTTTCCTAGTTCCTCTTGCCGTCGTCTAGTTCTGTGTCGCCTGCGTCGAGATCATCCTCGTCGCCTTCAAAATCTTCCGCGTCGTCGACTTCGACATCGTCGAAGTCCTCTTCAAGCGCTTCGCCGAGACCGACGATCTCTTCCTCGTCGTCTTCTTCAGCCTCGCCTTCTTCGCCTTCATTGGGCGGCGGCGCCTTGGCGCGCGCGGCCTGGATCAGCTTGTCGGTGAGCACCATGGTCGCCCGCGCCATGTCGGCCACCGGGAGTTGCGCGCTGCCGCCATCCTTCAGGTTCAGTTCGACCACGCCGTCCGTCTCGCTGACGATCCAGCCGTGGAAACGCTTGCGGCCGTCAGCGCCGGGCATGCCGAGTTCGACCTTGATCTCGTGGCCGAGCCAGTTGGCGAAATCGCCGACGCGCGTCAGCGGCCGGTCGATGCCGGGGCTGGAGACTTCGAGATGGTATTCGGTGGCGATCGGGTCTTCCGCCTCCAGCACGGGCGAGATGGCGCGGGAGAATTTCGCGCAGGCCGCAACCGTCATCGTGCCGTCCGGCCGCTCCGCCATGATCTGCAGCGTGGGCGTCTGCCCGCCCATCACCCGCACACGCACGACATCGAGGCCGAGGCCGGCTGCCATGGGCTCGATCATGTCGAGGATACGGATTTCAATTTCGCTCTGCGCCCGCATACGGGGTGCGTTTCCTTCAGGTTTGGCCCAAAAATCAGGCCGTAAATGCGAAGCGGCGGCCCAGTTCCCGGGGCCGCCGCTTCGATGTGAGAACTGGTTCGAGGGGGCATATAGGCGCTTGGGCCATGGCTGTCCAGCGGTCTTTCCGGTCTGCCCCGTCGCAATCGATGCGGTCGCGTTCGACCGCTACTGCGGCTGCGGCTGCCACTGCGACTGCAGGCGATAGCGTGCGGCTTCGAGCTGGACGGCAATCGCTTCCCGTTCACCAACCCGGCTGTGGCATCCGACCGCGAGCTGGGTCTCCAACGTGGACACGAGCTGGGCGTCGTCCTCGACGGCGGCGAGCGCGGCCGACCGCAGGCTCAACGCGGCCTGGAGTTGACGCGCATCCATCGCATGCGGCGCGGCCGCATCGCTCAGGGACACAGCTTCCGCAAACCTGCTCCCGTGCAATGCGGAGACCCCAGCCGCAAACGGCGCGACATAGTCCCGCCGAGCCTTCGTTGGCGTTGGATCCTGAGGGTCGGGACATGAAAGGGTCTGAGCCACGGCGACGGGCGCCAGCAGAATCACACAGAGGGCAGAGACGGCCAGAAGCTTCACATACGCCTCCCGTTTTCTGCGCGCATCATATCACGATCGCCCTGCGGTTGCGATGCGCGCCGTCTCGCGGGGGCGCCGCGACGGTAGACTTTTGCCGGACGTCTCCATGCGCTATGGATGCCGCATGGGGAAACAGCCGGGAGCACCATCGATGAAACGCCACCTCTTCACCGCGGCATCAGCCGCCATTCTGGCTCTTGCGGCTGCGTGCGCGCCCGCCGCGCCGACAGCAGAGGTCGCGGAGACGCCGCCGCCGGTTGTCGCCGATCCGAACGCGACGTCACTTACCATGGCCGCTGATCCGACGGCCCTCGGCTTCGATCCGGCGATCTTCGCGAAGGCCAAGGCCGACATCGAGGCCGGCGTGAAGGCCGGCACGATTCCTGGCGGGCTCTTTCTGGTCGCGAAGGGCGGCCAGGTTGTGAACATCACTGCCGTGGGCGTCGAAGGCCCGGGCGACGCCGACCCGGTGACGCCCGAGACGATCTTCCGCGTCTACTCGATGACCAAGCCGGTCGTCTCGGTCGCCACAATGGCGCTGGTCGAGGATGGCAAGCTTGGCCTCGAAGACCCGATCTCGAAATACATTCCCGAATTCGCCAATCCGAAAGTGCTGGTCGGCAATGGGCAGACGCGGCCCGCCGCGCGCGAGGTCGCGGTGCGCGATCTGCTCGCCCATAAGTCGGGGCTGATCTATGGCGTGTTCGATCCCGAGAGCGAGCTTGGCAAGCTGTACATGGCCGCGGGCGACACGCGGCTGGACGTCACGGGGCTCGAGCTTTCCAAGGCCATCGCCGCCCTGCCCCTGAAGTTCGATCCGGGGTCGGCGTGGCATTATTCGCGCTCGACTGATGTGCTGGGCGCCGTGCTGGAAGTCGCCTCGGGCAAGACGCTGGACGTGCTGCTGGATGAGACGATCTTCACCCCGCTCGGCATGAACGACACGAGCTTCTATCTGGATGAAGACGAGTTCAGCCGCCTGGCCGAACCGCCGGCCGGCATCGCGCTCTCCACGCCGAAGGTGAAAGCGCCGATGCTCTCGGGCGGCGGCGGGCTCAATGCGACAACGGAAGACTATTTCCGCTTTGTCGAAATGCTGCGTGGCAGGGGAAGCTATCGCGGCGTCGAGATCATCAAGCCGGAATCGCTCGACGCCATGCTGGTGAACCAGATGACGCCCGATGTTGACCGCACGGCCTGGTTCTATGGGCCGGCGGGCGGGTTCGGGCTTGGCTTCGGCCTGCTGCCGATCGACATGAAGGACCCGAGCAAGGGCGAGTATTTCTCGTGGGCGGGCTATGCCGGCACCAACATGTGGGTCGATCCGAAGAACGACATCACGACGATCTTCATGATCCAGAACAATGAGGCGGCTGGAACCTTCGACCAGCGCAGCTGGGTCTATGGCGGCTATGCGTCGGCTGCCGCGCCGCCCATCCCGTCTGTGCCGGCGGCCCCGGCGCAGTAGGCTTCAAGGCGAGACGAAATGCGACAGGCCCGGCCACAAGCCGGGCCTGTTTGCATCTGGCGCTTGGTCGCGCACGCAATACAATGAGGAAAACAGACAGGGAGAGACCGACCATGATTGGCGGCGAACACGACAACGAACTCAACGACCTGCGCATGTCGGAGAAGGGCCGTCCGCTGTTTGAGGCAGTGAAGCGGCACATCGTCGAGAATGTCGCGCCGATCCATGAGGAATTCGAGGAACTCGACCATCAGAAGACCGACCGCTGGAGCTGGCATCCGCGGCAGCTTGAGCTTCTGGATGGCGCGAAGAAAAAGGCGAAGGCTGCGGGGCTCTGGAATTTCTTCCTGCCGAATGCGGAGACCGGCGAAGGCCTCTCGAACCTCGACTACGCCTATATCGCAGCCGAACTGGGCAAGCAGCCGCTGGCGTCCGAGACGCTGAACTGTTCAGCGCCCGACACCGGCAACATGGAAGTGCTGGAGCGGGTCGGCACGCCCGCGCAGAAGCAGAAATGGCTGGAGCCGCTGCTTAATGGCGAGATCCGCTCGGCCTATGCGATGACCGAGCCGAATGTCGCCTCGTCCGACGCCAAGAATATTTCCACCTCCGCCGTGCTCGAGGGCAATGAGTGGGTGATCAATGGCGAGAAATACTACATTTCCAACGCGGGCGATCCGCGCTGCAAGATCATGATCACCATGGTGAAAACGAGCCCGGATGCGCCGCCTCACCTGCAGCAGTCGCAGATCCTCGTGCCGATGGACACGCCCGGCGTGAAGGTGATCGGGCCGATGCATGTCTTCGGGGCCGACCATGCCCCGCGCGGCCACATGCACATCAAGTTCACCAATGTGCGCGTGCCGAAGGAGAACATCCTGCTCGGCGAAGGCCGCGGTTTCGAGATCAGCCAGGTCCGCCTCGGGCCGGGCCGCATCCACCACTGCATGCGGACGATCGGCAAGGCGGAAGCAGCCCTGGAGATGATGATCAAGCGCGGCCTTTCACGGGAAGCCTTTGGCCAGCCGCTGATCAAGCTCGGCAAGAATCCGGAAGTCGTCTCGCGCGCTCGCTACGACATCGAGCAGATGCGGCTGATGGTGCTGAAAGCCGCCAAGGCGATGGACGTGCTGGGCAATCGCGAGGCGCGCGTGTGGGTGTCGATGGTGAAATCGATGATCCCGGAAATCACCTGCCGCATCATCGACGAGGCGATCCAGGTCCACGGCGCGACCGGCATTTCGCAATGGACGCCGCTGGCGGAACTCTATGCCGACGTGCGTCACCTGCGCTTTGCCGACGGTCCGGACGAGGTGCACCACATGGTGGTGAGCCGCGCGGAGATCAGGAAGTACGAGCCGGGGCGGAACGCGCCGTAGGCCCGCACCCTACCCCGCGACGGGCGACCAGAACAGGACGATGAGCGGCGTCGCGACGACCAGCACGATGATCGACAGCGGCAGGCCGAGCCGCCAGTAGTCGCCGAAGCGGTAGCCGCCCGGGCCCATCACCAGCGTGTTGCACTGGTGGCCGATGGGCGTGAGGAAGTCGCACGCAGCGCCGATGGCGACCGCCATGAGATAGGCGTCGGGATCGACGCCGAGGCTCTGAGCTGTCGCCGCCGCGATCGGCGCAAGGATCAGCACGGTGGCGGCGTTGTTGAGGAAGGGCGTTACCGCCATGCCGACCAGGATCAGCACGGCGACGGCAAGCCAGGGCGGCATCGGGCCAAGCAGTTGCGCCAGCGGAGCAGCAAGCAGCGCCGCGCCGCCCGTGCTGGCGATCGCCTCGCTGACGGGGATGAGGCAGGCCAGCAGGACGAGCAGCGAGCCGTCGATGGCGCGATAGGCCTCGCTCATGTTCATGACGCGCAGCACGAGCACGCCGACGGCGGCCGCGGCGAAGGCGACGTGGATCGGAAGCCAGCCCATGCCGATGGCGAGAACGGCCGCGGCAAGAAGAACCAGCGGTGCGAAGCCGAACCGCTTCACGCCCAGGGCAATCGCCCGTTCGGATAGCGGCAGCACGCGCAGTTCCGCGAAGGCGATGCCGATATTGCCCTCGTCCGCCTTGAAGATGACGACGTCGCCGCCGCGCAGGCGGATCGAGCGCAGTTCGGTGGCGAGGCGCGACCCCTCGCGGCTCACAGCCAGAAGGCTGAGGCCATAGCGCTCGTGCAACCTGCTCTGGGACACCGATCGACCCGCCAGGCTCGAATCGCCGGCGATGACGCCCTCGACGACGCGCACCTCGTCGGCGCTTTCATTGTCCTCGCGATGGCGGTCGCCGGTGAGATTGAGCTTTGCGGCGGCGGCGAACTTTTCGAGCGCCGCCTGCTCGCCCTCGACGATCACATGATCGCCCGCGACCAGCAGACGATCAGGAGACGGCTTGCCACTTTTCTTTTCCGTGACGACGGAGACAACATCGGTTTCCTCCGTGCTGAGCGCATCCAGTTCGGAGAACGGCTTGCCGATCCATTCGGAATCCTCCGGGATCGACATCTCGGTGACATAGCGCGCGGTTTCGAGGCTTTCGGCCACGCTGGTCGGCGAGGTCCGGTCAATGCGGATGAAGAATGGCGCGATGGCGAGGAAGGCAAAGCCCGCCGCGCAGACGCCGAGCCCGACAGGCGCGAAGTCGAACAGCGCATAGGGCTCGCCGAGAATGGACTCGCGCACGCTTGACACGATGACGTTTGGAGATGTGCCGACCAGCGTGACCAGCCCGCCGAGCAGCGAGGCGAACGACATCGGCATCAGCAGTTGCGACACCGGCGTTCCCGTCTTGCGCGCGTTCTGGATCGCGATCGGCATCATGATGGCGAGCGCGCCGATGTTCTTGGTGATCATCGACAGGATCATCACCGCGCCGGCAAAGGCAGGAATCTGCACATGCGGATGGGTGAGCCAGCCCAGCACCGGCGCGAGGGCGCGGTCGATCAGGCCGGAGCGGGCAATTGCGGCGCTGAGCACCAGCACAGAGGCGATGATCCAGATCAGGTCGTTGCCGAAGCCGGAGAACATCCTGTCTGCGGGAATGACGCCGACCAGCACGCCGGCGACCAGCGCCATCAAGGCGACGAGATCGTAGCGCAGCTTGCCCCAGACGAAGAGCGCGACAGCTCCGCCCATCACGGCGAATGCCAGCGCCTGTTCGGTTGTCATTTGCGTCCGTCCCTGGCTGTCATGACGGAGCGCGTGGTTCCGCCAAAGGCCACAACGCGCGAGATGGCAGGAGGGTGCGGCTTCCAAAGCTCCAACCGAGAAGTTTTCCGGGGGCGCCCGCGTCACTCGGCGAGCGCGGCCCGCAGCATGGCTGGATCATAGAGCGAGCGGTCGGCTTGCCTGTAGAGCGGTCCGATCAGGGCAATGACGTCTTCGGCAAGGTTGGGTGCGGCCGCGCCGGCGCGGATGCTGTCGGCGGCGGAGGCGAATCGGGCGCTCAGGGATTCGATCTGGGGCCGCGCATCGCCGCGGGTGAAGCGTTCGTGCAGGCGCTCCAGCCGCTCGCGCGCGACGCGAATGTAGAACAGCTTCACGTCGGCGGGCGCGTCCCTCACCAGCAAGATTGTGGAGGCGGACATCACGGCTGCATAGTCGTCGAGATAATCGACCTTCTCGATCGCAGCCGGGTCGGCGCAGTGAGCGATGCCGATACTGTCGAGATAGGCGAGCACGGCGTCAAAGACGTAGGTCGGCGGCGCCTGCCCGTCGAACTCCTCGACGATCAGGCCACGCACCTTGTCCGCGAACGGCTTTGACGTGCGGTCCTTCATCTGCCCGCCATCGCGTGTGGCGAGGTCCGGGATCGCCACGGGATCGAAGGCGTCGTTGCCGCGCACTTTCGAGAACAGGCTGGAGGTGACGTCCGCCGTGCCCGGCGCGCCGGAGACGCCGGCGACGAAGAAATCCGCGTTGCCGCGGCCGTTGATGTGACAGGACGAACAGGACAGCCCCATCCGCGCAGCAGCGCCGCCGAGCAGCGCGGGCGATTCGAAGGCGATGCGACCAAGTGTCAGCTTCAGGCTTTCGTCATCAGGCTCTTTCGCCGGCGCCGGCTCGCAGGCGACCGGCGCAGTGGTCAGCGCCTTCACCGCATCGGCTTCCGGCGCAACCCAGCGCAGGGCGCGCAGACTGTCGGAGGTGACCGGCGCCATGGCTTCGGGCGCAGTGGCGCAGGAGGCGAGTGCGAGCATCAGGCCAGCAGGGAGAAGTCTCAGGACTTTACCCCGACCGAATGGGCCCCGGCGATCCAGCGGCGCAGCTCCTCGGCCTCCTCGCAGCCGAACGTGCAGATGCGATCGAGCTTCACCAGCTGGGCATTGGCTTTTGCGAGCTGGCCGGTCTCGACATAGTATTCGCCGAGATACTCGTTCGCGCCGCGATGCTCGGGATCGAGCTTCAGGGCTGCCGAATAATAGCTGATCGCTAGGTCGTAATTGCTGAGCTTGCGGTTGGCGAAGCCCTGATAGGTCAACACGTCGGGGTGGGGGCCGAGCGCGACGCCCGCCGCGCGCAGCGACCACAGCGCATCCTCATAGCGGCCTTCATTGATGAGACCAGATGCCTGAATGTAGGACGCATCGCCGTCGTTGGCGGAGGCGAAGTGCGTCATCGCGCCGGAGAGCTGCATCGGGGCGGACGGGTTGGCGATCGCCGCATCGACCTGCGCGATCGCAGCGTTGATGGTCGCGGCTTCGGCGCAGGTTGCGGCGCACTTGGCTTTCAGGCCTTCAAGCGCCGTTTTCTGTTCGGCTGCCTTGCCAGCGTCGCCCTGCTTTGCTTCGACGGCGCCGAGCCAGCCGCGCGCCATCGCGTGGTTGGCGTCGTACTTCACGGCGTTGCGGAGATACTTCCGGGCGTTGCCGAAATCCTGCTGGCCGACCTGCGCCAGGGCCATCATGAAGTTGGCGTTGGGGTCCTTGCCCGCGACATCGAGCACGTCGTCGAATGCCTTCTCGGCCTGTTTGTAGTTCTGGGCCTTGAGGAATTCGAGGCCCTGCGAATAGCGCTTCGCCGGATCGACGCGGGAGCCCGACGCGCTGGGGCCGCTGCCCCCGCCTCCCCCGCCTGATCCGCCCCCGGCGGCGGCGAGCGCGGGCGTCTGGGCAAGCATGGCGACTGTCGCGACAGCGATCAGCAGAAGGCGGCTGGACTTCATGAGGTGTCCTCCCAATTGGACGGGATCAGCCTACACCCGCCACGACCCGTCAGCACGCGAAAAATCACGCGCCGGGCGTTGACGCTTGGGGCAGCTAGTCCTCGCCCTGCAGCGCAAAGAGGGCCGTGACCAGTTCGATGATGTTCATCGTCTGCATGCCAGTGGCCTCGTGATCGGGCGCGCCTGCCCTGTCGCGGATGGCGATGGAAAGTTCATCGTCCTCCAGGTTTGCATTGCGAAGAGCTTCCCGCGCCGCCGCCTTGAGGAACGTCTTGATCGCAGCTGGTTCGCCGCCGGTGATGACCGGGTCTTTCTCGGGGACTTCGCGCAGCGTCACGCCCGGATGTTTCGTGGCCAGCGCGACGAACTTTTCGCGTTCGAGCGGGGGCAGCATGAACAAGGCCGCGCCTTTTGCGAGGACGAGGGTCACATGGTACCGGCCGTCCTGGACATCCTCGCCGCCATCGGCCTGCAGCAGGTAAAGGTCGTCGCCCAGTGAAACCGGCGCGAACCGGGTCGGCTCATCGCGCTCGTCATCGACCTTCATGAGATGGGTACGGGTCGCAGTGTCCCAGCCGATGCGCTCGCAGCCTTCGGCCGACTTCACCGTGTAGGGCGGACTGCTGGCCGTCGCCTCGCAATAATCGCCGGGCGGAAGCACCGGGCGCGCGGCGCGATCAGCCATAGGCGCGAGGTCGATGTCCGACCGGTAGGCGCAGGCCGTCATTGCCAGGGCCGCAAGTCCCGCCAGCAGCACACGCAGCATCGTCAGCCTCCTCCGATGCACGACACTGGCCCGTTGGGTGGGCAGAAGAAAGGCATCGCCGTTCGGGCCCGGAAGGCCGATCCCGGACGCATCCCTCTTAACATGACCGATTGTTCTTGTTATGTTCCAAGATGGATAACAGGACGCGCCCGGGCCCACCTCCGTCTGATCCGTTCGAGGACGGGAGCGGCCTGCGGTGGTTGTTCATCGACCTGAACAGCTATTTCGCCAGCGTCGAGCAGCAGATGGACCCCGACTTGCGCGGGCGGCCCGTCGTCGTCCGTCCGGCCCCGTCGGAGCATACCTGCGCCATCGCCGCGAGCTATGAAGCCAAGGCGTTCGGCGTCAGCACCGGGATGCGGATTTCGGACGCGCGGCGGGCCTGCAAAGGTCTCGCGGTCGTCGAGGCGCGGCCAGATGTCTATGTCACCGTGCACAAGCGGATCATGGCCGAGATCGACCGCCATCTTCCGATCTGGAAAGTGTGCTCCATCGACGAGGCGGCTTGCCAGCTGATCGGGCCACAGCGGCTCGAAGGCGAGGCCGTGGCGCTGGCGCGGCGGGTGAAGGCGGGCATCCGGGACAATGTCGGCGAATGCCTGCGGTCATCGGTCGGGCTGGCGCCCAGCCGGCTGCTGGCCAAGACGGCTTGCGGGATGAAGAAGCCGGACGGGCTGACGGTGCTCAGGATCGGAGAACTGCCCGGTCGGTTGCTTGATCTGCCGCTGCGGAAATTTCCCGGTATCGGCAGCCGGATGGAAGCGCGGCTGACCGCGGCGGGCATTCATACGACGCAGCAGTTCTGGAATCTGACCGCCCGTTCGGCTCGGCATCTGTGGGGCAGTATCGAGGGCGAGCGATTGTGGCGCGGCCTGCACGGAGAGGACAGCGTGGAGCCCGCCGATGCCCCACGCGCCTCGATCAGCCACGGCCATGTGCTGGCGGGCGCGCTGCGCTCGCCGGAGCGGGCGCGGGTCGTGGCGCGGCGGCTGGTGGTGAAATGCGGCGCGCGGCTGCGCCGGATGGAGATGACCGGCGGCGCCCTGTCATTGTTCGTCGACCTGGAGGAGGACGCTCGCCGTCGTCATTTCAAGGCGGCGCTGGAGCGGCGGTTCACGCCCACGCATGACACGTTCGCCTTGCTGGCGCCGCTGGATGCGATGTGGCGCGAGCTGGCGGGCGAACTGGGCCAGCGGCGCATCCGTTATGTCGGGGTGGCCGTCACGCGGCTTGGTCCGGCCGGGGCCGCGGCGCCCGACCTGTTCGGGTGGAGCGCCGAAGGCGAGCAGAATCCCCGGTCGTTGAAGCTGTCGCGAGCCCTGGATGTTCTCAACACCCGTTTTGGCAAGGACACGGTCAGCATCGGCCCCAATCCGGGCCTGCCCGATTTCGTGGGGGCCAAGATCGCCTTCAACCGCATCCCCGAAGACGCGGAGTTCCTGGAATGACGTCCGTCCGGTGGGCAGAAGAAAGGCATCGCCTGTTCAGGCGCCATAGAAGGCCGCGACAGGGACTTGCGCGTTCCGCCGCCTGTGCTGGACTGGACGGAGGAGGCGATCATGGCAGTCAATTTCGTCCTGTCCGCTGCACGCGCCCATGCCCGCGCCACCCGTCGCGACACGCGCACCGAGGTCAAGCGGGCGGCTGCGGGCTGGCGCGCCACGCACAGGGAACAGCGCGAGAACGAACTCAGGGACGTGGGCGTCGTGATCCCGCTTTCGGAATGGCTGGGGCACAATAACGGTCCCGACATGATCGAGAGCACGCTGTTCAAGCAGTGGCTCTGGACGTGGGCGCGGGAGGCTGCCTTCGCGCCACCGGACCCTAAAACCGGCATCCGGTGGGCTCGAAAAGCCGAGGAATTGGGCCTCACCTACGCCGAATATCGGCTGGAACTGCTTGAACGCGGGCGGCATCCGACGGATGAAGGCGCTCGGCGCATTCGTGAGGCACGGCCCCAAGGGGCCTGCGGCATGGGGCGCGTCACAGATATCTCTTGAGCCTGACCACCCAGTTCCCATATGAGCCCCAGCCCGCAGGGGACGTCTCCGTTCCTTGCGCGCGATCAGATTGTAGACCTAAGGGGTCGTCCAAGCCGGGTGCTGCTCGTCAGGCCCAGACCATGGATGGGGCGGCCGCCGCAGAAAGGACGTTTGTAGAATGGCTAAGATCATCGGCATCGATCTGGGGACGACCAATTCCTGCGTGGCCGTCATGGATGGCGGACAGGCACGGGTGATCGAGAACACGGAGGGCGCGCGAACGACCCCCTCCGTCGTGGCGTTCCAGGATTCAGGCCAGCGCCTTGTCGGCGTGATTGCCAAGCGCCAGGCCACGGTAAACCCGCGCTTCACCTACTCCGCCATCAAGCGCCTGATCGGGCGCAATTTTGAAGACCCGATGGTGAAGAAGGACAAGGACCTCGTCGCCTACGAGATCGTCAAGGGGCCCAATGCCGACGCCTATGTCAAAGGCCGCGACAAGGATTATTCCCCGCAGGAAATCTCCGCCTTCATCCTCGGCAAGATGAAGGAAACGGCTGAGGCCTATCTCGGCGAGAAAGTCACGCAGGCCGTCATCACGGTCCCCGCCTACTTCAACGACGCCCAGCGCCAGGCGACCAAGGACGCCGGCCGGATCGCGGGCCTTGAAGTGCTCCGCATCATCAACGAGCCGACAGCCGCAGCGCTCGCTTACGGTCTCGAGAAGAAGGACACCGGCAAGGTCATCGCGGTGTACGACCTCGGCGGCGGCACGTTCGACGTCTCGATCCTCGAGATCGGCGATGGCGTGTTTGAAGTTCTCTCCACCAACGGCGACACGTTCCTCGGCGGCGAGGACTTCGACAACCGCCTGGTCGAGCACATCTGCGACGAATTCCAGAAACAGAACGGCGTCGATCTCCGCAAGGACCTGATGGCGCTGCAACGCGTCCGTTCCAAGGCCGAGGAAGTCAAGAAAGAGCTGTCGACCGTGTCCCAGGTCGACATCACCGAGCCCTACATCACAGCGGGTCCCTCTGGCCCGGTCCACCTCAACATGAAGCTCACGCGCGCCAAGCTGGAGTCCCTCGTCGAGGACCTGGTGAAACGTACGATCGACCCCTGCAAGAAGGCGTTGTCCGACGCCGGCAAATCCGTCGGCCAAATCGACGAGGTCATTCTCGTCGGCGGCATGACGCGCATGCCGAAAGTGCAGGAAGCCGTGAAGGCTTTCTTCGGCAAGGAGCCGCACAAGGGCGTCAACCCGGATGAAGTCGTCGCCGTCGGCGCCGCGATCCAGGGCGGCGTTCTGCAGGGCGATGTGAAGGACGTCGTGCTGCTCGACGTGACCCCGCTGTCGCTCGGCATCGAGACACTGGGCGGCGTGTTCACGCGGCTCATCGATCGGAACACCACGATCCCGACCAAGAAATCCCAGGTCTTCTCGACGGCTGACGACAACCAGTCGGCCGTGACGATCCGCGTGCTTCAGGGCGAGCGCGAGATGGCAGGCGACAACAAGCTGCTCGGCAATTTCAACCTCGAAGGCATCCCCCCTGCCCCGCGCGGCGTGCCGCAGGTCGAGGTGACGTTCGACATCGACGCCAACGGCATCGTCAACGTGTCGGCGCGCGACAAGGCGACGGCGAAGGAACAGAAGATCACCATCCAGGCCTCGGGCGGTCTTACCGAGGCCGAGATCCAGCAGATGGTGAAGGACGCCGAAGCCAACGCCGCGAACGACAAGAAACGCCGCGAAACGGTCGAGACGCGCAACCAGGCCGAGGGTCTGGTGCACGCGACGGAGAAACAGCTCGCCGAACACGGCGGCGCGATCAGCGCGCAGCTGAAAGGCGAGATCGAGGGCGGCATCGCCACGCTCAAGTCTGCGCTGGAGAAGGACGACGCCGCCGACATCAAGGCCAAGAGCCAGGCGCTGGCTGCCGCTGCGATGAAGATGGGCGAGGAAATCTACGCCAAGGGTCAGGGACCCGACGGCGGCGGGCCTGACGCGGGGGGCGCCCCCAAGGGCGGCGGCGGCGATGATGTCGTCGATGCCGACTTTGAAGAAGTCAAAGACGACAAGAAGAGCGCCTGATCTCTGGCGCGTCGTATTGAGTCAGACAGTGTCAGGTCAGCTGAACAAATGAATGGGCCATGGCCGGATGGGGACTTTAATCCATCCTGGGCATGGCCCATCTAGTTTCAGCGGTTGCTAAGGTTCGGCTGCAATACAGAGTTAATTGCATGCCCGCGGGGATGAGCATCTTGGTTATGGTCCGCCAAATTTTGTTTCGGGCGTCACGATGAGCGAGCGCTCCTATTACGATGTTCTCGGCGTCGCGAAGGACGCTGACGAGAAGGTGCTCAAGTCGGCCTTCCGCAAGAAGGCGATGGAGTACCATCCCGATCGCAACAAGGGTTGCTCGGATTCAGAAGCCAAGTTCAAGGAAATGTCCGAGGCTTACGAAGTCCTGAGCGACAGCCAGAAGCGCGCGGTCTATGACCGCTTCGGCAAGCAGGGCCTCAACGGCAATGGCGCGAATGGCGGCGGCAACGCCCGGCCGGAAGATGTTTTCCGCGACGTGTTCGGGGATGTGTTCTCGGAATTCTTCGGCGGCCAGCAGCGCCAGCAAGGTCGCGGCGGGCCGGCGCGCGGCGCTGATCTGCGCTACGATTACGAGGTCAGCCTCGAAGACGCTTTCCACGGCAAGCAGGCCGAGATCACCGTACCCGCAACCGAAGCGTGCGCGCCATGCAACGCCACGGGCGCAGAGCCGGGTACGCAGCCCGAGACATGCACCACCTGCCAGGGCCATGGCCGCGTGCGGATGAGCCAGGGCTTCTTCACGATGGAGCGGACCTGCGGCCGCTGCCAGGGATCAGGCTCGGTCATCAAGACGCCGTGCCGCCAGTGCGGCGGGCGCGGCGCCATCCGCAAGGACCGCACACTGTCGGTCAACATTCCGGCCGGGATCGAGGACGGCCAGCGCATCCGACTGTCGGGCGAAGGCGAGCCGGGCATGAAGAATGGCCCCAAGGGCGACCTCTACATCTTCGTCTCGGTGCGCGAGCACGAGCTGTTCGAGCGCGACGGCCAGACGCTGTTCGCGCGCACGCCCGTGCCGATGGTGACGGCGGCGATGGGCGGCGAGATCGAGATGCCGACGCTGGATGGCGCGCGCATGAAGGTGTCGATCCCCGAAGGCGCGCAGACCGGCAAGCGCATGCGCCTCAAGGGCAAAGGCATGCCGAACCTGCGCGGCGGCGCCAGTGGCGACATGGTGGTCGAGCTCTTCGTCGAGACGCCGACGCACTTGTCCGCCAAGCAGAAGGACCTGCTCAAGCAGTTCGCCGAGGAATGCTGCCCGAGCGGGAAGTGCCATCCCGAGAGCCAGGGCTTCTTCAAGAAGGTGAAAAAGTTTTTTGATCAGGAAGACTCGCGGGCATAGCGCCTAGTTCGGCGCCATGCCGTCAGGCCAGTTGATCAGGTCGCACTGGATATCGACCGGCTGCTTTTGCGCCATCGACACTGGACCCTCATAGATGCCGCAGTCGAGCAGGTTGTCCTCGTGCGTCTTGCGCGCCGAGTAGACGTTGACCAGCACCTGTGGCGCGCCTTCGACATTCGGCAGCTGCACGGGGTCGAAGTTCGCGGCGGGCACGGTGATGGTTGCGCTCTCTGCGGCGACCTCGACGAAATCCTCGCCGAGCGGGATCTGGCCCATCTCGTCAGCTGTGGGCTTCGCCGCCGCATTGGGAGGGCCCCAGTACATGCCGGCGACGATGATGCGCTCTTTGGTAGACACCAGCTTCTCCGCCGCGCGCGGCGTCAGGGTCAGCCGGACGTCGAAAGCGTAGGGGCTGGCGGGGGCGTTTGCCTCGGTGGCGAGGCCGCCGGCGGCAGGGGTCGGTCCGCAGGCCAGCAGGGGTACGAAAAGGACAAGCATCGCGAGCTGTTTCATGCAGGTTGAAGTGGAGCGATTGGACCGTGAGGTCAAATCGCTCCGCCCTCGCCTCCTCCGGATTTCCCGCTATAAGGCGGGGCCATGAGCATCAGGATCGCGATTGCAGGCATTGCCGGCCGGATGGGCCAGGCGCTGGTCAGGTCGGCCGGCGCTGATTTTATCATTGCCGGCGGCAGCGAGCGGGTGGGGTCCGACGCGCCGGGCGGATGGACCGTCAGCGACGGCGCCGCGAAGGCTGCCCAGTCCGCTGAGGTGTGGATCGACTTCACGACGCCGACAGCTTCGCTGGAAGCGCTGGAACAACTCAAGCTGACGAAGGTGAAAGCCGCGATCATCGGCACGACAGGCCTTTCGCCTCAGCAAGAGCAGCAAGTGCAAGAACACGCAAAGCGCATCGCCATCGTGCGCGACCGGAATTTCTCGCTGGGCGTCAACCTGATGATCGGGCTGGTCGAACAGGCCGCGGCCAGGCTGAAGGCCGACTGGGACATCGAGATCACCGAGGCCCATCATCGCCGGAAAGTGGACGCGCCCTCAGGGACAGCCCTGATGATCGGCGAGGCGGCGGCGCGTGGCCGCGGCGCGCCATTGGCCGACCTTCGCGTTCCGCCGCACGACGGGCAGACCGGGCCGCGGAAAGAAGGGTCGGTCGGGTTCAGCGTCGTGCGGGGCGGCGGGATCATTGGCGACCACGAGGCGGCGTTCATCTCGGACGAGGAGATCCTCTCTATCAGCCATCGCGCCCTCGACCGGGCGATCTTCGCCAAGGGCGCGCTGGCGGCGGCGAAGTGGGCCGTCGCGCAGAAGCCGGGTCTCTATGCGATGCGGGACGTTCTGGCGCTCTGATTTGGCTCGCGCTCTGATTTGCGCATGTGTTTCAGAATGTTTCCGGGCTTTCACTTTGCGTGTGGCCCCTCCCCCGCATAGACCGGATCAGCGCAGTCGGGACGAGCTGCGGTGGTGGAAGCGCTTGGGATGGGAGTAGGCGCGCGCATGACGCAGGCGCCGAACATTTTTCTGTCAGCACGGACGCAGCTCAACCGGCTGGCCCTTGGCCAGGTGAGCGCGGTCGATCTGCTGGAGGAGCACGTCGCCCGCTATGAGGTGGCGAACCCGGCGGTGAACGCCGTGGTGCGCACCGATCTCGATGCGGCGCGGGGGGGCGCGCGCGAACTCGACAGGCTGCTGAAAGCGGGCGTGTCTGCGGGGCCGCTGCATGGCCTGCCGATGACGATCAAGGACACGTTCGATGTCGATGGCATGCCGGCGACATCAGGCGCGCCCGAATACGCCAGGCGCCCCGCCCGGACGAATGACGCCGCCGCCGTGGCCCGGCTGCGGGCGGCGGGCGCGGTGATCTGGGGCAAGACCAATACGCCCTACCTTGCCGGCGACAGCCAGACGTCGAACCCCTTGCACGGTCGCACGTCGAATCCGTGGGACCTGAGCCGCACGCCGGGCGGAAGTTCGGGTGGCGCGGCGGCGGCCCTTGCGACGGGGATGACGCCGCTGGAGCTCGGCTCCGACATTGGCGGGAGCCTGCGCTTTCCGGCGCACTTCTGCGGCGTCGCCGCGCTGAAGCCGACATTCGGACGCGCCCCGATCATCGGTCATGTGCCGCCGGCGCCGGGATCGCTGGCGGTTCGCGATCTCAATGTGGCGGGGCCGATGGCGCGCGATGTGGCCGACCTGCGGTTGATGTTCAACGTGCTGACGGGGGCGCCGGATGCGGCCAATCCGCGGCGCTCGTCACTGCGAGCTTTGCGGATCGGCGTGTGGGCGGAGGACAAGGCGTTTCCGGTTTCTGTCGAATGCCGCTCCGCAGTCGAGGCCGCGGCGGAGGCCGCGCGGGATAGCGGCGCCCAGGTTCTGGTCGCCAAGCCCGACGTGGACGGCGTCTCGCTCATCGACCTCTACCTGCAACTCCTCCTCCCCCTGCTCGCCACCGACATGCCGGGGCCGCTGGTGAAGGCATTGGAGGCCGGCCGGCCGATCGCGAAGATGATGGCGCGTGGCGAACCGTTCGGGCGGGGCAAGTGGGCCGCCTATTCAGCCGCCACGCACCATGACTGGCTGAGGGCCGACGAGAACCGGCGCCGGCTGAAGCGGACGATGTCAGACTTCTTCTCGCGCTGGCATGCGATCATCACGCCCGTGGCGCCGATCGAGGCGTTCCCGCATGTCGAAACGGGGGACGCCGTGACGCGCGTGCTGAACGTCGATGGCAAGCCGATCCCGTATCACATGCTGCATGGCTGGATCGCGCTGGCGACGGTGTGCCACCTGCCCGCCGTGGTGATTCCCGTGCCGCGCCGGCCGGGGCAATTGCCATGTGGGGTGCAGATCATCGGGCCGGAAGGGGGCGATGAGGATGTGCTCGCAATCGCCGAGGCGATCGAGGCGCAGATGGGCGGATTCCAGCGACCGCCGGAAGATGCGCTGAAGCCGCTGCCCACGATGGTGAAGGCGAAGCCCAAGCCGGCGCCCAAGCCGGCGAAGCAGGCGAAGGCCAAGCCGGAGAAGCCAGCCAAACCCGTGAAGGTGGAGAAGCCCAAGGCTGCTGCGAAGGTGAAGCCGCCGAAACCCGTCAAGCCTGCGAAGAAGTAGCGGGCTCACCAGCTGCCGATGTTTGGCGCACTCACCCATGGCCCGGCCGGGGCGAGCGCTTCGCCCTTTTGCAGCAGCTCGATCGAGATGCCGTCGGGCGATCTCACGAACGCCATACGGCCATCGCGCGGCGGGCGGTTGATGGTGACACCCAACTTCTGGAAGCGCTCGCAGGCGGCGTAGATGTTGTCGACGCGGTAGGCGAGGTGGCCGAAATTACGGCCCCCTGAATAGTCGCGCTCATCCCAGTTGTGGGTGAGTTCGACCATGGGCAGGCCCGGCGGCAGGCGTTCCTTGCCGTCATAACCGGCGCGCTTGATGTCGTCGGGCGAGGCGAGGAAGACGAGCGTGTACTTGCCCTGCGGATAGTCGTTGCGGCGGACCTCGGTGAGGCCGAGGCCGTCGCGGAAGAATTTCACGGCGGCTTCGAGATCGCCGACGCGGACCATGGCGTGGAGGAATTCGATGCTCATAGATTATCCTTGGTGTGGCGTTCGCGGCGGGCGTCGCTGATCGCCTGCATCAGGCGGCGGGCGAAGGTTTCGCGTTCACGCGGGGTGAGATGCTCGCCGAGTGGATAGGCGGTTCGGGACGTTGCGAGGCGAAGGGCGTTGGGGCCGGTGGCGGCGCGGTCGAACTCGACGCGTGCGAAGTGCGCCGCCATGCTGGCCCGGCGCTCCCTGCCCCAGCCATCGATTTGTCTCACATCGACCTCGTCCGCGGTGACGCGGACATAGGTGCGGGCGGTCTGCGCGCGGAAGGACCACTGGAAGACCAGCCAGAGCACAAGGATTTCGACGCCGAGAAAGCCAACCACCGGCCATGCGCCGGCGAGAAGGAAGCCCAGGCTGAAGGCGGCGCTGAAGGCGCCAAGAATCATCATCACGCGGTTGAGGCCGCGCGTTGTCAGCGAGCGTGGAGGCTCCAGCACGGCGTCGAGATAGACGGTGGTCATCGCGAAGAGATTAGGATGCGGCACGAGGCGCGCAAGAGCCGGATGACAACGTCGCCGGGCTGGGCTTTAGAGAGGCATGGCGAAGGCGGTGGCGAAGAAGACAGCAAGGAGGCCCGCGAAGGGCTTCACGCCGGAGATGGCGGGCGAACTCTTCAGGCGGCTGGCGGAACATCGGCCCGATCCGAAGACCGAACTTGTCTACACCGATCCCTATACGCTGGTGGTCGCTGTCGCGCTTTCGGCGCAGGCGACGGATGTGTCGGTGAACAAGGCGACCAAGGAATTGTTCAGCGTGGCCGACACGCCGGCGAAGATGGTGGCGCTCGGCGAGGAGGGCGTTGCCGGGTACATCAGGACGATCGGGCTGTGGCGGGGCAAGGCGAAAAATGTGATCGCGCTGTCGCGGATCATCCTCGATCAGCATGGGGGGAAGACGCCGCGGACGCGCGCCGAGCTGGAGGCGCTGCCCGGGGTAGGCCAGAAGACGGCGAGCGTCGTGCTGAACGAGGCCTATGGCGAGGCGACGATTGCGGTGGATACGCATGTCTTTCGCGTCTCGAACCGGACGGGGCTGGCGCCGGAGACGACGCCGGAGAAGGTCGAGAAGAAGCTGCTGGAGGTGACGCCCGACAGGTACAAGCGCGGGGCGCATCACTGGCTGATATTGCACGGACGGTATATTTGCCTGGCGCGAAAGCCGGGGTGCCCGGAATGCGTGATCCGCGATCTCTGCCGGTATGAAGCGAAGACGGGGGAGTAGCCGCAGCCCTGCGCTGTCGCTCCGGGCGTTCGCAACTCGTCTGCTCACTTCTGCGCGTAGGGAAAGCAGCGCGCACGGGGCAGCGGAATCCTGAAATGCCGGGCGAGCGCGTCGATGGCGTCGCCGTGGTCGGCATAGGGATCGGCGTTTTCGGCGCCCACGATGATGATCGTGAATTCGCTCGACGACTTGGGACCGGGCGGGAGCATGGCGGTGGCGAGGCCCGATCCGTCGCTGGCGCGCAGAGTCAGAAAGACCGGCATCACGCGGGCGATGTGGCCCTTGAGTCCGATGTCGCGCTCGAGCCCCTGCCCCGGAACGTAGGTGCGGCGGGCGCGCTGCTGGGCGGTGAGGAAATGCTTTTCGACGGCGTGACGCATCAGCCGCGATTCAGCAGTGGCCTCGGCTTCGGTTTCGATACGGAACCATGTGCGCCCTTTCGGGGCGTCGCAGACATACTGCATGTGATGACCTCTCCCGCTGGCGAAGGTAGGCAGGCGCAGCGCGATGCGGAAGGGGTGAGGTGCAGATGTGAGGGCGCGATCCCTGCGGCGTGAGGCCGGGGTTGGTATGCATGTGAGCCTGAATGGGTCAGGCTATGCTTGTTGACGCGCCAACGGTGTCATTCCGGACGCGTCCTTCGACAGGCCCAGGATAAACAGCGCGAGCCAGAACCCAGGGGCCGCGCGCGGCGATGCCTGGATGTGTCGCCCCTGGGTTCCGGGTCTGCGGCGCTGCGCGCCTTCGCCCGGAATGACAGAAGTGGCTTGGGTCGGAGCAACATCAACGGAGTCATTCTCGGGCTTGACCCGAGAATCCTGGTTGATGGCTTCGCGGGGATCGATGTTGAGTCCCCGCTGTGATCCAACAGGGATTCTCGGCACAAGGCCGAGAATGACTCCGTGGGTGGGGTTGGTTTCCTGAAGTTGATTGCCGGACGTCGCCTGGGGCAGGTCTTCGTGCGCGTGTCCCGTGTGCCAATCACGGTGAGTGCGTTTGAAGATCATCCCGAGCGTTGTTCTGGCGCCTTGCACGAGGCTCACGCACAGCATCAGCACCGCGTGCAGCCAAAGCTGCAGAGGCGGCGGGGTCACTACTCCGTATGATGCGGTTCGTGCTCGTGTCATGGGCCGAATTATACGGCCGCCGGGAACAGTGCTGGACAGAATATATTTCGCGATCTCTGTGTCCCCCGCTTTTTTGGCGGAAGGCTTTGAATCAATTCGCGAGAGCGGGTTCCCCATCCCCCAAAAACGTGCGCGTTTCCGAGAGCGATGCGGATTTTTGGGATGTGTGGCTTTGACGCGAGACCCCCTCCGTCGGCTTAGCCGACACCACCCCCACTCGCGTGGCGACTGAGGGAGGCCACCACAGTGCGCGGGGGAGCTGAGGCTACTGCCTCGCGGCGGCTTCCTGCGCGGCCTTCTCGTCGTTGGCGCGCTTGATGACGTAGGCGAGGATGGCGTCGGTCTGTTCCTCGGTCAGCGCATCCTTGAAGCCGGGCATGCCGCGCTGGGCGCGGTCGCCTTCGCGGACGGCGCCGTTCCAGCCGCCGCGTGCGTTGAGCAGGGCCGAGTAGCGCAGGTCAGGCGCGATGGCGCCGGCCGTGGGGACCGACTGGGCGCCATGGCAGACGGCGCAGTTCGTGCCGAACAGCATCTCGCCGGACGCGACGGTTTCGTTGCTGGCGGTGAGAAGGGGCGGGTCGATCTTCACTGTCACACGCGCGCCGGAAGCCGTGGTCGTCGGCATGTCGGCGGGCAGGGTTGCGGCGCCGCCGATGCGGTAGACGAGGATGCGGGAGTTGTTAGCGCTGACTGGCACGGTGCGTTTCTGGCCGACGGGCAAGCCGCGCGCGCCCACGAGGATGGCAACCTGCTGCTGTCCGTCGACGGTGAAGGTCGAGGGCGCGGCGACGACTTTCGCCTGGGTTGCTGCGCCCCAGAGTTTCTTGCCGGTGCGGGCGTCATAGGCGTTGAACTCGCCGGCGTGGTTGCCGGAGAAGACGAGGTTGCCGGAGGTCGCCATCACGCCAGTGCCGCCGCGCGGATCGGTGTTCGGCACGCGCCAGACTTCTTTTGCTGCAATCGGATCCCACGCGATGAGGTAGGCTTCCGTGGTCGGGGCCTTGCCGGTGGCGACGACCGGGATGATGCCGGACGCTGCGTTGAAGCCTATGCCCGTGTTCCAGCCCTTAAGGTTCACCTCGAACTTGTCGGGCGAGGCGTAGGTGGACGAGGAGACGTGGACGGAGAGGTAGACGTAGCCAGTCTCGGGGCTGAACGCGATCGGATGCCAGTTGTGCATGCCAAGCGCCGCGGGCGCGACGATGGCGGGCTGGCCGGTGATGTCGAAGCGCGCTTCGGGGACTTCAACGGGGCGGCCCGTCTTCATGTCGACATGGGTTGCCCATGTCAGCGGCGCGAATTTCTCGGCGCTGAGCAGTTTGCCGGTCTTTGCGTCGAGCACGTAGAAGAAGCCGTTCTTCGGCGCCTGCATCACGACGCGGCGCTTGCCTTCAGGATAGTTGAGGTCGGCCACCATGATCGGCTGTGTCGCTGTGTAGTCCCAGGTTTCTCCCGGAGTGGTTTGATAGTGCCACTTGTACTTGCCGGTGCTGGGGTCGAGCGCGACGATGGAGGAAAGGAACAGGTTGTCGCCGCCGCCGGGCGAGCGATATTTCTGGTTCCATGGCGTGCCGTTGCCTGTGCCGACATAGATGGTGTCGAGCTCCGCATCGTAGGCCATGCCGTCCCACAGCGTGCCGCCGCCGCCGAGCTTCCAGAACTCGCCTTTCCAAGTCTTGCGGGCTTCGACGAGTTCGGGCTGTTCATCGCCATTGGCCGGATCGCCGGGCACGGAATACCAGCGCCACGCCTGCGCGCCTGTTTCGGCGTCGTAGGCGGTGATGTAGCCGCGCACGCGATACTCGGCGCCGCCATTGCCGATGATGACCTTGCCCTTCACGACGCGGGGCACGCCGGTGATCGTGTACGGGAGCGAGGTGTCGGTGGTCTGTTTCTCCCACACGACACTGCCCGTCTTGCCATCGAGCGCGATGAGGCGGCCATCGAGCAGGCCGACATAGATCTTGCCGTTCCAGGCAGCGACACCGCGGTTGACGACGTCGCAGCAGGCGTCAGCGCCCTTGGCGCGGTCGATCTTCGGATCGTAGGCCCAGAGTTGGGAGCCGGTGCGGATGTCGTAGGCCTTCACCATCGACCAGGCGGTGGTGAGGTACATCACGCCATCGACGACGACGGGCGTGGATTCCTGGCCGCGTTCGGTGTCGATGTCGGCATACCAGGCGAGGCCGAGTTTGGAGACGTTGGTGTCGTTGATCTGGTCGAGCGGGCTGAAGCGCTGTTCGCCATAGTCGCGGCCGGCGGCCAGCCACGAGCCTGGCTCCGAGTCGGCATTGATCAGGCGCTGGGCGGTTACGGCGGCGGCGCCCATGGGGTTGGCTGTGGCGGCCGGTTCGATCGAGCCCGACGGCGGGTTGCTGCAACCGGCAAGACCGAGCAGGAGGGCAGGCGCAGCTATAACCAGCGACAACAGGTGGGCGCGCATTCGGGACATCTCCTCCGCGGGCCTGTTTCGGCCCTTTATGGCTTGTCTGGGCGGAGCTTCTCGTGATCACCCGGCCCCGACCGGCTGGCGCAAACTAGAAGGCGGCGGGCGCTGCTGCAATACGATAGAGTTTCCACGATGCCGCAGCGCCGCGGGCGGGCGCGATCAGGGGGTGAGGATGACGGGCCGTCTTGAGGCAATCGCGACAAAGGCTGCCAAACGCGCGCCGATGGCCGAGATAGATCGCGCAAACGTGTCCATCGCGACCGGCGTGGCGGGTGATTGGCGCGGCAAGCAGAAGACGCGGCAGGTGACGGTTCTGTTCGCGGAGGACTGGGCGGCTGCTGTGGCGGGCCTCGATCCGGCGGCGCCGTGGACGATCCGGCGGGCGACCCTGCTGGTCAGCGGCCTGAACAATCCGCGGCGTGCGGGCGACGTGCTGGCGGTCGGCGATGTGCGGCTTGTGGTGACGGGGGAGACGCAGCCTTGCGTGCGGATGGACGAACAGCTTCCCGGCCTGTGGGACGCCATGCGGCCAGACTGGCGCGGCGGGGTGACAGCGCAGGTGATTGCGGGTGGTGAGATTGTTGTGGGGGACAAGGTGCGGTGGGTGGAGGGGTAGCCTGCCGTGTTGCGTCAAGGCGGGTTGCCGGTACTATGGTTGACCGCATGACGGACCCAGTACGCAGAGGCCCAGCGCCTGGTCCATGCGCGGCGCGTAGACGCCATCAGCCCAGCCCAGGGTCGTTCTCTGCTTTTCGAGAAGCGCCGCAATTGCCTCTCTGTCAAAGGCGCCGTCGGGTGTCAGTTGCAGCTGCCGTTTGAGCCGGTCGACGAGTGGGCCGCTGGATCCGAACCTGAGACGATGCAGGTCTTCCCCGCCCGATGCGCGGCTCGACGAACTGGCCAGCGCTGCATCAAGGCCCGTCAAGAGCACGACGCCTATGCGTTTGTCGGCTTCTGGTGTGATCGGAATGGGGTCAGTGCCGAAATCAGAGGAGAGGCCGAGGGCCTGTCGCATGCTTTCGAACTGACCGGAGTATCTTCGCTCCTGCTGCCGCCAACGGCCCGAGACTTCGACGGAGCCGGCAGAGCTAAAGTCAATCGTATCTTCCAATTCCTCGGCAACAAACAGACCCGTAGAACGGCCGACAGAGTTAACGATCCTGCGCAATGACGTGGCGTTTATCCCGCCCGCATGAATTGAGTGTCCAACACTCTTGTCGAGCGTCCACGTAGAGTCCTCCACGGTATAAACGAGGTCGTCGAACGTTCGCAAAACAGGCGCGATACGGAAATTGATCACGCTTGGCCATGGCTGGGACCGGCGCAGTGTCTTGAAGCCCGCCGCGTAGTTGCCTGTAGCGATCATACTCGTCGCGGGCCGTTCCCGCTGCAGGCTGAACTGCTGGCGCATTTGCACATCCGACGGCACGGTGGCTGCGAGGAAGGGCGTCAGCGTCCCTGTTGTCGTATCGACGACGATCACCAGACAGCGCATGCGCTTATGGTCCGGACGGATGTCGCGAAGGGAAAGACTTTGCGCGGGTTGAGCGATCGTTCCTGAGGCCAACTCGGCGCCCCTAAGGGCCAGCAGATACTTTCCCTGCAACGTCGTGGGCACAAAGCTGTTCAGTGACAGAAGTTCATCGATTGACGATTTCGTAAGCGAGAATGTCTGGCCGCGGAGCGACTTGGCGAGCGGAGATTCGGCAAGGTGGGCATAGTCGATGGACTTCGCGTCGGAGGGCCAGGATGACGGGAGGCGCCCGACGATCGCGATAAGCATCTTCGCTGTCGCTTCGAGTTCCTGTTGCAGCGACGCTTCAGCTTCCTCTTTGAGCGTCAGAGCTCCGGTCGCTTTTTCCTCGGCAAGGCGTGCCGCCGCTGCCTCGCGCTTCGCTACTTCTTCCTGTTGCAAGGCAACGCCCGCAGCGGTTTTGGCTTTCGACTCTGCTGTTTCGGCCCGGCCAAGGGCGCTGGTGGCCGTCTTAGTCGCCGCTTCTGCGTTCCTTTGAGATGTTTGCGCTGTCTTCTGCAGGTCTACCGCGCGCGCCCGCTCCGCTTCAGCTTCGCGCCACAACAAGGCCGCGACACCGCCGACGCCCAATGCCAGGACGGCGAACGCCGCCACGGCCGCCAAGGCGCGTCGCGTCTTCTTGACCTGGACCTGCAGCGCCTCCGCCCGCTTGCGCTCGTCGCTCTTGCGGACAGTGTCGGCCTGTTCGCTCACGAAGATCAGGTCTCGGTGCAATTCGGATGGGGGCGGCGCATCTGCGGGAACGCGATCAAGCCATTCGCGTGCAGCCGTGATGTCCGAACCTGTGAGGAGGCGATTGGGATTGCGCCCTGACTCCTGCCACTCCAGCGCACGGCCCAGCAGCCGCGTATGCTCGCGAATCCAGCCTAGATCGGCGCGGAGTGCACGCCGCAGGCCGGACAGTCCCGACATGAACGACCGCCCGCCATCGAACCGCACATAGTGAAGCTTCGACAATGCAGAGGGGACCATTTCATTGGGAGTCTCTTCCACGAGCACGGGCACAATACGCTTGCCCAGGCTGACGGCATGATCGACCTCCCATCTGCAGACTTCAGAAACGGCGGATCGCTTCGACAGCAGGAAAGCCACGCAGTCAGCTGCTGCGATCAGTGATCCCAGCCGAGCCTGCCAGGCCTCGCCGACGTGAATGCCTTCGCTGTCGATCAGAATGTTGAAGGCGCCATCATAATGCAGCCCCTCGACAATCTCGTTCGCGAAAGCAGTGTCGGTCCGCGAGTAGGAAATGAAGACAGACAATGCGGTCCGTTCTTCGTCCGTTGCTTGTGGCGGCGCGCCTTCCATCGCCCGACTTTGCAAATCCGCCTCCCCGCGCTTCGGCACTTAAATGCTGGATGTCGCCGCAGTCCCGCTCGGCATCCCTGGCACCTTAGCAGAGCCGCAATGCTCAAGGCGAGACGCGCGCCGCGGGATTTTCAACGTTCACGGCGTCAGGAACAGCGTGCGCTCTCTCGCCCGCCGGTTGGCGAGCGCCTTCATCACCACGCCGTTCATCCGGTTCCACAGGAGGAAGGCGTTCGCGGCGCCGGGGCGGTCGTCGCCGTTGACGCGTTTCACGATGGATGAGCCGCGTGTCTTGCCTGAGCCGACATTGTAGCAGAACGCCACCATCGCGCTGAACTCGTTGAGCGTGACGGGCACTTTCACGTAGCGCTCGATCGCCTCCTCGCACCAGTGCAGGTCGTCGCGCAGGAAAGCGTCGGCTTCGTCCTCGGTGATGACGTCCTTCTCGCCTTCCAGCATGAGATGGCCATAGCCAATCAGCCAGAGCCCGCCGAGCTCATAGGCCTCCAGCCTCAGCTGTTCCTCTTCCTTGATGATCTGCACGGCCGTGTGGTTCGTGTTGTAGACGTGGGGCAGGCTGTAGACCGGCCGTGGGTCGAGCGCGTCGAGGAAGTTCACCTCGCCTGTCAGCGGCACCAGCGGAATGCCGCCGGCCGTCGGGATGGCGTCGCTCTCGCCGTCGGGTACGAGCGGCGTGGGCGCCACGGCCGCGGCCACGTCTGCGGGCGCGGTGTCGGCCTGGGCGCTGCGGGGTGACGGCGAGCATGATGCAGCGAGGCTCGCGCCAACAATCGCGGCAAACATCACACGCCTTATCCCCACGTTGCGTCCTCCATCCCGTCCCGGCCGCTGGGCGACAGACAATCACAGGCGACGCCCAAGTAAAGCGGGCGGCGGTGCGTGGAATGCACGGGGTATACGGACGTTGCGAAGCATCAAGTCGAATGCTTTGCGTTTACTTCCTGATTACAGACATGAACAAAGCAAACTCGCGCGAATACGAATAGAAAATTGCATCAAACTCGTTCGATTTAGCGATTGCTTAGTCAAGCGCGTGTATCTTCACACCATAAGCCGAGCAAATCGGCAAACAGACAAAAACAACGATGGTGGTGGTGATGATGAACGCTAAGGTCCGCGATACCGCGGCTGACGAGAACGTTGAGCAGTCCTTCCTGAAAGCACTGTCGTTGCTGGAGCAGGCGCATCGCCGCCTCCACGACGTCGTGAAGGACAACCTGGAACGCAATGGCGAGCGCTCGCTCACCGGCGTGCAGGCTCTCCTGCTGTATGAGATCGGCGAGAGCGAAACGCCTGCCAGCGCCCTTCGTGCGCGTGGTTCGTTCGCCGGCACGTCGATGTCGTACAATGTGAAGAAGCTGCAGGAGGGCGGTTACCTGATCCAGTCGCGTTCCAGCGACGATCGCCGCACCGTTCGCCTCAAGCTGACGCCCTCGGGCAAGGCTGTTCGCAACCGCGTCGCCTCGCTGTTCGAGAAGCAGTCCGCCTCGCTCGAGCCGACCGCCTCGGTCCGCTCCGACGACCTGGACCAGCTCAACAGGTCGCTGGCCCGCCTCGAGCGCTTCTGGTCCGATCAGATCCGCTACCAGCTGTAACCAACGCGTGCAGACCCCGGCCTGATAGTCCGGGGCTGACAAACTAAGGGAGATGACGGGCGGACTTGCCTTCAACCGGCGACCCTACCCGACAACCCGACGCCGCCGGTCCTCGCCTCGCGATGGCCGGCGGTTCTGTTTTCAGGGTTTCGTACTGGCGTTTTCAGTAAGCCGCGCGCCCAGCATCATGTGCAGGATCGAGTAGTTGCCCTCGTGGCAGGCGGATTCGAACATGCTGTGATCCGTGCGGACGAGATTGTATTGCACGCGTACCGGCTCACTCAGCATGGCGCTGTCTTCGAGCACGTAGTCGTAGCTGATCTGGTCGGGTGTGATCAGGCTGAATCGTTCGGTGACGCGGCGCTGCTGGTCGAATGCGGGCGACCCGGGCGGGCCGAGCTGCGGGCGGATCTGGGTAGTGACAACAACCATCGTATCGCCCTCCCAGGTCGCAACCGAGTCGCCGGCCAGCGAAGGCAGGCCGACGGGACGCGGCGCAGCGCCGATCCCGATCACGCGCGTCACCATCTGGTCTTCGGTGTAGATCATCATGTGGCTGTTGGTCTGGACGATCTGGCGGTACATGCTGCCTGGGCTGATGCCGAGCGGCGCGCGGCCGGTTGCGCTCATGCAACGCTCGTCGTTCGACAGGCCTTCGGGATTTTCGGCTGCCTTGCGGATATCGCGGCCCGTGGCGCCGAGGTCCTTCGCAAGCTGGGTCTGCGGGCGTTTGCCGGTATCCGGCTCGACGATCAGGGATGTGCGGTAGGCGCCATCGCCTGCTGGAAGGAGTCCGGCGAAGTCGAAATCATCATCCGGATGCAGGGCGACGCCTTCGCTCTGGAGGCTGGCGGTTCGCGCAGCGGCATAGGCGGCAGCGGCGTCGCCTGAGATCGTGGGTTCTGTCGTTCCGTCCATCCGCTCCAGAGGCGTGAGCCAGCGGCTCTCCCATATGCCCTGGAAATCGGGCCGGCCTTCCGCCGTGCGGGGAATGTCAGCGGCTTGCGCCTGTGCGGCCGCGCTGGTGAAGATCAGCAGTCCGAGAGCAAGTCCGGCGGCGCGGATCATGGTGCACTCTTCCCTGTTGCCTGCTGTTCGACAAAGCGGGCGCCGCTGAGGATGTTGGCGAGGCCGCGATTGCCTTCGTGGCAGGCGGACTCGTAGATTCCGGCGTTCGTCCGCCGAAGGATGAATTCGACACGCATCGGCCCCGTGAACATCACCGGGTCTTCGACCGTGTAGCTGTAGCCAATCTCGTCGCGGTTGATGAGCTGGAAGCGTTCCGTAAGCTTCCGGGCCGCCTGGCCAGGCAGCGGAGCGGGGCGTGCCGGTTCAGGTTGCACGAGGCGGGTTTCGACCACCAGCACATCGCCTTCCCAGCGGCCAGCGGAATCACCCACCCACGAGACAACAGCTTCGGGTCGGGGGCGACCGCTCATCTCAATGATGCGCGTGTCGCCCAGCTGCTCGGTCCAGATTGCGATGTGGTGGGGCGTCTGGATGAACTTGCGATACGCTTGGTCGGCGCCCGTGCTCAACGGCGCCCCACCTGCTGCGTGCAGGCAACGCTCGGAATTACTGCGCGCCTCTGGACCCTCCGCCTTTTGGGTGCGCTCCCTGAGGGCCTTTGCCCAATCCTGAGCGGCCTGGTTCAAGGGACGTTTGCCGTCGGCAGGCTCGACGATCTGCGATGTGCGGAAGCCTCCGCCGGTCGCGGGCATCAAGGGGCCGAAGTCAAAGTCGGAGTCGGGCGACTGATTGCCCTCTGCTCTCAGTCTTTCATACATCGCGGCCACCAGCGCGTCGGCCTTGTCCGCGGCGACGATCGGGCCGTCGGCGTCGAGAGGCCGCTCAAGCGGCGTTCGCCAGCGGCTTTCCCACACGCCGTGGAAATCGGAGCGTCCTTCGGCAGTGCGTGGAATGTCAGCGACCTGCGCGAGGGCTGTTGGCTGCATGGCAGCCGCAATTGCCACGAGCCCTGTCCGCATGAGGATCAACACAACATGTCTCTTCATCTGGGCAGCGTCTGCGCAGCGACCTGCGCCTCTTCGGCCCGTGCGCCGAGCAACATGTTCGCAAGCGAATAGTTCCCCTCATGGCACTCAGTTTGATAGAGCCGTTGAGGCGTGCGCACCCATGCGACTTCAGCCGTCCAGGCCTGCGTGTAGTGGTCCGGGTCCGTCACCGTGTAGCGGATCACCAGCTCGTCAGGTCCGTTCAGATAGATGCGTTCGACAAGCTTCCCGTCATCGCCCAGCGGGACCGGGGTGGGACCACCGCCAGCGGCCTTGTCGCCATCGAAGTACGATGTCTCGACGACGAGCACGTCCCCTTCCCAGCGCGCCACGGACGTTCCCGTGAATGTGCGGGGCCAATTGGCGGGCAAGGCGTCCCTGATCGGCAGGATCCGGATGTCGCTTATGGACTCCGAGTAGATCACGACGCTGTCCGGGGTCTGCACGATACGGTGCAGCATGTCGAAATTCGTAGTGCGCATGGGGCCAGTATTGATGCCGGTGATGCAGCGGACGCCGCGCGGAAAGCTCTCGGGGCCCTCTGTGCCGGGACGTCCTGTCTGTCGCGCCTTGCCAAGTTCGGTTCTCGGGATACGGCCGTCGGAAGGCTCGATCACCTGAGAGCCGCGATAGACGCCGCCGACGCTCATGATCCTGGCCGCGATGGCGATCTCGCCCTCGGTGTCGAGCTGAGTCTTGGCGCGGTTGGCCTCGCGCGTTGTGAAAATCTCCATCACGCGCTCAACATCGCCGGCCGGAACATCGCCTGGGATATCGGCGGCCCGCTCGAGCGGCGTCAGCCACAGTGACTCCCAGACTCCGTGAAAGTCCGGTCGTCCGGCCGCGGTGCGCGGAATATCACGCGCCTGCGCATGGGCGGCGGGGATAAACGCAAGTGCGAGCAGCAGGCCGCGGAGCATCACTTGGTCTTCGCCTTCTTCGCACCCGCTTCCGCTTCCGCTTGCCGCTCATCCTCTCGCCGGGCGCCCAGCAAGATGTTGGGCAGGCCGTAGTTCCCTTCATGGCAGGCGAACTCATGCACCGGCAGCGTCGTCCGCATGAACGAATACTCGCCCATCCACGGACGATCGTAGATCGCAGGGTCCTCGATCGTGAACTGGTAGAGAAGTTCGTCCGCCGAGATCAGCCGCAACCGTTCGATCACGCGCGACTGCGCGGAAAACACAAGGCGGTTCCGGACCGGTTCGTCCGGCCTCAGATTGATTGTCTCGACGACGACGAGCGTATCGCCGTCCCAGTTGGCGACCGAATCTCCGACCCAGCCAACGACGTCGGCGGGTCGATGGCTGGCGCCGATGCCGATCATACGAAGGTCGGCATAGTGGTCGGCTAGGAAAACCACGAAGTCATCCGTCTGGACGATCTGGTTATACATCCCCTCGAGCGGGACCATGATCGGCGTGCGGCTGGGTCCGCCGAAGCAGCGCTCGGTGTTGCTTCTTTCCTCGTGGTTGTCCGCCGTGCGGAGCTCGAATGTAGGGAAGGCCTTTCGCAGATCCTGGCCATGTGGCGTGAGTGGCAGCGTACCGTTCGGGGGATCGGTCACCAGCGAGGTGCGCCATTCCCCATTGACCCTGGCCAGCTGTCTCGCTTCGGGGAAGGCGGCCGCATCCTCGAACTTGTTGGTGGCGCGCTCCGCCAGAATGCCATCCACCAACGTCCTGGCTTCTGCGTCCGAGGCAACCACGGCTGTCGCACCCGTGATGCGTTCGAGCGGCGTGAGGAACTCGTTCGTCCAATAGCCGTGGAAATCGGGGCGGCCCTCGGCGGTGCGGGGTATTTCCGGCGGCTGCGCAAACGCCGGCGCGCACGACGCGACCAGCGCTGCCAGAACTGGCAACCACTTCAGCATTGTCCTGTCCCCGCCCGATGAGGGCGGACTGACTATCGCGAAGATGGTTCAGCGCGTCGAGACCCAGCCGCTTGCTTGTTCGACCTGACTGCCGTTGAGAGCGAGTTGCAAACACCCGCACTCGCGCGAATGGCGCACGCTTTGCAGCCCCTGTCGCCGGGAGGTCGTGTCCGCTTAGTTGAGAGCGAGTCGCAAAAACGGCTGCGACGTAACGCTCAAGACTGCGGGAGCGATTTGATCTGGGACTAGGAAACCGCCAAGTAGCGCTCTAACAAAGTTGCGGGGGCGCCGCAGAAGCGCACGACGGACAAGAGAAAACACCGATGAAACATCTCGCTGCTTTCGAGAATGCCCTGGAAGAAATCCGGTCGGAAGGCCGCTATCGCGTCTTCATCGATCTCAAGCGCTACCGGGGTGAGTTTCCCAAAGCGTCCGTGCGCCACAATGACGGCCGCGAGCAGGACGTGACCGTCTGGTGCTCGAACGACTATCTCGGCATGGGCCAGGACCCGGACGTCATCGCCACCATGAAGGAGGCGGTCGACACGTTTGGCGCCGGCTCTGGCGGCACGCGCAACATCTCGGGCACGACGCGCTATCACGTCGAGTTGGAGAAAGAGCTGGCCTCGCTGCACGGCAAGGAATCGGCGCTGCTGTTCACCTCGGGCTATGTCTCGAATGAGGCGACGCTGTCGACGCTGGCCAAGATAATGCCGAACGTCATCATCTATTCGGACGAGCTGAATCACGCCTCGATGATCGAGGGGATCAAGCGCGCCAACTGTGCCAAGCGCATCTTCCGCCACAACGATCTCGGCCACCTGCGCGCGCTGCTGGAAAACGATCCGGCCGATGCGCCGAAAGTCATCGCCTTCGAGTCGGTCTACTCGATGGACGGCGACGTGGCGCCGATGGAAGCCATGTGCGACCTCGCGGAAGAATTCGACGCGATGACCTATCTCGACGAAGTCCACGCTGTCGGCATGTATGGCGATGAAGGCGCGGGCGTCGCCCAGCGCGACAACGTCATGCACCGCATCACCATCTGCGAAGGCACGCTCGCCAAGGCGTTCGGCGTCATGGGCGGCTACATCGCTTCCAAGGCCGCAGTCTGCGACGCGATCCGTTCGATGGCGCCGGGCTTCATCTTCTCGACCTCGACCTGCCCGGTGCTGGCCGCCGGCGCGCTGACCTCGATCCGCAAGCTGCGCTCCGACTATGGCCGTGACCTGCGCAAGGTTCACCAGGAGAAGGCGGAAATGCTGCGCCGGAAACTGGTCGCCGCGAAGCTGCCGGTGATGATGGCGGACACGCACATCGTGCCGCTGCTGGTTGGCGATCCGGAGCGCTGCAAGGCGCTGTCCGACACGCTGCTGTTCGACTTCGGCATCTACGTGCAGCCGATCAACTATCCGACCGTGCCCAAGGGCACTGAGCGCCTGCGCTTCACCCCGTCGCCGCAGCACACCGAAGCTATGATGGATGAGCTGGTCTCGGCGCTGGTGGCGATCTGGGCGCAGCTGGGATTGCAGCGAGCGGCCTGAGGGTCAGGCTGCCGTCGAATATCGACGTCGATAGAATGGCGCCCTATGGTCGCCGCGCGCGGTCAGGCGCGGGAGCGGGGTGGCAGTGCCAGACGTATTCGTTTCTTACAGCCGCGAAGATCAGGCGGTTGCGCGGATCTATGCCGAAACGCTTGCGGCGCAGGGGTTTGATGCCTGGTGGGACACGGCGCTGCGCGGAGGCGAGGCCTATGATCAAGTCACCGAGAAGGCCCTGAAAGAAGCTAGGGCGGTTGTCGTTCTCTGGTCGAAGACTTCGGTCGAGTCGCGCTGGGTTCGCTCCGAGGCAACCTTGGCCGACCGCAACAAGACGCTTCTCCCCGTCATGATCGAGCCTTGCGATCGGCCCATCATGTTCGAGCTGACGCAAACCACCGACCTCACGCACTGGAAGGGCGCAACGAACGATCCGGCCTGGCTGTCCGTGCTGGCGGATGTTCGCCGGCTGGTGGACAGCAAGAAGTCGCCGAACGCGCTCGCTATCGCCCCGGTCCAGCGATCGACGGCCGGCGCCGGGCCAGCCAAGCCCGCAATCCTGATCCTGCCGTTCGTGAACATGAGTGGCGATCAGGAGCAGGAGTATTTCTCCGACGGCGTCACCGAAGACATCATCACGGATCTGGGGCGTGTTTCGGCCCTGTCGGTTGTTTCGCGCAACGCCGCGTTCGCCTACAAGGGACGAACGATTGCGGCGGCGGCGCTGGCGCGCGATCTCAATGTCACGCACATCCTCGAGGGTAGCGTGCGCCGCTCGGGCAACCGGGTGCGTCTGACGGCGCAGCTTGTCGAGGCCGCCACTGACGGACAGGTCTGGGCCGACCGCTTCGACCGCACGCTGGACGACATCTTTGCTATCCAGGACGAAATCAGCCGGGCCATCGTCTCCGCGCTCAAACTGCGCTTGGCGCCGTCCGAAAAAAAGGCGCTTGAGCAGCGCATGACCTCAAACACGGAGGCCTACGAGTTCTTCCTGCTGGCGCGCCAGTTTAGCCGCATCGGCAGCGAGCGCATGAAGCCGATTATCGTCCGGATATGCAAGAAAGCCGTGGAGCTTGACCCTCAGTTTGCACGCGCATGGGCGCTGTTGTCGGCTGCGCAGAGCGATCTTGCCCAGAACAATCTGTCCGAAGACGACGGACGGGCCGCTGCCGAAAATGCCGTGAGGCTGGACCCTGATCTGGCGGAGGCGCGGGCGGCGTTGGCGGAAACGCTGATCCGCGGCGTCGATCTCGTCGCCGGAATGAAGGAGGCCAAGGTCGCCCTGGCCCTGGATCCGGACTGCTTCGAAGCCAACATGGTTGCAGGCTATGGAAGTGTCTCGACCAGGCAGTTCCATGACGCGATCCGCTATTTCGAGCGCGCTGCGGAACTTGATCCTGACAGCTACAGGCCGCTCGGGATGGTGCTTCAGGCTTACGAAGCTGTCGGGGACACCGAGGGCTGCCAGAACGCGGCGCGGCGCTCGGTGGCCAATCTCGACCGTATCCTGGCGATGGAGCCGACCCACGGCAGCGCGCTCGCATTCTACGTCTACGCGCTCGCACGGGTTGGAGAGATAGCCCGCGCCCGCGTGTGGGCCCAAAGGGCGCTGCTCTATGATCCCGACAATATCCGGATGGGCTACAATCTGGCCTGTACACTCGCTTCGCTCCCCGGGAATCAGAAGTGGCGCTCGACCTCCTAAAGCCGGCGTTCGAGAGCGCCAGCGGCGGCTACCTGCGCTGGATCGAAAACGACAGCGATCTCGATCCTGTCAGGAATGAACCGCGGTTTGTCGAAATGCTTCGCGCCGCACGCAGGCGGCTGGGCATCGAATCCTGATCCGGCAAATCCAGCCCGGCCTCAAGCGCTCCGCCTGACCCGCGGACGGCCGCAGGTTTCCCACATGTCTCATCCCCGCGACGACCGGTAGCGCCGGCACATATAGGAAACATCAACCACGGGGGTCGTCCTGCGTCCCCGGGCCGTAGCATATCAGGCGGCTCGCACCTGCCTGATAGCGGGCGACTGACCTGCATATCACGCCGAAGCGCAGCGAAGGCGGACCTGATTGCGCACGGATGCGCGAGATCACGCCTTGGCTATCCCGCCGCGCGCAGGATGACAGCGCGGTGTTTGCCCGGTATGCCCACGGCACAGCAGAAGGCAGGAACGCACCCATGATCACGCTCGAGAAAAAAGGCCCCATCGCGATCCTGACGCTGAACCGTCCCGACGCGATGAATGCGTTGGGCGAGCCGGGCGATGGCGAGGCGGTGCGCGATGCGTGCGCGCAGATCAACAAGGATCATGCGATCCGCTGCGCCATTCTCACCGGCGCCGGCAAGGGCTTCTCGGCGGGCGGTAATGTGAAGGCGATGCGCGATCGCGTCGGCTCCTTCGCGGGCAACCCGGCGGAGGTGCGCGACAACTACAAGAACGGCGTGCACATGATCGTGAAGGCGCTCTACAATCTCGAAATCCCGCTGATCGCCGCGGTCAACGGCGCGGCCATCGGGCTTGGTTGCGATGTGGCCTGCATGGCCGACATCCGCATTTCGTCCGACAATGCGCGCTATGGCGTCACCTTCCTGAAGGTCGGCCTGATCCCGGGCGATGGCGGCGCGTGGCTGCTGCCGCGCGTGATCGGCATGAGCCGCGCGTGCGAGCTGCTGTTCACCGGCAATGTGATCGACGCGCGGACGGCGCAGGAATGGGGCCTTGTCTCGAAAGTGGTGCCGGGCGACCAGCTGATGGGCGAGGCCATGGCTCTGGCCGAGTCGATCGCGAAACAGCCGCCACAGGCGCTGAGGATCGCCAAGCAGCTGCTAAGGAACGGTACTCAGGCCAACTACGACACCATCATGGAAATGTCGGCCGCGGCCCAGGGCCTGATGCACCACACCAAGGACCATGAGGAAGGCGTCGCGGCCATCCTCGAAAAGCGCGAGCCGGTGTTCAGGGGGGAGTAGAACCGGTCACGCGCTCAACTGGCCGTGATCAGCGCTCGCTTGGCGGCCGACTGTGATACCGCTAGGTAAGTCCAAACACAAGAAACCCACACGGGAGGCATTCATGCGCAAACATCTGGCCGGGCTAGCGATTCTTGCCCTTGCATCCGCCGCTCCCGCTATCGCTCAGGCTGCCTACACTGCGCCGCGTACAGCCGACGGGCGTCCGGACTTCCAGGGGTTCTGGACCAACACGTCGCTGACGAGCCTCGAGCGCTCGGGCCAGTTCAAGGAACTCACGATCCCGGCGGATCAGGCAGCCAAGCTCGAAGCCGGGCGGCTTGCCGCGAATATCCGGGCTGATGCGCCGACCGATCCGAATTCGGGCGCGCCCAGGAAGGGCCAGGATGTAGGCGGGTACAACAACGCCTACGTCGACGCGGGGCTGAGCTACGCGACGATCAATGGACAGAAGCGGTCGTCATGGATCGTCGATCCGCCGAACGGCAAGATTCCGTACACCACGACTGGCAAGAAGGCTTTCGACGACGGCCTGCATTTCGTGCGCAACACGTTCGACGGGCCGGAGTCGCGCCCGATGGCGGAGCGCTGCCTCGTCGGGTTCGGCTCCACCGGCGGTCCGCCGATGATCAACGTGATGTACAACAACACATACCAGTTTGTGCAGACGCCTGAGAATGTGCTCATCAATGTCGAGATGAACCACGACGCGCGCATCATACCGCTCGGTGGCGCGAAAACGGATGTCTATCAGTGGCTCGGCCGGTCCAGGGGCAAGTGGGAGGGCGACACGCTTGTTGTCGAGACAACCAACTTCCACCCGGGCGAAAGCCTGCGCACATTCTTCTCGGCCAGCTACCTGCTGTCGCCCGACGCGAAGGTCACCGAGAAATTCACGCGCATCAGCGACAAGGAGATTCTCTACGATTTCACGGTGAGTGATCCGAAGCTGTTCTCGCAGCCGTGGCGCGCCGAGATGATCTTCAACAAGTCGGCCCAGCCCGCCTACGAATACGCCTGCCACGAGGGCAATCACGCCCTGCCGGGCATCCTCGCCGGCGCGCGCCAGAACGAAAAGCTCGGGCTCGTAAATTACGCGGAAGAGAGCGAGTAAGGCTCAGGTGATCTGCAGCGCCCTGAGCACGGCTCCCTGATCGAAATAGGGGCGTTCGCAGACGATCTTGTCCGAGCCCGGCTTGAACTCGAACGTAGCGGCCATGCGCACCTTGAAAGCCCGACCTGTGGGCGCCACGACCTTGTGGCCCAGCTTCAGCGGTCCCAGATGCGTGCCCGTCAGCCAGAATTCGACGAGCACGGTATCGCCTGCATGGGCGATGGCGATGATCTCGTTTCCCTGGTCGGGGAAGGGCGTGCGAGAGGCGGCGAAATAGGCGCGCACAGCCGCCTCGCCGTCGAAAACGGCGCCCGAGCCATACATCTCGTAGCGCGGATGCTCGAACGTCGCGATGACTTCGTCCCATTCATGGGTGATTTCCAGCGCCATATGGCGCTTCACGGTCTCGATACGGCGGGCGCTCAGGTCGGTACTCATCGGTGATCCTTGCGGCAAGCTGCGGGTCGGGCGGGGGCAAAGCTGGCAGATGACAAGCGCGCTGCAACCCCTATTCTCGCCGCCAAGGATACGGAGAAAACGGATGATCGGTGCTGTTGCGGAACTGACGGTGAAGGAAGGCTCGCAGGCCGAGTTCGAGAAGGTTGCACTCGAACTGGAGCAGGCGGTCAACGCCAATGAGCCGGGGATCATCTTCTACAAGCTGTTCAAGATCCGCGACACGACCAACAAGTACATCTTCATGGAACAGTACGCCGACGCCGCAGCGGTCGATGCGCATCGCGCCTATGAGCATTTCAAGCGTCTCGGCCGCGCCATGGGCCCGTTCCTCGATGGCGCCCCGATCGTCACCCGCATGGACAAGGTGAGCTGAGATGGATCTGGAATTCACCACAGAAGAACTGAAGTTTCGCGACGAAGTCCGCGCCTGGATCGCGGAGACCTATACCGACGATCTGAAGAAGCGCATGGCGCTGTCGAAGAACGGCTCGCTCGACGAGAAGAATCAGAAGGCCTGGCAGAAGAAGCTCGCCGAGAAAGGCTGGCTGGTCACCAACTGGCCGACAGAGCATGGCGGTCCCGGCTGGAACCAGACGCAGAAATACATCTACGAAATGGAGATGGCCCTCGCCGGTGCGCCCCGCATGAGTTCGATGGGCGTGCGCATGTGTGCGCCCGTGATCATGAAGTTCGGCACGGACGCGCAGAAGAAGAAATTCCTGCCGCCTATCCGCAACTCGGATGTCTGGTGGTGCCAGGGCTATTCCGAGCCGGGCTCAGGGTCGGACCTCGCCAGCCTGTCGATGACTGCAAAGCGCGAGGGCGATCACTATATCCTGAACGGCTCCAAGACGTGGACCACCTACGCCCAGTGGGCCGACTGGATTTTCTGCCTCGTCCGCACGTCAAAGGAGGAGAAGAAACAGAACGGCATCTCGTTCATCCTCGTCGACATGAAGTCGCCCGGCATCACGATCAGCCCGATCAACACGCTGGACGATACGCCGGTCGGCGACCAGGAGATCAACTCGGTCTTCTTCGACAATGTGAAAGTCCCCGTCGAAAATCTCGTCGGCAAGGAAGGCGAAGGCTGGACCTGCGCCAAATACCTCCTGACATTCGAGCGCGGCTCGGCCTACTCGCCTGGAAACCGCAACGCACTGCGCAAGGCGCGCGAGATCGCCAAGGTCGAGACGGCAGGCGGGCGGCCGCTGCTCGATGATCCGGATTTTGCGCGCAAGCTCGCCGACCTCGAAATCCAGATCGAGGCGCTGGACGCCACCGAACGCCGCATCTTCGACAAGCTGTCGTCGGGCCAGTCGGTCGGCGCGATGTCATCGCTGATGAAGACGCGCGGAAGCGAGATCGGCCAGAAGGTGACTGAGATCGTGCTGGAAGCCGCCGGCGTCTACGGCAGCCCGTTCGTGCAGGACACCTACGCCCATCTCGAAGGCCGCTCGAACGAGCCGTTGCCGGCGCCTGAACACTTGATCACCTCTGCCGGTTCGTACTTCAACAACCGCAAGACATCGATCTACGCAGGCTCCAACGAGATCCAGCGCAACATCATGGCGCAGATGATTCTGGCGGGTTGAGCGTGGCGCTGAAGCCGGAAAGAAAGCAGAAGCCGGAGCCATCGGCGGATGATTTTCTGGCTGACCTAAACCATCCGCTGAAGGTGGAGATCGAGCTTGTTCGCAAGGCGATCCTCGCCGTCGACAAATCCATCACTGACGGCGTGAAGTGGAACTCGCTGTCCTTCCGCACGACGGAATGGTTTGCGACGGTCAACCTGCGCTCGCGCGACAGCCTGCAACTCGTGCTTCATCTCGGCGCCAGGGCAGGCAAGACGACAAGCAGAATCGAGGATCCGAAGGGTTTGCTGAAATGGCTTGGGAAAGACAGGGCGATTGCGACTCTTGGCGTTGGGCCGCAGGTCAAGGCCAGCATTCCGGCGTTCAAGGCGATTGCCAAATCGTGGATAGGCCAGGTCAGGTCGGATGCTGATGAACTTCCTGCGCCTGCGACGAGCGCCGTGCGGAAGCGCCCATCCACGGGCCGGGCTCGATAGACGCGTGGCCGGCGCAGTCATCACTGATCAGCCGCCGTCCTGAGCCTTCCGAGAAGGCGGGCGGTGTGAAGCCCGCAAGTTTGCGAAGTATGCTCTCGCGCCGGATCACCAGACGGTTGTGTCCAAACCGGGCAATCTTCCGGTGTTCGAGCGTGCGCACCACGCCGCCTACCGCGCCCGGTGAGAGACCAAGCGCCGCAGCGAGCATCCGCCGGTCGAGCGCAAACGGCATTTCGGTATCCGTCGCGAGGCCCACGCGCGCAAGGCGGTACTGTAATTCAAGCAGCAGGTGCGCGAGCCGCGCTGCCGCCGGTTTCATCATGAGGCGCATTGTCTGGTTCAGGAGGAAGGCCTCGTCCTCCGCCATCGCTCGATGCATCGACAGGCGCAGCGGCGAGTCGACATCAGCTTCCTGCGCCAGTTCCAGCAACGGACCGGCTTCGGCTGTTTCGAGGGTAGTCAGCGCGATCAGCGTGGTGCTGGCCACCGCGCAGGGTGGTCTGAACAGGCAGATGCCGTCGCCGGGCAGGAGTATGCCGAGCACATGCAGCTTGCCGTTCTCGACGCGAGTGCGCGCCGCCCAGCCTGACAGGATGAATGTCGGATGCGGCGTCTGTTCGCCCTCCGCCAGAATTGTGCTGCCGGCCTGATGCGTGCGGCGGCCAGGGAGGCTGGCGCGGACCAGCGTGTGCTGGTCCTGGGAAAACGTCGCCAGTGCTGAAAGACGATTCGGAACGCTGGCGTATTGCGATAACTCGCCGAAACCGTCAGCGATGGCTGTCGGCGCTACGGCTGGCCGAGTGAACGCCGTCTTCAGAACGGTGGCGTAACGAAACGTTTGCTCGCCCGACCAACGCGCGGCGGCGATCGTCCGTGTGGTGGCATGCTTGCCAGCCTTGAGCGCCTGCCGCGCGGCTTCGGCGATGTGCCGCATGGCTTGGCCGGACGCGCGCCTTGCGGCTTCGCGGCGGTCGGCGACCGGCGGCAACGCGCCTTCCTGATCGGATACAGTCTCTCGGCCGCGGCTTGCACGAAAATGGTCGTGTGCGAGAGGAAGTGAACCGCGCGTGTGTAGATCGGTCTGCATGGGATTCTCCAGACACAATCGCTTAATGGTTGTGGCAGCCTTCCGTTCCCGGAACCCATGTTCGACCAGTTTGACGTTGCAGATCCGGCCAGACTTCGCGTTCACGGGCCCCGGTGCAAGTCGGGGATGACTCTGCTAGGGTCCGAACAAACCTGAACAAGCGGTACCAACATGGCAGACGATCTGAAGACCCCGCCGCAGCCGCATGACGCCGGACACGATGAGCATCATGACGCCGAACCCATGGGCCGGGCCGGCTTCACGGCCTTCACCAACGCCACGCCGGATGACTGGCAGAAGATTGCCGCCGCCAACGCCGTGTTCTCGCAGGATCATGTCAGGCGGATCGTCACCCATCTCAACCTGCTGAAGGGCGATTGCGGCGGCTTCCCGGTCGACCGTCTGGAGCATTCATTGCAGACCGCCACGCGCGCGCATCGTGCGGGGATGGAAGAGGAGTATGTCGTCTGCGCGTTGCTGCACGACATTGGCGACACGCTGGGGGTCTACAACCATCCCGATATCGCCGCCGCGATCCTGAGGCCGTTCGTGTCAGACGCCAATCACTGGATGGTCGCCAACCACGGCATCTTCCAGGGCTATTATTTCTTCCACCACCTTGGTCTCGACCGGAACATGCGTGACCAGTATCGCGGCCATCCGCACTTTGAATACTGCGCGCAGTTCTGCCACCTGTTCGACCAGCCGGCCTTCGATGGCGCATACAACACGATGCCGCTCGACGCATTCATGCCGATGATGCACCGCGTGCTCGACAAGCCGAAGCAGTCGATCTACCTGCGCGAGGGCGGTGAGCAGACGGCGTGGTAGGTCGTTGAATTCCGGGGGGGCGCCGGAAACCGCTCGGAAAGCAGGCGGCCGCGACCCGGTCTCACACAAACGCAGCCGATATGGCGGGTTCCCGTTGCACAAGCGTCTCACGGCCGCACCCTTATCGCTTGAGACATCCCGGTCCGCTGCTAGGGTCTGTCACAAAGGGGTCACTGCCGCAGGATGCGTCTCGCATGAGAATTCACTACGCTCTGGCCGCAGCGCTCCTCGCCGGAGCCGGCCTTGTCGCCTCCCGCGCCCTCGCGGACGAGGGCATGTGGACGTTCGACAATTTCCCCGCCGCGAAGGTGAAGGAGTTGTATGGCTTCGCCCCCGACCAGAAATGGCTCGACCGCGTGCGCAAGGCGTCGGTACGTCTTGAAGGCGGATGCTCGGGGTCGGTGGTGTCCAAGGACGGGCTGGTGATGACCAACCATCACTGCGTCACCGATTGCACCAGCGCCCTGTCGAGCCCGACGCGGGACTATCTCGACGATGGATTCTATACGGCCGCCCGCAAGGACGAGAAAATTTGTCCTGGGTTCGAGGCGTCCATCCTGCAGTCGACCGTTGATGTGACTGATCGCGTGAAGCGCTCCACCGCGAATGTCGATGCTTCCTCCGCCAACGCTGCTCGTGCAGCGGAGACATCCGCAATCGAGAAGGAGACGTGTGGCGAGGACCGCACGAAGCGCTGCCAGGTGGTGAATCTGTACCGCGGCGGCCAGTACAAACTCTATGTCTACGACCGGTTCGACGACGTCCGCATTGCCTTTGCGCCGGAGATGCAGGCGGCGTTCTTCGGCGGCGATCCGGACAATTTCAACTTCCCGCGCTACGCGCTCGACATGGCGCTGCTGCGGCTCTACCGGAACGGCCAGCCGGTGAAGTTCAGCGATCCGCTGAAGATCGACACGGCCGGGCCGAAGGCGGGCGATCTCATCTTTGTCTCGGGGCATCCCGGTTCGACCGAGCGCCTGCTGACCAATGCGCAACTGGAATTCCAGCGCGATCACTTCCTGCCATGGCGCATCGAGTATCTCGCCCAGCTTCGCGGCGCGCTGCTCAACGAAGCGACCCGGGGCGAGGAAGAGGCGCGGCAAGTGAACGACATGCTGCAGAATCTCGAGAACTCGCTGAAGGTGTTCAAGGGCCAGCGCGGCGCGCTGGTCGAGCCGTCATTCTTCGGCGTGAAGATCGCGCAGGAGAAGCAGTTCAGGGACGCGCTCGCCGGCAATGCGTCGCTGCGCGGCAAGTATGGCGACCCCTTCACCACGTTGGCGGGCATCGTCGATGCGCAGAAACGCGCGTTCCTGCCGTACCAGATGCTTGAGGTTCGCTTCGGCGCAGGCTCTGTCCTGTTGGCCGATGCTCGCTTGCTGGTGCGCGCTACGGCGGAACGGGCAAAAGCAAACGGCGTGCGTTTGCCGGAATTCTCCGACCAGCGCCTGCCGTCGGTTGAGCGCAGCCTGCTGGCCGAGGCGCCGATCCATCCGGCCTTGGAAAAGGTCGTGATCGCATACTGGCTGGAGAAGACGCGCGAGTATCTGGGGCCGGACAATGCCGCGGTGAAGGCGATGTTCGGGTCGCGTACCTCGCAGCAGATCGCTGCAGACATCGTCGCCAATTCGCAGGTCGGCGACGCGGCCTTCCGCAACCGGCTGTGGAACGCCGGGTCGCTGGTTACCGGCTCGAACGATCCGGCGATTGTGTTCGTGCGGATGATGGACGAGGCGGCTCGCAAGGCGCGCGCGGGCTATGAAACCGAGGTCACGGGGCCGACATCGGTTGCGGCGGAGAAGGTCGCGAGCCTGCGGTTCGATGTGCTCGGCCAGAACATCTATCCGGACGCCACGTTCACACTGCGCCTGTCCTATGGCGTGGTGCAGGGGTGGGATGATCCAGTGCATGGCAAGATCGAGCCGTTCACGCAGGTCGGCGGGCTGTGGAAGCGCGCCACGGGCGCCTATCCGTTCAATCTTGGCAAGCGCTGGGTCGGCGGCGAGACCAAGCTGCCGACCGAGATGCAGTACGACTTTGTGTCCACCAACGACATCATCGGCGGCAATTCAGGCTCGCCTGTGCTCAACAGGCAGGGCCGCATCATCGGCCTCGCCTTCGACGGCAACATCCACTCCACCGGCGGCTCGTATGGCTTTGATCCGGAACTCAACCGGATGGTGTCCGTGTCGAGCCAGGCCATTGTCGGCGCCCTGAGGCATATCTACGGCGCCACAGCGCTCGCGGACGAACTTGTAAAGTAGACTGGAATAGAGGGCGGGCGGGACATGAACATGGAATGGGGCTGGGACAACGGCCGGGCGATACTTGGCCTGTTCGTCATCACCGGTATTGCCTGGCTGCTGTCGGAGAACAAGCGCAGATTCCCGTGGAAGATCGTGCTTGGCGCGACCGCCATGATGTACGCTTTCACGCTGCTGCTGTTCGGCGTGCCGATCATCCGCGCGGGCCTCGATGGCATCAACAATGGCATCAACGTGCTGATCGCCGCGACGCGCGAGGGCACGGCCTTCGTCTTCGGTCCCGTCATCGGCGACCAGGCGGCGTGGGAAAAACTGGTCGGCTCGCCGGGACCAATCTTCATCTTTCAACTGCTGCCGCTGGTGATCGTCATCGGCTCGCTGTCAGCCATTCTGTGGCACTGGGGCATCCTCAAGGCCATCACCAACGCTTTCGCACTCGTGTTCCAGCGCACGATGGGCATGGGCGGCCCGACCAGCCTGTCGGTCGCGGCCAACATCTTCATGGGGCAGACGGAAGCGCCGCTGCTAATCAAACCCTATCTGAAAGTGATGACGCGGTCGGAGCTGCTGATCGTCATGGCGACGGGGTTCGCCACGATCGCCGGCTCTGTGCTGGTGGTCTACGTCACGCTGCTGCGTGACTCGCTCCCTGCGGTCGCCGCGCATCTGATCACGGTGTCGATCATCGCATCACCTGCTGCCGTGGCGCTTGCCATGGTGATGATCCCCGAGACGGAGGAGATCTCGAAATCGTCGGGCGAGACTGATTTCAAGTATCACTCGACCATGGACGCCTTCGCCTCTGGCGCCACGGACGGCATCGCGATTATCTGGAACATCGCCACGATGCTGATCGCGGCGCTGGCGCTGGTGTATATCGGCAACGCCTTGTTGGGCGTGATCCCCGTGGGCTGGACGGGTTTGTCCCAGCCGCTCAGCCTCGACCTCATCCTTGGATGGCTTTTCGCGCCGCTGATGTACATGGCCGGGGTGCCGCTGGAGGAAGCGGCCAAGGCGGGCACGTTTGTTGGCCAGAAGACGGTGTTCACCGAGTTCGTGGCGTTCATCAATCTGGGCGGGCCGCAGGGCGCCGAGCTGACCGAGCGCACGCGGACGATCGTGACTTACGCCATCTGCGGCTTTGCCAACTTTGGCTCGATGGGCATCCTGATCGGCGGGCTCAGCATCATGTGCCCCGAAAGGCGACCGGACTTCCTGTCGCTCGCCTGGAAGACGCTGTTCTCCGGCACGCTGGCGACCATCATGGCGTCCGCAGTCGTCGCATCGCTCCCCTATGGCCTGTTCGCGTCCGCCGAAGTCGCCGCGCCGGCACTCGAATCTCCGGCTAACCTCACACCTACCCCAGCGGAGCCCGCGCCTGCCGCTACGGACTCCGCACCGCCCCCGGTCGCCCCCTCAAGCCCGATCACAACTCCGGCGCCAGAGGCCCCTGCGGCGCCTGTGAGCCCAAGCGGGCAAACTCCGTAGTTTCCATGCACTAGTCGGCGGCGCGGAAAGAGGTAAACAACCGCCGAGGCGAATGCACTTTACGGCTCCAGACCGCTCTGGTCTGGCTGGAGCCGCGTGCAAATCAGCGCCGTGTGACACGGGAGATACCCTTGCGGGCAACGTATTCGACAGCAAGCTGGCTGGTCCTGGCGACAGCTATTGCTTCATTCTCGTCCCCCGCGCCGGCGCAGGCTCAGATTGTGCCCGTCGCCGCCACGCCTGCTCCGGCCGATGCCGACGTCGTGATCATCCATGGCGACCGCCTGCAGACGGACCCGGGCGCCTATTCGGTCGTGACGAGCGAAACGATCGCGGAAGTGGCCGCCAATCACCCGGCTGAAATCCTGAACACAATTCCCGGCGTCAACGTGCAGATGAACTCGGGCCAGGAATTGCTGGTCGCCATCCGCTCGCCCGTTCTGCCGGCCGGCGCGGGGCAGGGCTCGTTCCTGATCCTCGAGAACGGCGTGCCGACGCGCGCCGCCGTGTTCGGCAACGTCAACGCTTTGTTCGAGGTACATCACGAGACCGCAGAGGCGATCGAGGTTGTGCGCGGCCCGGCATCCGTGCGCTATGGCTCCAACGCCGTGCACGGCCTGATGAACTTCATCGACCCCGAGCCGGGCGCGCAGACCGGCCAAACGCTCACCCTGAGCGGCAACTCGCTGATGCGCTATCGCGCCGACGCGACGGCGAACTTCACCACCAATGGCATCGACAGCTGGGTAGGGTTGTCCGTGACGGACGATGGCGGCTGGCGCGATGCGTCGGGCGTCGACCAGCAGAAGCTGACCTGGCGCTCCAAGGTGCAGGGCGAGACGTGGAATGCGGTGGCGACGTTCGCCGCCGTGAACCTCAACCAGGAAACCGCCGGCTTCATCCAGGGGCCGGAGGTCTACAAGGACGAGGACATTGCGACCACCAACCCGAACCCCGAAGCTTATCGCGACGCCTGGGCTGCGCGCGCCAACGTGCGGTTCGAGACGAACATCGGCCGCGACACGCTCATCATCACCCCGTTCGGCACTGTGCAGCGGATGAAGTTCATCCAGCACTTCCTGCCCGACCAGTCTACCGAGGAAAACGGCCACGACCTTCTCGGCGTCATGACGCGCTATGACTTCGGACCTGACAATTTCCGCTGGTCGATCGGCGGCGACTTCCAGATCGCAAACGGCTTCCTCAGCGAAGTGCAGACCCGCCCCAGCTTCGGCGGGCCGCCTGCCAACCCGACCTTCCCGCAAGGGACGCACTACGACTACGACGTCGAGACCTGGACCACCGGGCTCTACGCCGAAGTCGATTGGGATTTCGCGCCGGACTGGAGCCTGCTCGCCGGCGTGCGCGGCGAGGCGCACCAGTGGGACTACAACACCAATGTCGCGCCCGGCACGCGCGGCCGTTTCCGCGTCGCCCCGAGCCGCACGGATGAATTTGAGCTACTGACACCGAAGGTTGGCGTTGCCTACACCGGCATTGCGGACACGGTGGTTTACGCCAACTATGCGCGGGGCGAGCGGGCGCCGCAGACCTCGGACCAGTACCGCCTGCAGAACCTGCAGACGATCCAGCGCCTCGAAGTCGAAACGCTCGACAGCTATGAGGTGGGCGCGCGCGGCGCTTTCGCCGGCATCGACTACGACGTCGCTGTCTATCACATGAACAAGGACAACTTCTTCTTCCGCGACTCCGATGGCCTCAACGTTCCCGATGGCAAGACGCGCCATCTCGGTGTCGAAGCCTCGCTGTCGGGTGGGCTGGGCGAAGTCGCCGGCGGGCGGCTCGAATGGAACGCCAATGCGGCGTGGTCGGAGCAGCTCTATGACTTCAACCGCAACGTCGTGGTTGCGGCGGAAGATATCGTGGATGGCAACGAGATCGACACTGCGCCTGAATGGCTGGCTGACGCCGGCCTCAGCTGGGTCGGCAGCAATCTCTCACTGGGCCTCAGCGCGGAGTATGTCAGCGAGTACTTCACTAACGCCGCGAACACCGCCGCCTATGACGGCCACCTGATCGCCCACCTCCGCGGCGCCTGGCGCTTCTCGGATGCGCTGGAGGCCTTCGCGGTCGTCCGCAACATCACTGATGAGCGCTACGCGGACCGCGCCGACTTCGCACAGGGGGCGGATCGCTACTTCCCCGGTGAGCCGGCGAACGTGACTGTCGGGGTGCGGATCAGGAACTGAGCTAGAGCGACGTGCCTGAAATAGGAATCGAAAGGGGATTCCCGACGGTCGCGAAGTCTGATTCACCGAGTGTGGAGGTGGATCATGGGCAAGAGCTACTCCTCTGACCTCAGGAAGCGGGTCGTCAGGTTTGTCGATGCG
>JANOKS010000031.1:0-3425 GCA_031419455.1 Alphaproteobacteria bacterium
CCGACGCGGTTCTCCCCCGATGATCTCCACGCCGCCTCCCTTAGCGACTAGCTTGGAGACCTACTCTCTAAACTAGTCGCAGCGGCCATCCTCGGGATCAGCTCAAGCCGCGCAAGGCGGCCCTCGGCGTAGGCGTACGACGAGAAGTAGAAGCCCAAAAAGAAAGAGCGGGAAAGCCTGGGCCTTCCCGCTCTCGTCTCTTTCAGGCGATCCGCGCGATCAGGAGGTGATGCGCAGGCGTGTGTACCAGAACCCGCCGTTCATCCCGAAGGGACCACCCGACCGCGGGTAGACCTGGCCGTCGGCGAGGCTGTTCGTCAGGGCATAGATCGGGTTCACCGTGGAAGCCGCGATCTCGTCCGGATACTCGTCAAACAGGTTATTGGCGCCAACCGTGATCGTGTAGCGGTCGGCGAAAGTGTAGCTCACATCGAAATCGGCGAGCACCTTCTCGCCGAACGTCTGGCCGGGATACTCCAGTTCATTCGACCACGACCCGTAGTAGTTGCCGCGGGCGTTGATGGTGAAATCACCAATCTGCCAGCTGCCGGCAGCGACCAGACGATGCTTGGGCGCCAGGTTGGAGATGTTGGAGCGTTGGGCTGCGCTGATCACCGCCGGGTTGAAGCCCGTAACCGTGCTCTTGTTGTAGTTATAGGCGAGCGACAGTGTGAGGTCCGCGCCCATGAGCTCCGTATTGTAGGTCCCGATCGCATCGACGCCTTCCGTCTTCACGTCGAACCCGTTGGTGAAGTAGTTGACGTCCCCGTCGACGCCGACCACAGCCAGAGCCGGGAGCGCCGCGAGGTCCGCAGCGGTCACCGTGAAGGTCTGCGAGAGTCCGATCCGATCTTGCACCTTGATGGAGTAGCCATCCACCGTGATGGTCAGCGCATCCATCGGCTCGAGCACGAAGCCCGCGCCGAAGTTCACGGACTCTTCGGGATCAAGCGAGGTCGCCCCGTAGTACTGGGCAATCGCGCTCGTCACCGGATAGGTGCCGGTCTGAACCTGGTTGCCCGACCGGAAGTTGGTTGTGACGATTTGGGTGTTGTTCTGACCCGGCGACGGCGCGTGGAAGCCCGTGCCGACAGTCCCACGCACCGAAAAGATATCGCTCACCTTGTAGATTGCGTTGACCTTGCCAACCAAGGTCGACCCGAAGGTCGAATAGTCCTCCCAGCGCAGAGCGGCCCCGACGCTGAGCTGGCTGGTGATGTCTGTCTCGGCGCCGGTGTAGAAGCCGTAGTTCGACTGGCTGCGTTTGCCGGCGAAGGTCGGGCTGGTGCCGCCGTAACCGCTCGCGGCCGGGCTCTGGGTCGCGACAATCTGCTGACCGCCGGCGTTCAGGGCAGGCGTGTAAACGCCTGGAGAGACCAAGTTGTAGAGCGGCTGGCGGGAGTGAGGACCGGCCCCGTACGACTGGAGATCGCCGGGCGTGTTTTCATACTCTTCGTTCCGGTATTCAGCGCCCGCCGATAGCGTGACGGGGCTCGCAAAGCCCACGCTCACCGGATAGGTGAAATCCGCATTCACGATCTGCTCGGTCTGGATCAGTTCGCCGAACTCGAAACTCGTCTGGCTTTGGGGACCATAAGAGGCGCTTAGTGACTGGTTCATGGAAAGGTCGAGCGAGTTCTCCGCGAAAGTGGCCGACACATCATAGGTGAGGCCGCTGTCAACTGTGCCCCGCATTCCGGCCGTGCCGTAGGCCTGATCGACCTTGCCGATGAAGCGCGGCGTGAAGCCGCCCGGATAGACGGTCGCAAAACTGAATGTGTTGGCGTCATTGACGAAGCCACCCGCCGGGCAGGTGAGGTTCCCGGTCGGACAGGGCGTCAGGAAGATGGGATTGAAAGAGCCATTTCGACCCGGCGAACGGGTCGAGGGGGTGCCCGTCCCGATATCAACGACCAGCGGAACCGGCGCCGAGATCGGCGAGCGGTAGTTGAAGCTCTGATCGGCCTCGCTGCTGGCGAAGTTGGCCGTGAGATAGAGCTCCGTCTCGTCGCTGATGTCATACCCCGCGTTCAGGAAGGCCTTCCAGCCATTGGTTGGAGAGGAGCCCCAGATCTGCGCGGGACCATCGGGCGCGTTGGGAATGCGGTTCGCGACGGACGGGTTCGTACGCGCCAGCTCCAGCGCGATCGGACGCGTGGCGCCGCGGCTGGTGCCCTCATCGTCAAACCATTCGGCGGCCACCGTGACGAAGCCATTCCCCCCGAGGTCAAGACCGCCCCGGGCCGCAAGCTGCGTGCGCACGCCATCGCCTTCATAGGCCTGGCCATAAATGGCCTGCGCCTCGAAACCAGTGGACCTTGAGATTTGATAGTTGATGACACCGCCGATGGCGTCAGAGCCGTATTGTGCGGTCGCCCCATCCCGCAGGATCTGCAGGTTGTCGATGGCGATCGCCGGGATATTGCCGATATCCGCGCCCTGAGAGCCGAAGGAGAGTGCCGTGTCGGCGCCCGTGTAGACCTGAACCAGCGCAGCGCGGTTATAACGCTTGCCGTTGATCATCACGAGGACCTGGTCTGCGCCAAGGCCGCGAAGGGAGGGCGCGCGCACGAACGTGGAGGCGTCGGAGATCGCGTTCTGCGGTACGTAGAACGACGGAACGACGTTCTTCACGATGTCGAGCAAGTTGATCGCCGGCTGATTAGCCAGTTCCGAGCCGCCGATGACGTCCACCGGAGACGCGGAGTCTGTAACAGAGCGGTCGGTCCGGCGCGTACCCGTCACAACGATCACATCATCCGATTCAGAAACTGCCGGCTGAGACGCCTGCTGGGCAAACGATGCCGGCGTCGCCCCCATCAGGGCGATGCCCATGAGAACAGTTCCCGCCAGAAGACGGCGTTTAATGTTGAGAATGGCCATGAAGAACCTTTATCCCCGCTGATGCTCAATCCCGTACCCCAACAGGCGCGTGGACGCACAAGACAACTCGTTGTCAAAGGCTAGCAGGGCGCTCGTCATTCACAAGGCGCACGCGGCCCGGAGCCCCACGAATGTGCTTCTTGATGCAAATTTGCGATACATTGTTGGTGGCGCGCATGGGCATTTAAGCCAGTCAGGAGAGTGCGCGAGAGGCTTTTCGCTCGCCGTACCTCACGACCCTACGGAAGTCTTCTGTGTGCGGACGAACACAGCTCTAAGCGGGCGGCTTCCATCGCGAGCGGAAGGTAGATCGGCGTCCGTTTGTCCTGCGTCAGCGTCACGTCAGGATCACCGTCTCTTCCCTGCCCAGTACCGCGAAGATCATGCGAGGACGAACGGCAGCTTCGGGGTAGAGTCGAGATGTGGCGCGGTGGCGTTAGGCCGGGCATATCTGTTGTCCGCCTCTTTCGTCTGGCGGTGCCTTAGCAGCTCGACCGTAGCTCCGTTTCCACATCCCGCTCATCGAACCGGACATGCAGATT
>JANOKS010000032.1:0-31442 GCA_031419455.1 Alphaproteobacteria bacterium
CGGCATCGATCAGCAGCGTCTTCTTCGTCGCCGAATGCGCGAGCGCGATGTTCGTCGCGAACACCGTCTTGCCCTCGCCCGGAACCGACACATGGCAGCCAGCCTCGTCCGGCGAACCTGCGGTAGGTCAGATCGGATCACGCAAGGAAACAACACCCGATGGCAAGGCTGCCTTGGTGTTCGAATACGAAATGCTCCAGGCGGGAAATGTCTCGATCGAGTTCCAGCGCCTGGAAGATGGCGAGGTGGAAGGCAAGCGGATTATCACATTCATGGTGCACTAGCGCCGTGTCTCACGCCCTGATGGGCCGCCCGTGCAGCTGAGTTCATTTGCGGATCATTCGCAAAAATCGTCCCACTGTGACGATGAGATGGGGCGATCACTTGTCGGGCCATCCATGCGGGTGCAGACTTTTCAACGCAGTAACATCGCTGCGCAGATCGGGTATCTTCTCCCTTCCTCTTCGCCAGCGCTGATCTACCCGGTTGAAGGGCAGCCGAGGGCCGACGCCCGTCTTTCAGACATCACCCCAGCGTCTGGCGCCTGAAAGATCAGCGTTTTACAACTGTCACAGAAACAATCCGGCCAGCCGGTATTGAACGCGTCCCGCTTCCGCGTCATGAAGGGTGCGTGGATTTGTGACGTGCGCGGCGGATCGCTCTGCAGCGCGTGTCCCATTGATCTCAACCCGGAAACTTGGCCTCGCGGCGACCCCGCGAGGCCAATTTGTTTGTCCGGTCAGTTCTGCCAGCTCTTGATCAGCGTGTCGTAGTCGATCGTCTCCGGGGCCGGGTCCTCGTTGGCGAGCTTCGCCTTGGGGGCGCCGGGGCGGTCGAACCAGGCCTGCGCGGGCTCTTCGGGGTTCAGTTTCGGTCCCTTGTCGCCCTGGACGTTTAGCTGTTCGAGGCGGGCGAGCACGTCTTCCTGCGCCTTGCAGAGCGCGTCCATCGCCTGTTGCGGCGTCTTCGTGCCGGCGGCGGCGTCGCCTATGTTCTGCCACCAGAGCTGGGACAGTTTTGGATAGTCGGGGACGTTCGTGCCGGTGGGCGACCACTGCGTGCGTGCGGGCGAGCGGTAGAACTCCACCAGGCCGCCAAGTTTTGGCGCGCGCTCGGTGAAGGACGCATGCTGGATCGTGCTTTCGCGGATGAAGGTGAGGCCGGTGTGGCTCTTCTTCACGTCGACCGTCTTGGAGGTGACGAACTGGGCGTAGAGCCAGGCGGCGCTGGCGCGGTCTGTGGGCGTCGTGGTCATCAGCGTCCATGAGCCGGCGTCCTGGTAGCCGAGCTTCTGGCCCTCTTCCCAGTAGGCGCCGTGGGGCGACGGGGCCATGCGCCATTTCGGGGAGCCATCAGCGTTGAGGACCGGCAGGCCCTCCTTCACCATGTCCGCGGTGAAGGTGGTGTACCAGAACATCTGCTGGGCGATCTCGCCCTGCGACGGGATCGGGCCGGACTCCGAGAAGGTCATGCCCTGTGCCGCGGGCGGCGCGAACTTCTTCAGCCAGTCGATGTATTTGGTGAGGGCGTAGACCGAGGCAGGGCCGTTGGTGTCGCCGCCGCGTGCAACGCATGAGCCGACAGGGCGCGAGGCGTCGTCGACGCGGATGCCCCATTCATCGACCGGGAAGCCGTTGGGGCGACCGTTCGTCTTGTCGCCATTGCCGGCCATCGACAGCCATGAATCCGTGAAGCGCCAGCCGAGCGACGGGTCCTTCTTGCCGTAGTCCATGTGGCCGTAGACGCGTTTGCCGTCGATCGTGCGCCCGGTGAAGAACTCCGCGATGTCCTCGTAGGCGGACCAGTTCACGGGGACGCCGAGGTCGTAGCCGTACTTGGCCTTGAAGTCGGCCTTGTTGGTCGCGTTGGTGAACCAGTCATAGCGGAACCAGTAGAGGTTCGCGAACTGCTGGTCGGGCAGCTGGTAGAGCTTGCCGTCGGGCGCGGTGGTGAAGCTGGCGCCGACGAAATCCGCGATGTCGAGCCCCGGATTGGTGACGGCCTTGCCCTCGCCGGCCATCCAGTCGGTTAGGTTGCGGACCTGCTGGTAGCGCCAGTGCGTGCCGATCAGGTCGCTGTCGTTGACGTAAGCGTCATAGATGTTCTGGCCCGACTGCATCTGCTGTTCGAGCTTGGCGACGACGTCGCCCTCGCCGATCAGCTCGTGCGTGACCTTGATGCCCGTGATGGCGCTGAAGGCGGGCGCGAGGACGCGGGATTCATATTCGTGCGTGGAGATGTTCTCCGACACGACCGTGATTTCCATGCCCTGATAGGGCGCGGCGGCGGTGGCGAACCAGTTGAGTTCGGCTTCCTGCCCGGCGCGATCGAGCGTCGACAACTCGCCGATCTCGGCGTCGAGGAATTTGGCGATCTCCGTGGCGGCGTTCGGGTTGGGGTCCTTGCTGGCGACAGGCTGCTGTGGCCCGCAGGCCGCCAGCGCAATCGCAGACACCATGGCGAGCAACAGCCCGCGCGGGCGCGATACAGACATGAATTCCTCCCTTGCGAAGCTCTTACGGCTTCGGACGCATTCCGGCTTCAAACAAACCGGCCAGCTTCAAACAAACCGGAAAACCAGTCCTGCGTAAACCACGGACGCCATGGTTGCAAACCAGAGCGGGACGTCCTTGGGGACAAGTCCGATCCAGGCGAGGTGGATGAAGGCAGCGCCGAGCAGGGTGAGGAAGAAGCGGTCGCCACGCTGGGTGGCGACGCCGAGGATGCCGACGCGCGGTTGGTTGTTGGGGGCCAGCCGGGTGAGCACGCCCAGCGTGACAAGGGCCAACGCGATGAAACCGAAGAACACAGCCGTCGGCAGCGTCCAGCCCATCCAGGCGAAGGTCATGGCGCCTTGCTCCGCAGGATTTTGGCGGCCGAGGCCTGCATCACGACGCCAAGCAGGATCGCGCCGATGCCGATGACGGCCGAGACGATCGCGCCGGGGCGCTGGCCGAGGAAGTAGAAGACCATGGCGAGCCCGCCGCCGAACACCATCCCGATCATGACTAGGGCCAAGCCGGTCATGAACTGACGCTGACCTTTTTTCAGGCGTGCGTCGTCGGGTGTGGAAGCAGCGGCGGGCTCAGCCGGCATGCGTCAGCGCCGGTTCGCGCGGGCGTCGCGGATGGTGGTGAAGCCCCACCAGAACACGCCGGCGCCGATCAGGAGCGCAAGCCAGGACAGCGCGCCGATGGGGCCGCCGAGAATTCCCAGCCACACGACTTTAAGAATGGTCGAAAGGATGATGCCGATGCCGCCGAAGCCGACGAGGACGGCGCCGACGAGTGTCATCTGGCGGCCCTGGGCTTCCTTGCGTGCATTGACGGCGTCGGGAGGGGTGTATCCGTATCTGCTGGCCATGTTGTTCTCCTGGCTCTGATTTTTGCGTTTCTACTCGTATCTGCCCTGCGCCCTCTTGTGCCGATCGGGGCGTTTGACAGCGCGACGATAGCAGATTTGCAGGGGAGTCACAGGGGGCGGGCGGACGGCCCTAGCGCTGGCCGCAGCCTGCTGGAGCATTTACAGGGTTGCACCGCGCTGCAGCATTGTCGGGAAGCCTCGCGGCGTAGCCCGTGCCGAAGCGCGCGTCGGGCCAGATGTAGTCGGTGGAGATGAACTGGGCGCCGGAGGCGAGTGCGGCTTCGCGGCGTCTGGTGTCGCCGGAGCGGGCTTCGCGTGTGTCGGCGTCGGCGCGGGTGCGGATGACGAAGCCGGCGGCGACGCGTTCGCGGATAAGCGTTTCGTCCTCGTGCGGCTCGTTCATGACGAGGATGGCCGCCTCGGGCGCCTCGAACGCCGCGCCGGCGCTGGCGCCGACGAAGGCGACGCGGCCTTTCAGCGAGGGGTGACCATCGACATAGGCGGCCCAGCGGGCGGGCGCATCGTCGATCACGAAGATCACCTTGCCCCGCGCTTGGCCGAGTGTGGGCCAGCCGCCAGCGAGCACGCCTTCCCGCAACGTGGCGTGCGTGCCGCGCACTTCATCCGGCGTGACGATGCGGTCGCGCGTGAAGACGGAAAGGATTTCGGCTTCCATGCGGTTGAATGCGTCTTTGCCGAACGGGCGCACGGGCGTCGCGCCCTCCCACGAGATCGGCGTGTGCTTTGGGTTGATCATGATCAGGATCGGCGTGTGCGAACGATTGGCGTCGGACCACGCCTTCACCTGAAAGAGACAGTTCACGAAGGTGGGGCAGCTGGAGCGGAAATCGATGTCGGATGCGTGCAGTACCTTGATGCCGGGTTTGGCGAGCGCCGCGCGATCGGGCGGTTCGATGGTCACACCCTTCTCGGCCAGCAGGCGGACGCCGAGCGGATCAGCAAACCCGCCGCCTTCCGGATCGTCGAGCGGATCGATCTCGACCTGGCGCGCGCCAGCATCCAGTTGTTCGACGATAGGGCGATGGAAGTAGTCGAGCGTGAAGGCCGTCTGCGCGTTGCGCTCCTTGATCAGCGCCATGAGGGGATCGGCGATCTTCAGCTTGTAGGAGTTGTGTGTGCCGACGGCCTGGATCTGGTTGAGGCGGAGGGTGTTGTTCAGGCCGTCTGCGGGCGCGGGCGCGATGCTCGTGCAGGCGGCAAGTAAGGCAGTCGAGACAAGGGATACAAGGAGGCGTTGCACGGCGATCTCCGCTTCGGTTGACGCGCCAAGGTCCGATCATGGCGTGACAGGCGCGTGACGGTTGTCTGCGGCTGTTCGACTTCAGGCTAGAGCGGGATCATTCCGAGTTGAAGACCTCGACATGGCGCAACGCTCTCGGGTTGTCATCCCGGGCAAGCGCAGCGCGACCCGGGAACCATCGTGAAAATACGATAGCGGAGGAATGGGTCCCGGCTCTTCGCGCTGTGCGCTTCGGCCGGGATGACAAGCCAGGGCGCGATTGCACCAAGAATGACCTGCTCTACACCCGTCCCAGCGCAAAACCCTTCGCGATGTAGTTGCGGACGAACCAGATCACGATGGCGCCGGGGATCAGCGTGAGTGATCCCGCCGCCGCGAGGACGCCCCAGTCGGTGCCGGACGCTTGCGACAGCGCTTGCAGGCGTGTGGTGATCGGCAGGACGGCGGAGCGGGCGAGTGAATCCGCAATCAGGTATTCGACCCAGGAGAACATGAAGCAAAAGAAGGCTGCGACGCCGATGCCGCTGGCGATCAGCGGCATGAAGATCTTCACGAAGAAGCTTGGGAAGGAGTGGCCGTCGACATAGGCCGTCTCGTCGATCTCGCGCGGGACACCGCTCATGAAGCCTTCGAGAATCCAGACTGCGAGGGGCACGTTGAACAGGCAATGCGCCAACGCGACGGCGATGTGCGTGTCGAACAGGCCGAAGGCGGAATAGAGCTGGAAGAATGGCAGGGTGAACACGGCAGCCGGCGCCATGCGGTTGGTGAGCAGCCAGAAGAACAGGTGTTTGTCGCCAAAGAATCTGTAGCGCGAGAAGGCGTAGGCGGCCGGCAGGGCCACAGCGATGGAAATGACGGTGTTGAGGCCGACATAGATCAGCGAGTTGGCGAAGACGGCGCGCCAGCGTTCATCCGAGAAGATCTTCACGTAGTTGTCGAGGTTGAACGTTTCCGGAAAGAGCGTGAAGCGGGTGGTGATTTCGAGGTTGGTCTTGAAGCTCATCGCGACGAGCCAGTAGATCGGCGTCATCAGGAAGAGGATGTAGAGCGCCGGGACGAGCCAGGCGAAGCGGCCCTGTTTCATGGCGCACTCCTCGGCTGGATCGGCTCGCCATCGTCGCGCGTCATCACGGTGTAGAAGACCCAGCTGAGCAGCAGGATGATCAGGAAGTAGATGATCGACATGGCTGCTCTCTGGCCAAGCTCGACCGTCTGGCTGAGTTCGGTGGAGAGGAAGACCGGGTCGCCGCCGGCGATGACGGCGAAGGGCTCTGTGAAGATCATGAACGAGTCCATGAAGCGCAGCAGGACCGCGATGGTGAGGACGCGGGCCATGCGCGGGAGCTGGACATGCAGGAAGACCTGCCAGCCGGACGCGCCGTCGATGCGGGCCGCCTGGTAGTAGGCGTTGGGGATCGACACGAGGCCGGCGTAGGCCAGCAGCGCCACGAGACTGGTCCAGTGCCAGACATCCATGATGATCAGCGTGAACCAGGCGTCCATCGGGTCGCCTTCGTAATTGTAGCCGAAGTCGCGCAGCATGACGCCCATCAGGCCGATGTCGACGCGGCCGAACATCTGCCAGATCATGCCGACGACATACCATGGGATCAGCAGCGGCAGCGACATCAGCACGAGGCAGGCGGGCACGCCCCACCCCTTGCGCGGCATGTTCAGCGCGATGAAAACGCCGAGCGGAATCTGGATGGCGAGGATGATGCCGGAGAAGACGAGGTTGCGCCAAAGGGCGTTCCAGAATTTCTCCGAGTGCAGCACCTCGCGATACCAGAGATCGCCGACCCAGTGGAATTGCGCGTTGGTGGCGACGTATTGCACCGAGTAGTTCACCACAGTCATCAGCGGGATGATGGCGGTGAACGCCACGAGCAGCAGCACGGGCGCGACGAGGAACCAGGCTTTCTGGTTGACGGGCTTCATTGGGCAGCTCCGCCGAGATCGACGCGCCAGCCGTCGGCGTAGAGATGCACGCCTGCCGGATCGAAGGCGATGTGTGGGGCGGCGGGGGCCGCCTCGCCTTCCCGCAGCATGGCGGCGACCGGGTGGCCCAGCATGTCGAGGTGGGCGACGCGGTAGCGGCCGGCGTCTTCCATGCGGACGATCGTGGCCGGGATGCCGGTCGCGGAGAGGCGGACGAATTCGGGGCGGACGCCGAGCTCCAGTTTTTTCTGCGCCTTGAGGCGCGGGGCCGACGCGAGCGGCACGCTGAATGCGCCGAGGCGGATGCTGGCGCCCTCGACCCGGGCGGGCATGATGTTCATGCCGGGCGATCCGATGAAGTGGCCGACGAAAGTGTGCTGGGGACGCTCGAACAGGTCCGCGGGCGAGCCCACCTGCACGATTTCGCCGTCATACATCACCACGACCTTGTCGGCGAAGGTGAGCGCTTCGGTCTGGTCGTGGGTGACGTAGACCATGGTGGTGCGCGTGCGGCGGTGGACGTCGCGCAGGCTGGCGCGCAGCTCCCACTTAACCTGCGGGTCCACGACGGTCAGCGGCTCGTCGAACAGGATGGCGTTGACGTCGGAGCGCACGAGGCCGCGGCCGAGGGAGATCTTCTGCTTCTCGTCCGCCGTGAGGCCACGGGCGCGGCGATCTGCGAGCGCGGTGAGGCTGACAAGGTCGAGCACTTCGTTGACGCGGCGGGCGATGTCGTCGGGCTTCATGCGCCGGTTGCGCAGGGGGAAAGCGAGGTTCTCGCGGACGGTCATCGAGTCGTAGACGACGGGAAACTGGAAGACCTGCGCGATATTGCGCTTTTCGGTGGGACGGTCGGTTACGTCGTCGCCGTCGAAGAGGACGCGGCCTTCGGTCGGCGCCACAAGGCCGGACATGATATTGAGCAGCGAAGTCTTGCCGCAGCCCGATGGCCCAAGCAGTGCATAGGCGCCGCCATCGTCAAACGACTGATCGACCAGCTTCAGCGCATAGTCGGCGTCTGACTTGGGATCAGGCGCATAAGCGTGGCGGATCTTCTGCAGGTCGATGCGGGCCATGCTTCAGGCCGCCTTGCGTGCGGTGCTGATCGTGCGGCCGGTTGCATCGAACGACAGGACGTCGTCTGGCTCGACATGGACCGTGAGCGCAGAACCGATCTCATAGGCATGCACGCCATGTGTGAGCATGACCCAGCGCGCCTCGCCCACACGCAGGTGCACGAAGGTTTCCGAACCGTTGGTTTCCATGGAACTCACCGTCGCAGCATAGGCGTCAGCATCTCCTGACCTCGGCGCCAGGCGAACATGGTGTGGCCGGACGGCGAGTGTGGCCGCGCCCGGGAAGCGGGCGGGCCTTGCGGCGGCCGATACCGGGAAGATGTTGAGCGGCGGGTCTGAATAGGTCGACGCTGTGACGAGATCGCGCGGAGAGCGATAGACCTCGTGGCTTGGACCGAATTGCGTGACGCGCCCCTCGCTCATGGTCGCCGTCATGCCGCCCAGCAACAGGGCTTCAAGCGGTTCGGTCGTCGCGTAGACCACCACAGCGCCTGAGTTGGCGAACAGTTTCGGCAGTTCGGCGCGCAACTCCTCGCGCAGCTTGTAATCGAGGTTGGCAAGCGGTTCGTCGAGCAGGACCAGGCCAGCGTTCTTGACGATCGCGCGCGCCAGGGCGACGCGCTGCTGCTGGCCGCCAGACAACTCGAGCGGCTTGCGATCGAGATAGGGCGTCAGGCGCAACAGCTCGGCCACACGTTGCACGTCTCGTTCGATTTCGGCGGCAGGCGTGCGTTTCACCTTCAGCGGCGAGGCGATGTTCTGGCGCACGGTCCAGCCGGGGTAGTTGATGAACTGCTGGTAGACCATCGCCACGTTTCGTTTCGCGATAGCAACGCCGGTGACATCCACCCCGTTGAACCAGACTTCGCCGCTGCCGGGGCGATCGAGACCCGCCATCGCGCGCATCAGGCTGGTCTTGCCCGCGCGCGCGGGGCCGAGCAGCACGTTCATCACGCCGCTCTCGATCCGCATGGAGATTCCGGCGAGGTGATCGACGCCGTTGTGGCGGCGCGACACCTCTTTCAGTTCGAGCATGCCCGCCGACCCGTGAATACGATCATCGACGCACATAAGTCCGCGAATGCAGCCACCGTCAAACATCAAAAACGAGAAAACGCGCCGTGTCTTCTCGGTTCGCGTTCAACTCGAAGTCAGGAGAGCTCCTCACCGCCGTGTCATGCCGACATCAAGCCTGTGTGGATTGCCATTTGTTGCGACATTCAAGCAACGAAGACGATGTCTGTCCCGAATGCCGCGATGGCGATGAACGCTAACCCGTTCATGCCGTAACGGCATACCGATCACGTAAATGAATTCCGACAACCTCGCGCCGGCTCGCCGGTAAGGCTGAGCGCTGCGCGACGCCGGGAGAAAATCGATCGTGTGGCAGGGCGTTCGGTTGACGTGACGTCTCAATGCAGTCAACAGTGACTGCAAGAGTCGCCAACAGACTCAGCACGGGGAGGTTACTGTTATGAAGTTCACGCTCCGCGGCGCGTCCAGCGCTGCGCTTATCTTTGGTTTGGCTGGTGCATTTCCGGCCTGGGCTCAGGACACCGTCACTTCCGGACCACAGCCGCCTGCTGAGGAAAGTGACGATGCCGACCGCGTCATCGTCACGGGATCGTTTATCCAGGGCAGCGCCGAAGACGCTGCGCTGCCGGTTGAGGTGTTCACGCAGGAAGATCTCGAACAACAAGGCGCTCCGACCGCGCTTGAGTTCGCCAAGAGCCTGACGATCTCCGGTCCGACCACGGGCGAAGCCTACTACTTCTCGGGCGCTGCTCTCACTGGTTCGGTCAACTACAACCTGCGCGGCCTCGGCGCCGACAAGACGCTGGTCCTGCTGAACGGCCGCAGGATGAGCCAGAACACCTCGAACATTCCTTCCGCAGCCATCGCTCGCACGGAAGTGCTGAAAGACGGCGCGGCGGTCATCTACGGCGCCGACGCAACGGGCGGCGTGGTCAACTTCATCACCCGCGATGACTTTGTCGGCCTCGAAGTGGGCGGCCAGTACAAGTACATCGACGGTTCCGATGGCGATTACGGCCTCAGCATCCTGGGCGGCGTCGGCGACGGCGACGTGAACTTCCTGTGGTCCGCGGAATGGGAACACCGTTCGCGCCTGGAATCGGAAGAGCGTGATTGGGCGGCTGGATCGTATGGCGTCAACCCGGCCCCGTGGTCGACGCTGACGAACGTGGCAACCTGGCTTCCGCGCGGCGCTCGTCCGGCGTTCTATACGACAGGCCCCCTCGCCACGGCTCAGGATCGCGAGTTCGGCAGCGCAGTCGCGGGCCTTCAGCGCAACTTCACGCAGGCCAGCTGCGAAGCGGTGGGCGGCGTCTACAACCCGAACGGCGTTGCGACAGGCATTCCGGCCTGTGCATACAATTACATTTCATACTACAATCTGGTCGAAGAGAACGACATTTATCGTGGGTTTGCGCAGCTGAATGCTGCGGTTAACGAGAATATGGACTTCCACTTCGAGGCTTCCTACGGCCAGGTAATGTCGCCGCAGGTGTTTGGTTCGCCCGCGCAGCCTGTCATTCGTGGACCGGGGATTTCGACGGGCGCGACGTGGCAGTTCTATGCACCATCGACCAACCCTAACGTGCAGGCCTTCCTCAACCAGCGGGTCGCTGCTGGCGGCATGTCGGCTGGCGCGGCCGCTGCTACGGGCGGCGTTTCGGCGCTCACCTACCGGGCGTTCGCGCACGGCGGCAACCCGTTCTTCGGCGACGGCAACGGCTTCGGCGTTCCCTCCAAGATCGACAACCAGATCTGGCGTGTCACGTCCGGCATCAACGGCAATCTCGGCGACTGGGCCGGCATGGCCAAGGACATCGGCTACGACTTCGCGATCACCTACAACCAGGCCATCGCCTACCAGGACTCGCCCGACGTCATCGGCTTCCGTCTGCAGGACGCGCTCGCGGGCTTCGGCGGCCCGAACTGCACGCTGGGCGATGACAATCCGAACCAGTTCGGCATCCAGAACTCGACCGTCGGAACCACCGCTGCTGCTCGTGCGGCGTTCGGCTGCTACTACTGGAACCCGTTTGCTTCCAGCTTCCCGAACCAGCCGGAACTCAGCCTCAACAACCCGTCCTACATTCCAGGGTCGGAGAACCGTGAGGATGTGGCGCGCTGGCTGTTCGACGATCGCGCCACCGAGACGATCAACTCCAGCCTGACCGGAGACCTCGTCTTCAATGGCATGTCCGGCATCCAGCTGCCTGGCGGCGAGATCGGTTGGGCGCTCGGCGGGCAGGTTCGCCAGCTCGAGTTCCGCGAGATCGTGAGCAGCCCGTTCTACAATGGCAACCAGGCTTGTGACCAGCCGGCTAACCGGACCGTCGGTGTCGCCCCGCCGCTCGGGACGCCACAGACGACGACGGCGACACCCCGTCCTACCACCGATCCGCTGTTCGTGGGCTGCACGCCGGACTCACCCGGACCGTTCGTGTTCTTCGGAACAAACATCCCGGACTATGCCGACCAGCAACAGTACTCGTTCTTTGGCGAAATGCAGATTCCGCTGCTGGATAACGTGAACCTCCAGGCGGCTGTTCGCCGCGAGGAGTTCTCGGGCGGCCTCGGCTCGACGGTGTACAAGGTGTCGGGCAAGTGGGACGTCTGGGGACCGCTGTCGCTTCGCGGCTCCTACGGCACCAACTACCAGGCGCCGCCGGCAGGCCTGATCCCCGGCGAAGTCAACAATGGCGTCAACAGCTTTACCCGCGCAGGCGGCAACTGGCTGGGAGCACAGACCGTCGTCCGCAACGATGTGGTTCCGGAAACAGCGCTGGCGTGGAACGTCGGCGCTATCTGGCAGTCCGAAGGCTTTGCGCCTGACCACGACCTCTCGATCATTGTCGATTACTTCGACATCGAGACAGAGGACGAACTCGGCCTCCTGGCCGCGGCCAACCAGATTGCGGACGGTGTCTTCCGTTACGGGCCGACGGCTGCGGGCGTCGCCAGCCCGACCACCGCAATGGCTTTCGCTACACAAAGCGGCGTTGCCACCAGCACTACCGTCAACAATGGCACGGCCTACGCCGATTGCTCGCACCCGTTGATCAGCCGCGTCACCTTCAATGGCGGCGGATGTACTCAGGGCGTGACGCAAGCCAACGCGCTGAACTCGATCCGGACCGACTTCGGAAACGGACCGGGTCAGCACATCGCCGGCTATGACGTTCAGGTTAACTACACCCTGCCGGTTGGACCGGGAGACCTGACCGCCTCGGCGACTGCCACCTACGTCACAATGGACGAGAACTCGGCCACGACCCTGGACGGCTTTCAAATCGCGCCGCTCGATGAGCGCGTCGGCTTCTTGAACTTCCTGGTTGTCGGCAACGCTTCGCCGGAACTACGTATGAACGCCAGTCTCAACTACGCGCTGGACCAGCACAATTTCCGGCTGGGAGCCCAGTTCACTTCGGGCGTCACGGACGAGCGCGGCCCGACCACGCCCGGCGGCTTCCAGCCCGGCACCCTGACCCCCTACGGCCTCACGAGCTACGGCGTGGAAAGCGGTGACTGGCTGGCATACGACTTCACCTATCTCTTCCGCGTGACCGAGGATCTGCGCCTTACGGCGACGATCGCCAACATCACGGATGAGGATCCGCCGCAGTCCCGCCAGGAACTCGGCTACGATCCTCGCATGGGCAGCCCGCTGGGCCGCACGTTCGAGATCGGCGTGAAGCAAACCTTCTAGGCCTTCGCGACACGACAAATCTACGCAACAGGCGGCTTCGGCCGCCTGTTTTCGTTTCGAGGCCCTGGAACAGCGTTTTGGCCTCTCCGGCTGCTCAAGGCGGAACACAAGGCGGTGTGAAGCGGGCAGACCGGTTTGACGCTGTCAGGGGCTTGAACGATATTGCGGCAGCCCAACGTCACGTAAGGCAAGAGGAGCGCTCCCCCATGCTCAGCCGGATTTTCACGACCACAGCCATCGCCGCCCTGGCCCTGTCGGTAGCTGCGTGCTCAGGCGGCGACACGGCGGCCACGGGCGCTTCGCCGGAAAGCGCGGCGGCGACGCCTGCGGCCATGGACGCGCCTGTTGTGGCGACGTCAGCCGAATCGACCTCCACGCCGGCCCCTGCAGCGGCCAATCATGCTTCGGTCGATCATGCCGGCATGGACATGGCGGCGCCCGTCAAGCCGGCCCCCGCGCCTGCTGCTAATGTGGACGAACAGCACCCCGCCAGCGCGCATGCGCCCGGCATCACCAACCATTCGCTGCCGATCGCGAAGGTCGCCAACTTCAAGCTCAAGGACCAGAGCGGGAAGGCCTACGAACTCTACAAGATGACCGACGCCAAGGCGATCGTGCTGACCATGCACACCAAGGGTTGCCCGATTGGCCAGCAGCTGACGCCGGACTTCAAGGAGCTTCAGGCCAAGTATGAGGCGAAGGGCGTCAAGTTCCTCATGCTGAACTCGAACCTCTACGATACGCCCGCGGCGATCGCGGACGAGATGAAGAGTTTCGGATCGACGATTCCCGTCCTGAAGGACGCCGACCAGTCGGTCGGCGAACCTCTGGGCGTCGAGCGTGCAACTGAAACGCTGGTGATCCAGCCGGGCACGTGGAAGGTGCTCTATCAGGGTCCGATCAACGATCGCGTCACCTATGGCCGCGCCCGCGCCAAGGCGGAGCAGCAGTACGTCGGCGGCGTCGTCGACGCGATGCTGGCCGGGCAGTCGGTGACGCCATCCTTCGTGGCGCCCGAAGGCTGTATCCTGGTGTTCGACAACCGCAAGGGCTAAGCCCGGCGCGCACAACCCCGGGTTGTCCCTGATACACGGCGCGCCCGCAACGCTGCTGGCATGAGTGTGAGCGAAGCCGGCGTCGCGCCCGATGTCTGGCGCTCCGGGCGGAACGACGCATGGCGCGCATAGCGGGCAGGATCGGCGTCGCACTTGCCGTTCTGGCGGCGCTGGGCGGGGCGGCATACTGGATTCTGGATCAGGCCACATTCGTGACAACGACGGACGCGCGCGTGCGTGCGCGGATGGTCACGCTGTCGGCGGACGCGGCCGGGCGTCTTGTCGATGTGCTCCCGACCGCAGGCGATCGCGTGAGGGAGGGCGAGATTGTTGCGAAGCTTGATGACCGGCGCGCGCGACTGGCCCTGGCCGAGGCGACGCTGGAGTTGAAGGCGCTCGACATCGAGGTCGCACGCGAGAAGCTGAATGCGGACGTTGCCCGGGAACGCGGCGGCCAGCGCGTGGCGGGACGGCGGTCTGGCCTCGATTCCGCTGCAGCCGATGTGGCGTCCGCCCGCGCGGAACTCGCCCAGGCCGAGGGCGAACACAGGCGCACAAGCGCGCTTCACGCATCGGGCCTGGTGGCTGACGCAGTGATGGAGCGCACAACTGCCGCGCTTGAAGTCGCGCGGCAGGCGGCGTTGCGCGCCGATGCCAGTCTTGGGGATGGGCGGGCCGGGCTGGGCGAGGCCGTGGCTGACAGCCGCTCGGCCGACATCGCCGACAGGACGGCGGAGGCGCTGGTCATGCAGGCGCATGCGCTGCGCCAGCGGATCGCGCGTCTCAAGCTGGAACTGGAGCAGCACACGATCGTGAGCCCGATCGGCGGCGTGATCGATGAGGTGTTTGCAGAAGCGGGCGAGCACATAGCGCCCGGCGCGCGCATCGCGCTGGCGCATGAAACGGACGGGCTCTGGATGGAGGCGCACATCAAGGAGACCGACCTGCCGCGTATCAGCATCGGCGCAGCTGTCGAGATGCGGTTCGATGCAACGCGCGCGGCTTGCCATGGCGAGGTGGAGCGCATCGGCGAGGCGGCGACGTCCGAGTTTGCGCTGCTGCCCAACGCCAATCCAGCGGGCGTGTTCACCAAGATCACGCAGCGCGTGCCCGTCCGCATCAGGATCGGCGCGGATTGCGAAGCTGTGCGGCCCGGCGCAATGGCGACGCTGCGGATACGCGCGGCATGATGCCTGAAACAGCATGAAAGAGAACTGGCTGATCATCGGCGTGCTGGCGATGGGATCGATCGCCACGATGACGGCGGCGACGATCGTCAACGTCGCCCTGCCGTCGGTGATCGGCGCGCTGGGGCTGGGACAGGACGAGGCACAGTGGCTGTCGACAGCGTTCCTCGCCTCATCGACCGGCTTCATGCTGTTCAATACATGGGCCGTGGCGCGATGGGGCATGCGCGCGAGCTTCGTGCTGGCAATGGCGATGTTCGTCGCCGGTAGCGTGCTGGGGGCTGCGGCGCAGGAGCTGTCCCTGCTGATCGTCGGGCGCGTCATGCAGGGCGCGGGCGCTGGCTTGATCCAGCCCATGGCGATGCTGGTGATCTACACCCGCTTTCCGGAAGGCGTGCGGGGGTTGGCGGTGGGGGTCTACTCGCTGTGCGTGATCGTGTCCCCCGCGTTTGGGCCGGTGGTGGGCGGGGCGCTGATCGACGCCTATGACTGGCGCATCGTTTTCGTGGCGACTGTTCCGCTGGCGATGTTGGCGGCGCCGTTCGGGTGGCGGCTGCTGCCCGCGCGTGATCCTGGTGCGCGGAAGACGGCGCTGGATTGGGTGGGGCTCGCGCTGGTGATGTCGGCGCTGGCGCTTGTGCTGCAGGGCCTCGCGCACGGATCGCGTGAAGGATGGGATGATGCGGGCACACAGTGGCGTCTGGCTGTGTCACTCGCCCTTGCCGTGGCATTCGTCGCGTGGGAGGCGCGGCATCCTCACGCCGTGCTGAACCTGCGTCTGTTTGCGCGACCGGGGTTCTGCGCCTCTGGAGCTGCGATTTTGGTGACCGGCGCGGCCGTCTACGGCTCGACATGGCTTGCGCCGCTTTTTGTACAGCAGGTGCAGGGCTATTCGCCGGCGGGCGCGGGCGAAATCCTGCTGCCTGCTGGGCTTGCGATGGCGGTGTGCTTTCCACTGGCGGGACGGCTGAGCGACCGGGTGGATGCGCGCGTGCTGCTGGTCAGCGGGGCGGTGATGTTCGCGGTGTCCATGATTATGCTCGCGGGTGTGGGGATGCAGACGGAGTTCGGCGCAATCGCGCTGGCGCTTGCGCTGGGGCGCGCGGGAATCGGCGTCATCATGCCGGCGGCGAATGCGAGCGCAATGCGCCACGCGCCCGGCATGCTGGCGTCGGCGGCTCCGGCGGCCACGTTCCTCAGCCAGACCGGCGGTGCGCTCGGCGTGGCGTTGCTGTCCGCGCTGCTGACGCACAGGACGGCGTTTCATGGCGATGTGCTGCTACCGCTGGTTAACACTGAGGTCGCAGATGGAGACCTTTCGATTGCAGATGCTTCACGCGCGGTGTGGTCGACGGCGCTGATGCTTGGATTCCGCGACTGTTTCCTGGTTACCGGACTGGCGGGGCTGGCGCTCATCCCGGTGGGGCTGATGGTGGGAGATCGATCGAATTTCACCGATCGCCTGAAGCAGACTTTGACCCTGTTTCGCTAGTGTTTGCGCATCGCGAGGGGCCTCTCGTAACCGCGGTGTGTGATGCGTGCAGAACGACTAGCCTGGACTGATCGTCCCAAGAACGTGGAAGCGGGGCGGCGCTTGATCCATCGCAGCAGCGTTCGCGTTCTCGCGCGCGGCATGACGGGCTGGGCGCAGGTGAACGGTTCGCGCGGCTCCTGCCATACGCCCGACGACGTGCGCGAGCGTGTTCGTCTCGACATGGACTACGTCAACCGCGCGTCGGTGTGGTTCGATTTCTGGATCGCTCTGAAAACACCGCCCTGCCTTCTGGGTGATCGTGAGAAGAGCCGGTGAACACCATGCACGCGACCAAGCTAGTCCATGACCAGATGAAGCCCGCCCTTTCGGCTGAGCGGATTCATGACAACGTCTACTGGCGTGGCGCGGCCCCGCGACTTTCCGTGTGTGTGCCGGTCTATCGCTATGACGCGGCGAAGCTGATGGATGCGCTGGCTGCGTGCGCCTCGTCGTCGCTGGTCGAGATCATCCTCTACGACGACGGCAGCGGTGATGACGATATGCTGGCAAAGCTGGAGTCACATGCCGGACGCGTGCCTGCCGCAGTTCGCATCGTCTCAGTTGCCGTCAATCGTGGGCGATCTGCGGCGCGCAACGCCGCCATCCGTCATGCGCGGTCGGACTGGTACCTGCTGCTCGACGCCGACATGATTCCGGATGACGAACACTTTCTCGAACAATACCTCGACACGATCGACACGACCTGGGAGCCGGCGGTTATCGTCGGCGGCTACTCCCTGAAGTCGGCGCCAAGGGACCGGAAGTCCGCCCTGCATCGCTGGCAGGCGGAGGCATCCGAATGCCTGCCCGCCGCCGCGCGCAATGCAACGCCGGGGCGATATGTGTTCTCCTCCAACGTGCTCGTTCACCGCCTCGTTCTGGATACCTGCCCGTTCGACGAACGGTTTGCAGCGTGGGGCTGGGAAGACACGGACTGGAGCCTGCGTGCGCAGCAATGGTTCTCGATACGGCATATCGACAACACGGCGACACATCTGGGGCTCGACGCCGACAAGGATCTCGTCGCCAAGTACGCTCGCTCCGGCGAGAATTTTGCGTTGATGACGACGCGTCATCGCGACGAAGCCGAGCGGATGCCGCTCTATCGCATGGCGAAACGATTCCGCCGCCTGCCGATGCGCAAGCAATTGACCAGGCTCGCGCGCAGCGTCGCGCTGTTGCGCGGCCTTCCGCTTGCGCTGCGCGGACGCGCTTTGAAGGCATGGCGAGCGCTGATTTATGCGGAGGCGTTGCAGTGATGCAGTGGACCTACGTCCCCTCTCGCACGCTGCCGGCCCAGGTTCAGCGCCGGGTCACGATGTGGCGCAAGGCGAACCACGCATTCGTCGCGCCGGATCGCCCCGTCGTGACGTTCACGTTCGACGACTTCCTGAAGTCGGCGTTGAATGGAGCTGACATCGTGGAAAAGCACGGCGGGCGAGCGGGCTTCTATGCCTGCACATCCTTCATGGGACAGCGCAGCCCCGTGATGGGCGAGATGTTCGACGCCGCAACGCTGGCGGAATTGCGAGCGCGTGGACACGAGATCGGCGCACACACGCACACGCATCTCGACTGCGCGCGGACACGGCTGGAAAGCGTCGAACGCGACATCGGCGAGAACCTGGAGGCGCTCGCTGAGGCGGGGCATCACGAGACAGTGTCAGCCTTCGCCTTCCCATATGGCGAGACGACCTACGCGGCCAAGCAGTGGGTCGGCGACGTGTTCACCACGGGCCGTGGCATCCTGCCGGGCCTGAATGCAGGCGACGTGGATCGGAGCCAGCTTCACGCGATTGAGCTTGGTGCATCGGCCATGCACCGCAGGCGGGCGTTCGCGGCGCTGGATGCGTGCATCAAAGCAAAGGCGTGGCTGTTCTTCTTCACGCACGATGTGGGTGCGACGCCAACCAGCTATGGCGCTCCGGCAGACTTGATCGAGGAACTGGCAGCGCGCGCAGTGGGGGCAGGCGCCGTTCTCGCAGCGCCGACGCTGGGTGCGGTGCTGAGCGGCGTCATCGACTGAGGCTGCCGTGCGGTCATCTGGCGAAGCGGTCGGCGACCCGCGCATCGACCTGCTGCCGATTGAGCACGACGCCAGCAACCTTGCCGCCGTGCGCCTCGATTTCACGGCGCAACATCTCGACGTCGGAGGGCGTGGCGGAGTCGGCGCGGGCGACGATGACGGTTCGATCGATCTGCGAGGTGATGGCCAGACCAGCGCCGGCAAGTTCGAGCGCGGGGGCGTCGACGACGGCCCAGTCCGTGACTGAACGCACGGTCTGCCAGTAGGCCGGTTGTGTGCGGATGCGGATGGCGTGGTTGGGCTTGAGGCGCGCAGCGTCGAACTGCGTCACCATCAGGCGCGTGTCGCCCACGCGATGCGCGGTGAACAGGCCAAGACCGGACATGGCCTCTGGGTCGGCGGGTTCAACCGAGAAGAAGGGCTGCGTCTTGAGCGCCGCCGAGTATGGCGGCCCGACGCCGCCCATTGCCGCCGCGAATGATCCAACGGCAAAGCTGTTGAAGAGGTGGTTGCGCTTGAGGTCGAGATCGACGAGCCACACTGCGCGATGCGCGTGTTCAGCGGCGAGAAGCGCGAATGATGCTGCGACGCTTGAGACGCCCTCGCCTGCGCGCGCAGCGATGAACATCACGCTGCGGCCGCCTTCGGAGCTGGGGGACTGGGATAGCGACCGGTAAAGGTCGCGGAGATCGGCGCGCAGGTCCTTCATCTAGCGCTCCCGCGCAGCGGCGAGGACGCGCAGGTCAAGCGTGCGCTCAACGCCGTTGGCGGTGGCGAAGCTGGTGGTGGACCAGGCGCGCAGGAGGCCGACGGCGATCGCAGACAGCAGCCCGAAAATCGCTGCGGCGATGGCGATCGTGCGGCGGCCGGCGTCGCCGCGCGTTGGCGGGCGCGCCCCTTCGTAGACGGAAATGTTGTCCACATTGCGCGACGCAAGCTCGGCGCGTGCACGCTCGGCCTGCTCGCGCGTGGCAAACGCCCCGGCCGAGCTCTCCAGCGCATCGCGTTCGCGCTTGAGGCGGAGATAGTCGGGCTCCAGGCTGGCGAGGTGGGCAATGCGATCCGCGGCCTGCTGCTTCTGCGTGACGAGCGCCGCGGCGCGGCCGTTGAGCGCGCTGATATTGGCGGTCTGCACAGCACGGTCGGCTTCGAGCGCCTGCCAGGTCGGGTTGGGTCCGATGCGCCGAAGACCCTGCGCCGGGGCTGTCGCGAGAAACCTCTGGAGCTGGGTGATCTTGCGATCGATGTCCTTAACGGCGCGGCTGTCCGGCAGGTAGCGCGTGAGCAGGTCCTCGCGTTCGAGACGCAGTTTCACCAGCTCCTGCTCGGATGTCGTCTCGACATAGAGATCGACCTCGTGCGGCGTGACCGCCATCTGACGTGTGAGGCCCGCGGACTTGGCCTCGGCTTCGCGCAGGGAGGCTTCGACCTTCGACTGCTCATCGGTGATGTCGCTGAACAGCTTCGTCGACGAGGCGGTCTCGGCGGCATGGTCGCTGAGAGCATTGCGCGCGAGATAGCCGCGCATGGCCGTATCGGCAGCTTCAAGTCGCTCCTCGATCAGGTTGCGCTGTTCGGACAAGCCATCAGCGCCGCGGCCGGAAAGAACCTGCTGGCGGTAGGACAGATACTGGGTGACGAAGCCGTTGAGCGTTTCGGCGGCGAGTTCTGGATCCTCGTGCGCGAACGTCATGTGCAGGATGGACGATTTCGGCGCCGAGGACACGTCGAGATTCTGCGCGAAGGCTTCGAGTGCTTCCTGGTCCACGACGTAATCATCGCCGTTGCGCGAGCGTAGCTTGGCCTCCGCCAATTGCGGATAGAGGCGCGAGAGGCCGACAGACTTGATCACCCGTTCGGCGATCACGGGCGAGCGCGAAAGTTCGCTCTCCGCCTGAAGCACTTCCTCCTGGTGCGGGAAGGCGCCCTTGGCTGCATCGCCCACCACCGGATCGAACACATACTCCTGCCCGAGACGCACCAGCAGTCGCGTGCTCGCCGTGTACTTCACCGGCGTCAGCAGCGTGAAGGCGATGCCGACCAACAGGATCGTCACAAACACCAGAAGCATCAGCCATTTGGCGCGCCAGAGTTGAAGCAGCGTATCAGCAACGCCGAGACGCGGACGCAGTCGACCCATGCGCGTTTGCGCGGCAGGTCGATCCGGCGCGCCCGCAGGCGCGCGCTCGGTCCAGGTGTCGACGCTCACGGCTCAATACTCAGGGGACAAGGCCAGTTGTTAACGGATCAGACTTCGCCCGCGCCGCTTAAGAACCAGTTATCCATTCCGGGCGACACCTGCCTCATGTCGGGCCTGATGTCGGAACTGCGTCCTTTCGCGCTGGCTGGCCTAGCCGGGCTAGCAGCGCTTTCGGGCTGCATCGGCGATCCTTTGCCCGCACAATCCCCTGATTTTCCAATAGCTTCCTATCCTTCGTGGCGCGCCGACGACGCGGCCTATCGTTTCTATCCCGGCGACAAGTTCCGGATGGATGTCAGGACTGCGCCGGAACTTTCCGCCGAGCTGATCGTCGCGCCGGACGGCCGGATCGTCTTGCCCGCGGTCGGTCCCGTGATGGCGAGCGGGCAGACCGTTCAGGAACTTCAGGCGGCGCTGGAGGATATCTACGCCAACGAGCTGCGCGATCCGGCGATGATCATCACGCCGACCGAGTTCGGCTCGCAAAAGGTGTTTGTTGGCGGCGAGGTGAAAGAGCCGGGCGTGTTTGAGCTGCCCGGCGAGATCGACGTGCTGCAGGCGATCGTGATGGCGGGCGGCTGGACGCTGGAGAGCGAGCCGACAAAAGTCATCGTCATGCGCCGTCAACCGGGCGGCCAGATGATGACGCGCGTGGTGGATGCCCGCGGCGGCCTCGCACGACAAGCGCTCTACGACATCGGCCCGCTGCGGCGCTTTGATGTGGTGTATGTCACGCGCAGCGCAATCGCCGACGAGAACCAGTTCATGAAGCAGTATGTGCGCGATGCCCTGCCGATCGACTTCTCGCTGTTCTACGACGTGGCGCGGTTCTAGCGCGGCTCTTCGGACGGGAACGAGTTCGCCAGATTGCTACGCTGCTGATCGCGGCTGTCGTCGGCGCCGAACCATGTGATCACCGTCGGCGCGCAGACGGCCAGATAGCTCTCCCGCACGAGCTGTCCCCTGGCGAAAGAATAGTCCATCCAACGCTGGTCGGCCTTCGTCGTCGTATAACACCCCTGGGCCGCGAGGCGTTCGGCATAGGTGTTCGGGACAGACGCGCATGCGCCAATGGAAAGCGCGGCGATACCTGCAAGGACAATGCGCATGTGTGCCCTCCAACACGAAGCGAAAATTCTAGCATATCCAACGCGTCGGTCCAGCGGGCGCCTTCCAGAAATCATCGGCGCACTCTAACGTAAGCCCATGAAGCTCGAAGCCCTGCCCCGCCGGCGTTACACGCCGACCCCCACGCCGATCCAGAAACTGGAGCGATTGTCGAAACATCTCGGCGGGCCCGAGATATGGATCAAGCGCGACGACCTGACCGGCCTTGCGGGCGGCGGCAACAAGACGCGCAAGCTGGAATTCCTGGTCGCTGATGCGCTGAACCAGAGGACGGATACGCTGATTACCGTTGGCGCGGTCCAATCCAATCATTGCCGGCTGACGCTGGCGGCGGCAGCGCATGAGGGGCTGAAGTGCCGGCTTGTGCTCGAGCAGCGCGTCGCTGGCAGCTACAGCAGGCAAGCCAGCGGAAACAATTTCCTGTTCGACCTGCTCGGCGCGGAAACGCAGACGATTGTCGATGGCGGCAGCGATCTCAATGCGGCGATGCAGGCGGAAGCGGAAAAGCTGAAGGCGCTTGGCCGCAAAGGCTACATCATACCGGGTGGCGGATCGAACGCGCTGGGCGCGATGGGCTATGTTGTCTGTGCGTGCGAGATACTGGCTCAGTCGCTGGATGCCGGGCTGTCCTTCACCGACTTCGTCGTGGCGTCGGGAAGCGCGGGGACGCATTCGGGCCTGCTCGTCGGCTTTACGGCGGCGAATGCGGGCGTGCCGCTGACAGGGATCAACGTGCGGCGGCCTCGCGCCGAGCAGGAAGGCACTGTGCACAAGCTGGCCGTCGAGGCAGCCGCATTCGCCGGCCTGCCAGCCCCGTCACGCGAGAGTGTCATCGCGCTCGATGAATGGGTTGGCCCGGGCTATTCGCTGCCGACCGACGAGATGGTCGAGGCCGTGCGTATGTTCGCACGTCTGGAGGGCGTGCTGCTCGATCCGGTTTACACGGGCAAGGCGGCGGCTGGCCTGATCGGGCTCGTGCGCCGCGGCCACTTCGCCAAGGACGCGCGTGTGCTTTACGTTCATACCGGCGGCGCGCCATCGTTGTTTGCGTATCAGAACGTGCTGGCGAGCTGATGAGGACGTTTCGGATCATCTGGATGCTGCTGGTCGGGCTGGCGGCCGTGATTGTCGGCCTCGGCCGGCACGTCATCGCCGACATGCTGAGCATTCCGCGTCCGCCCGGCCAGTATGTGATGATCGGTTTTGCCGTGGCGCTCGCGGGCATCGCCGTGGCGCCGATGTTCATGTTCCGGCGCGGGTAGAGGCATGTCCGACACAAAAACCGTCGGCGTGATCGGAGGCCTCGGCCCGCTTGCGACGCTGGATTTCTTCGCGCGCGTGTTGCGGCGAACGCGGGCCGTTCGCGAACAGGATCACCTGCGGCTGATCATCGACAACAACACGAAGATCCCGGACAGGAACGCACACATGCGCGGCGACGGCCCCTCGCCCGGCCCTGCGCTGGCGGCGTGCGCGAAGGGGCTGGAAATCGCAGGCGCGGATTTCATCGTGATGGCGTGCAATACGACGCATGCATGGGAAGCGGACATCCGCGCCGCGATCAGCGTACCGTTCCTGAGCATCATCAGGGAGACGACCGACGCTGTGGCCGAGTTGCGCCCCGAAGCGGTGGGCGTGATGGCGGTCGATGCATGCTTGTCTGCGAGCCTGTATCAGGACGCGCTGAAGGCCGCCGGCCTGAAGTGCATCCTGCTGAGCGCGGATTCGCAGAAGACCTTCATGGAGCTGATCTACCGCATCAAGTCCGGCGACGGCGGCGAGACCGTGAGGCGCGCCATGGCGACGCTGGCGCGAAAACTTGAGGCGCAGGGCGCGGAAGTGATCATCGCCGGATGCACGGAGATACCCATCGTGCTGACGGCGGATGATATCGAAGGCGAACTCGTCAACTCGACTGACGTCCTGGTGGAGAGGACGATCGTCTTTGCTGGCGGAGAGTTGAAGGGTTAGTTCGCCTTCTTCATCCACTCGCGCGCAGCGCGCTGGGCCTTCTGGACTTCGACCTGGGACATCATCTCGGCCATCTCCTGACGGCAGAGCTTGGCTTCGCGATGGCCGCGCGTGGTCGCGAGGTTGAAGAACTTGTGGGCCGAGACGAGGTCGACGGCGACGTCGAGCCCTTCGGAGTACGCCAGTGCGACGCGGTAGAAATCTTCACCCGTCGCTTCCTTCGTGAGGAAGGTTTCAGGGGCTTCGATCCGGATATCCGCGTACGCCATTCTGGCATCCCTTTGACTTCGGGAATGTGGCTCCGTCTCTCTGGACGCCGCCGCTTCCCACCCACCGCCGCATCTGCGGCCTTGAGGTCCAGTGAAGCGGAGAAGACTTGCGGCGTAGTTAATACTGCAGATTTCCGACAGTCTTCTTGGAATTATTTGCGTTTACATTGATTCAGGAGTCTGAATCGCAAGTACACAAGTATTAGCGCGGATTCACGACTCTAGAGCGACGTGCCTGAAATAGGAATCGAAAGGGGATTCCCGACGGTCGCGAAGTCTGATTCACCGAGTGTGGAGGTGGATCATGGGCAAGAGCTACTCCTCTGACCTCAGGAAGCGGGTCGTCAGGTTTGTCGATGCGGGTCATTCGCGGCGCGAGGCAGCGCAGCATTTTGGGGTCAGTCCGAGCTTTGCGGTTAAGCTCGACGCACACCGCCGGGAGCATGGATCGATTGAGCCGGCCGTGCAGGGCCGCCCCAAAGGCAGCGGCAAACTGGCCGCGCAGATGGAGTTCCTGACCGGACGTGTGAAGGCTCAGCCCGACATCACCATGCCAGAACTGGCCGCCGAACTGCTGGCCGCTCGCGGGGTGAAGGTGAACCCGGCTTCCCTGTCGCGGGTGCTCTGCAGCGCCGGCTTCACATATAAAAAAACAGCTCATGGCGTCGGAGCGCGAGCGCGCCGACGTTCGTGAGCGACGGCGGGAATGGATAGACAAACGCCAGCCCTTCATGCGGCTTCAGCCTGGCCGCCTGGTGTTCATCGACGAGACGGCGGTCACCACAAAGATGACGCGACTACGCGGGCGAAGCCTTTGTGGCGACCGCCTGCCGGCTGACGCTCCCTTCGGGCGTTGGGGCACGCAGACCTTCATCGCCGGGCTGCGCTGCCATGGGCTCACAGCGCCTTGGGTCATCCATGGTGCCATGGACCGCATCGCGTTCGACCTCTGGGTCGCAACCCAGTTGGCCCCCACCCTTCAACCCGGAGACGTCGTGATCCTCGACAACCTCTCGGTCCACAAAAGCGCCAAGGCCGCCGAAATCCTCAAAGCCCGCGGCGCCTGGTTCTTGTTCCTTCCCCAATACTCCCCCGATCTCAACCCAATCGAAATGGCGTTCTCAAAGCTCAAGGCGCACTTGCGCAAAGCCGCAGCCCGGACCTTCGAAGCGTTGTGGGAAGCTCTCGGCCACATCTGCACCCTGTTCAGCGACGAGGAGTGCTGGAACTTCTTCAAGGCCGCAGGTTATACGTGCGATTAAAAGCACGACGCTCTAGTGTGACCCCGCTGGAGCGAGAGGCTTAAGCCTCCGGGGGAATGGGCGATGGATGGGAAATCAAGGCGCGAGCCTGTCTGCGGATTCGCTTGTCACCACCAGTGATCGGCGGAAGCAACGAGCTGACGCAGATGCAACACCGCCAACGTTCGCCTACATTTCCTTTTTGGACGCAATGATCGCGGGCGGCAGTTGTTTTGCCGCGCTGGCGATTTTGCTGCCGCCAAGCGCAGCAATGCTGATGGCTGGGCTGTTCGCTTGTGTGGTGCCTTTGGTGACCGCGATCGCGGTGCTAGGCTACACCAACACGCGCGTGCCTTACGTACTCGTTGGCGCCGCTACCTGCATCATGATTGGTGGCGCATACCTTCTCTCGGTAGTGGAGTTCGATGGCCAACCGCATCTGCATATAGAGGTTGTCGCAGTGCTATTCGCCATCGCCATTGCGCCGCAGTATGTCGCGCTGTGGTCGTCCGCCAAGCGATCCAACAGGACGGATAACAAGCCGGACATGCCTTGCAATGGGATTGGCTTCGTTAGCGTTGCGGTTCTCCTCGTTGTCGCCTCCATCGCTTGCGTTGGTTTCTGGCTCCCCGAATTCGCGATCGATGAACGAGTGCTTACGGGAATTTATGCAGCAGCGATGGTTCCGCCGGTCGCCGCCAATTGGTTGCAGGCCCGTCGCGAGCAACGCTTGCCGGTAAAACGCGGTGACAAGCAGCCTGATCACATTTCCGGTCTAGGCGCGTCGACCCTCATACTTTTTGTGATTGTGGTGGTGACACTGGGATTGTGGGCGACGGCAACAGGCGTACAGGCGCAGATCAGCGTCTATGCAGGATTGATTGTGCTTGTTGGACTCCTGGCCGCCTTCGGCGTTGTCGCATTCGGGTTGCCATCAAGTACTCGGCTCAACCGGCTTCACGAATTCTCGAAGACATTGGCAATGCCCATAGGCTGGGTATTCAGCATGCTGGACAGCTTGCTCGTTTTTGCTGTTGCCAATGCGCTGGGCGCCAATGAACGCGACCCCGTACATCGCTTCGCGTTGCTTCTTGGCACTATCCTGCCGAGTGCTGCGTTGGGTTGGTGGTTGCCTGCGCCATATGGACTGGTCCCCTTAATGCTCGCTTTGCTTGGGTCGATCGCCATAGCAAGGAGATGGGCGTGGGTCGAAGAAGATCGCGAGAACGCAATGTTGGCGCGTCGCTTCGACGGCGACCACATTCGCGTCGGCTTCACTCAGGATCTCAAGGATGAAGCGCTTGTTGGGTTCGCGATTCTTTTCGTTGTTGTGCCCATCGGGCTTCGCCAATTGCATCTGACCATTCCCGGTGGCGCGTTCACAATAAACCCTGTGACGGACGTCGACTCTTTGTTTGCCTGGTTAAGTTTTTTCGGAACTGAAATGGCGAAGGCGGTTCCCTTCGTGGACTGGACCGAAATTTATCGAGTCAAGGGCGACTCCACCATCAAGCTTCATGAGGCGACGATTGGCGCGGGTCAGCATGTCGTGTTTGGCATGCGCATTCTCGTAGACCTCGTCTTGCTCGCGGCATTTCTGCAGGCAATCGCGATCACGCAACGTACGCGAAAACTTAAACAGATGTTCTACGATGAGGAGTCGCTAGACCGTCTCGACCCATTCATCGAACCGCACGAATTCCGCAAACTTGTACGACGCGGTCCGAACGGCCTTGAGATCATTGAACCGGATTTCAAAGCCTTTCCGGTTTATGATCCTGACAGGCTAGAAGAATTGAAGCAGCGTGGCGAGCAAGACGAGCTTGGTTTTGTCGCAGCTAGACTGTTGGACCGCGACGAAGAAGGCGGACCCGAAGAACAGTTGGCGCGTATGGCGCGGCACGGAAATCCAAACCTAGAGAAATGCTTAGGCCTGCTTTCTGAGATTGCCGAGCTTCCGGGCAACGAAGTCAAAATCGGTCCGCTGAAAGCTGCGCACTACCAGTTGAATAGGTATGCGTCCCTCATGACCGTGAGAAAGGCCATTGCTGAGCAAATCGTCAGAGCCGAACCGCTGGAAATTCGCGTGAATGCTCTTTCTGAAATCCTCATCGGCCCTACGCCGGACGTGTTGGACCCTAGACAGCAGGTTCGCTTGGTAGCCCTTCGCGGCCTGTTCCAGCCAGCTATTCAGGGCAACCGGGTTGCACAGGCATCAATTCGCCATGCAGCCGCAAACGACCCCGCCGGCGCCGTTCGATCAGCCGCCAGCGAAATGCTGGAATACAGTTCAACTTGGTAGCTGGCCTCAGCGCTCGCCTATATTGAGCTCATAGTTGCGCCGATCTGCTCCGCGTTTCAGTTTGTCTCGGCCTTTCTACCGTCCCGTGAACTTCGCCGCGCGCTTTTCCACGAAGTGCGCGACGCCTTCCTTGAAGTCCGCGGACTTGAAGCTGGGGACCATGTCGGCGTTGGCGGTCTCGATGGCGTCGCCGAGGGTCTGGAACTGCGCGTTCCAAATCTCGCGCTTCATCTCGCGCAGGGAGCGGGGCGAGACTTCGTGCGCGAGCATGCGGGCGTAAGCTGCGATCTCGCTGGCGAAATCGGCGGCGGGGATCACGCGGTTCACCAGCCGCATCTGCAGCGCCTCGGCCGCCGTGATCACGCGCGAGGAGTAGAGCAGATCAGCGGCAGCGCTGAATCCGATGAGCCGCGGCAGCAGCCACGAGATGCCGTGCTCGGCGATCAGCCCCCTGCGCGCGAATGCTGTCGTGAACTTCGCCGAGTCGCTGGCGATACGGATGTCGCAGTAGAGGGACATGATCATGCCCAGGCCGGCGGCGGGGCCGTTGATGGCGGCGATGATCGGTTTCGGGACGGCGGGGAACCAGGAGTATTGTTTCTGGAAGTTCGGGTTCGCGTTTGCGTCCCACGGCGTTGCCGCGTTGACGGCGCCGCGGGAGGTTGCGGCATCGCCGGACTGGATGGTCTGCAGCATGCCCATGTCGGCGCCGGCGCAGAAGCCCTTGCCTGCGCCGGTCAGGACGATGACGCGGACACTGTCGTCATCGCTGGCGACGCGCATGGCGTGGCGCACGTCGCGGTCCATCTCCCCGCGCCAGGCGTTGAGCTTGTCCGGCCGGTTGAGCGTGACCCATGCGACCCCGTCTTCCGCGGAATAGAGGATGTCTTCGTATGTGTGGGCCATGGCTGTCTCCCTTTTCGGGGGAGCCTACGCCGATGCGGATGGGCGCCAAGGGGGGACGGACGTGTTGCGGCCTAGTCCAATTCACCCAGAGCTGCAGCGACATGCTTGTGAAGCCGCATGATCCCGCCTTCAAAGAGGCCGAATGTCAGGACATCATTTGCCCGGGTTTTCAGGCCGCACTGAATGGATGCCTGAACCTCTCCGTCTTCCTTCACTCCCGCCACCACGAAATCGCGTCCGGCCTGAACCGCCGCGAATTCCTCACTTCCTTCCTTTCGATCACACAACTCGTAACCGACCATGAGCGTTCGGTCGATCGCCAGGGGTTCGAAGACCGTCAATGAGTGATGTGTTGGAAACGTCGAGACCGCCGTATTCGGAAAGAGATGGTGCACGTGTGACAACACGCCTGACGCCTTCCGCTCGGCCGCTGGGACATTCCTGAAGCGCTCTATGTTCCTGTAGGGGAATGTCATCCGGGTGTTGCGGCCAAAAGGTTGTATCAGCGTCAGGTTGTCGAACTGGCGTGGATAGAACGTTTCTGCGTGGGTTGAGCGGATATGGTACCCCTCGAGTATGCCTTCGACGACGATCTTCCAGTTTGCGTTGATAACCTGTTCGCTGACATCGATCAGGCGCCACTCTGGCCCGAAGAAATCGGGGATGGCGGGATCGGGCTCAGCCTCTCCCTGCTGAGTGACATAGACCAATCCGTTACGTTCGGTGGTCTTCACCGGCACAAGGCCGTGTTCTCCCTTGTCCAGGCACGGAAAGCCGTACTCATGCGGCACGCCACGTAGCTGTCCATCAAGGCCGTATGTCCAGGCATGATAGCGGCAGGTGAAGGTTCCCCGTCGACCCACGCCGTCCGCAACAACCTTGGCGCCGCGGTGGCGGCAGGCGTTGAAGAAGACGCGTGCGACCCCGTCCTGTCCCCGCACGGCGACGAGCGGTGTCTGCGCCGCATCTCGGGCGACATAACACCCCGGTTCCGGAATGGCGGCAGATGGGCAAAACGGAGTCGCCGTGCGGCGCATCACCTTGGTGAGTTCGTCCTGGTAGCGTTCGGGCGAGGTGTAGTTGGCGACTGGCTCGCGCCAGACCTCATCAGCCACGTCCGTCGTGTTGTTGTCGATGTGATCGAGAATGCGCTGGATGACCGTGGGATCGTCGTCGAGGATGTCTGCCATGGGTCTATGATTGTCCGACAAGGGATCGCTGCAACGCGCTATGTTGGCCTTGATAATCCTTGCAGGGAAGACTGCGTCTGAATCTGACGATGCAGACCGTGTCGCCGCAACCATGTGTTTATCGAGCGATGGGTTCCGCAAACTCCCCCATCACCTCGTCGAACAGATCCTCGGTGTTGAAATCCGGCCAGCGGTGCTGTGTGGCCGCGGCGTCAACCACCAGCGTGGTTCCGTATATCATCCGCGCCGCCGGCGAGCAGAGGAACAGGATCGAGGCGGCGATGTCTTCGGGCTCCTGAGCGCGGGCGCGACCGTTCAGGGCCCGGAACTCGTCTTCAGTCTTGCCGTAGTTGACCGCAGCGGCCGCCGACACCGTTGTTCCAGGCGCCAGGGCGTTGATGGTCACGCCGCGCTGCTCAAGGTAGGGCGCAAGGCTGCGGGTCATGTTGACAACGCCCGCGCGCGCCGCGCCGGAGTGGACGAACATTGGGGCCCCGCGCTCGAAGACATAGATGTGCACGATGTTGACGATGGCGCCGGACCCGCGCTGCATCATGGGGCGCATGAACCGGCTGGTGACGTTCCACGTCCCGTTCAGGTTGAGATCGACTACCGATCGCCAGCCATTGTCGCTGATCTTGAAAGGGTGGGACAGGAACTGGCCACCTGCATTGTTGATCAGGAAATCCACCGCGCCGAACCGCTCAAGCGCTGCGTCGCGAAGAGCTTCGACCGACTTGATGTCGCGGATGTTGGTGGTCACCGCAAGACACTGCACACCGAGCGCCTCTATCCGGGCGGCCGTGTCGGCGAGTTCGGTTGTCGTCCGGCTGGCGATGATGACGTTCGCGCCCAGCTGCGCAAACCCGATGGCGGTCGCCTCGCCGATACCGCGGGCGCCGCCGGTGACCAGCGCAGTCCTGCCGGCGAAAAGCCCAGGCGCGAAGCTGCTGCGGGGATCGGGGATGCCATCGCTCATCGGCGTCGGTTCCGTTGTAGCTTTGGACAGGATGCGCACGGGACTGGCCGTCGGTCCACCATGTCCCTCCGTGGCGAGAGCCCCCTCCGTCTCGCCGCGAAGAGGGGCGATCCACCTCCCCCGCGCTTTGCGCGGAGGAGGAAAGAGCGACCCGACGGCGCAGCCTCTCTACTTGCCCAGCGCGAACACCTGGACGGCAGGCTCTCCGGTGGGTTTTGGCATGGCGGGGAGGCCGCGTGTGGCGCGGAAGCGGTCGTAGCGGGGGGCCATGGCGCCGACGTGGTAGTTGCCCATGCCGGTGACGACGGCGACATACTGGGTCGCGCCGACGCTGTAGGTCATCAGGATGGCGCTCGGATTGCCATCCAGCTTTGCGCTCCACAGCAGCGCGCCGTCGCGGTCGTCGAACGCCTTGAGGGTGGGGTCGAGGTCGCCGATGAAGACGAGGCCGCCCGCTGTCGACAGCGCCGACGTGGAGATTGGCGCATCGAGGTCGCGACGCCAAGCCCGCTTTGCCCCGCTCACGTCCATCGCCTGCAGCAGGCCCATCTTGCCGTCTGCCGTCGCGTCGGGGTGATCGGCTTCTGATATGCGTGCGCCGGGCGCGCTCAGCAGGGCTGAGCCCTGATTGCTCATTTTCGCGCACGACTCGGTCAGCGGCAGGTAGAGCATCCCCGTCGACGGGCTGAACGATGTCGGCGGCCATGCGCGCGCGCCCGACGGGCTCGGGCAGTAGATCGTGTCTCGCGTCGGATCGGGATAGCGTTGCGGATCGATCGTCTTCGCGCCCGTCTTCGGATCGATCGCAGTGATCATGTTCTGCGTGCCGGCGTCGATCGAGAAGAGGTATTCCCCTGTTGCGGCGTCGAGCGCATCGAGCACGCCCATCTTGCCGACATTCATCACCACCTTGCGGTCGCGGCCATTGACCTTCACCGTCGCGATCGTGCGCTCGAACGCCCAGTCGAGATCCCATTGGTCGTTTGCAACGTGCTGGTAGTGCCATTTGAGTTGGCCGGTGTCGGGATCGAGCGCCATCGTGGCGTTGGTGTAGAGCGCGTCATTCGTGACGCCC
>JANOKS010000033.1:0-6392 GCA_031419455.1 Alphaproteobacteria bacterium
GCATCCACCCCGCGCCGTTGAACAGTGTACAGCTGCCCTCCATGCGGGATGGATGCAGGCAGTATCTCACAGGTCTGGAAGTGGGGGACGCCTGTGTCCGGGATCGGCCGGTTTTGTCGGTGCAAGTGATTGAGATTGTTCAAGACGGGTTGTTCTGGGGCGATTATGTAGTTGACAAACCCGTCCCTATCCGTTGAATCCGAATCGTCGGGGGACGGATAATTCAGGGAGGGACGGATGGCTAAATGCCCGAAGTGCGAGAAGTCGATTACGCCCAAAGCGGAGGCAACCGCTTTGCCTCCCACTATCAATACAAAGGGTCTGAACGTCGTGGTGTTCTCGTGCCCCACAATAGGGTGCGGGATCATTTTGAGCGTCGCCCCTGATCCATACTCCACGCATGCCGCGATTGCCCGGGAGGTCGCAAAACTCCTCAAGAAATAGCGAGCGTTTCTGCAAACGGATTTCGGCTATCGAGATGGGAAAGCTCAACATTCAAGCGAGTGAGAAATTCAGCGGACGCCATCGCAGCTATTCGCTCGCGGGCCTCTGCCTCCGATGTCGCTTCGATGGGAAGCGCCCAGTTTCTACCTTTGAACCGATAGCGAAAACCGTAGACGAAGGGGGTATCTTCCATGGCTGACTCCAAGCGGCCCTCGGGCCTTACTTACCCCTGCTACTGGATGTACAGGGACGCGAGAAACGAATGGCGTTGGGTTTTCTATGCCGCTGGCAACGGCGAAGAGATTGCGGTCAGTAGCGAGGGCTACGTCAATAAAAGTGACTGCCAGCGCGGAGTAGACATTATGAAGTCGTCGCAAGGCGCGACCGTCTATTGGCCCCAAGGCACTTAGACGTGCGCTTCTTCTGGCCGAACCAGCTCAATCCAAATCCAACGGGCTTCACACGCTTGGGGCGCGTGCTCCACTGGATCGGTACGGCGCTCGCTATCGGATTGGTCGTGCTCGCCTTGCTGACGATCGGAAACTACTCATTGGATCAGCATGGAATCATACTGGCCGTATCTGGCGGCTTCGCGGCTGTCGCATACTTCGCAGGCCGCGCTCTCCGCTACATCTTCAGCGGGGAGTAGACTTCTTCGAGCGCTTCGGCGGCTTCTTCGTCTGAAGCTTCATGCCCTTCACCTTGCGGTCGAACTCGGCGGGGTCGTTATTCGTCTCAAGCTCGCGGGCGGCGGCTTTGAATTTTTCCTGCTGCGTTGGCTGATGCAGCTTCTTGTCTTTGGAGGGGCTAGGCATGACGGATGTTACTCCCGAAGAACAGGAACGAGCCGACATATTCTACCAGCAACTCGGTCGAGCCGTCACCCGCTGGATCACGGTCGAATACGCTCTCGAAAACCTCTTCCTATTGCTCACCGGTCTCCCCGAGAAAGCTGGCAGGAGACTGTTCAATTCTGCGCGCAGCTTTCAGGGAAGGTACGACATGCTGGCGTCGCTGCTCGGGGTCGCCCGTAGTCGGCCAGGTTATGTCGCCGCCTTGCGGGTAGTTCTCGCCAAAGCCAAGGACTACAGCATTTTCCGTAACTTTATTGTGCATGAGCGGATCTCGTGGCGCCACGATCCAACCAACCCCGGTCGCGGCAATCTGGTGATCTATAACAGTGGGACTGTGCCTGCGCTTGATGGGTCTGATTTCCAACAGATTGAGGCGAATGATCTCGTCATTGCCGGAGAGAATTTTAGACTTCTCGCCCGCCTCATTGGCCTTGGCTACAAATGGGATGGTGACGATCAGACTGGATCGCCTGAACGATTGACTTGGCTAGCAGGTCAATTGCCCAGTCCTCCGTATTCTCAGCGATTAGACCCGAGTGTCTCAGCACAGTTCGGACTTGGTTTGCCGCTTGTTCAGTATCCAGAATAGGCAAGCAGTCGCTTGGCTCAGGTGTCGTCACGCGACACCAGTCCGCCGATAGGTCAGCCTCTTTCCGACGACGCCCAGCAGCGCTTTGACCGCGCGATTAGTGTCATCGACGCCAACGCCAGCGCGGTTGGTGTAGCGGAAATCGAACTCCGCCATGTAGCGGTGAAGGTGCTTCTTGGAGCAGTGCTGGTAGACGCCCTTCATGCCGCGCTTGAAGATCGAGAAGTAGCCTTCAACGGTATTCGTCGTGATCGGGCCGTAAGCGTATTCCTTGACCGCGTGGCGCACATGCTCGTGCTGGCTGAAGTGCTGGCCCAGCGTGAAATAAACGGAAGCCTCGTCGGTCATCATGACGGCCTCCTTGGCAACGTTTGCTTGAATGATCGGCAGCAGCGTTTCGGCTTTCAGATCATCCACCACGAACGAGCGGGCGCGGCCCGTGTTGCGGTCTACCAGCGACAAGACTTTCATCTTGTGCTGCACGCCACGGCCTTTGCGCTTGCCCGGCTCGTTGCCGATGAAGGTTTCATCGACCTCAACGGGAGAACCGCCACCACCGAACGGCGACAGATCGCCAGAACGCATCGCTTCACGGATGCGGTGCGAGAGGAACCAAGCGGTCTTGTATTGAACCTCCAGCACGCGGTGCAGCTGGTGCGAGCTGATGCCCTTCTTGCTGGAGCAGATCAGGTGAATCGCCTGTAGCCACTTGTGCAGCGGGCAGTGCGACTCCTCAAAGATCGTACCTTTGCGCACGGTGAATTGCTTCCTGCATTCCTTCTGGCCGCACTTGTAAAGGCCGTGGCGCTCAACGCCTTCCGGGTTCGTCTGGTTGGCCTTGGTGCGCACGCCATCGAGCTTGTAGATGCGCTCCATCGATCCGCAGTGGGGGCACACCGGACCCTGCGGCCAGAGGATCGACTCCACGTAAGCGAAGGCGGCTTTCTCATTGTAAAAGTGGGAGCGGGTCAGGACGGACATGGCGAGCACTTCTCTTTGACAAACCCACTATCCGCCAATAGCGCGTGGTTTGTCAACTACATAATCGCCTGTTCTGGAGGCGTCCAGAATCAGCTGGTTCTGGCTTGCGTCGCGCCACGCTGAGGCTCGGGTCCGGAGTTACTCCGCCGCTTTGGTCCCGCTGGCTTCGCCTTGGGCGGCGATTTCGGCGGCGAGTTTCTGGACGGCGCCGATGTCCATCTTGCCGGTGCCGAGAACGGGGATGGCGCTGACCTGGAAAATCTTGCGGGGCAGGGAGAGTTCGTTGACGCCGTGGTCCTGGGCCCAGCGCTGGAGGTCGCCGCGTTCGGCTTTTGGATAGGTCGTGAGAAGGACGATCTGCTCGCCCTTGCGCTTGTCGGGCAGGACGGCGGCGGCGTGTTCGTGTTCGCGCCACAGGCTGGAGGCGCAGTTCTCGGCGACTGCGAGGGAGACCATCTCGCCGCCGATCTTGGCGAAACGCTTGAGGCGGCCCTTGATGGCGAGATAGCCGTCAGTGTCCTGGCTGACGATGTCGCCGGTGTCGTGCCAGCCGCCGGGCAGGGTCTGGAGCTGGCCGGGCTTTGCGGCGGAGAGGTAGCCCTTCATCACGTTGGGGCCTCGCACGAGCATGCGGCCGCCATTCTCGATGCCGGGCACCGCTTCAAATCTGACTTCCGTGCCTGGCAGGATGCGGCCAACCGTGCCGGGGCGGTTGTGGCCGGGCTGGTTCACCGCGATGACGGGAGCAGCTTCGGTCGCGCCATAGCCTTCGAGCAGTTCGACGTTGAAGCGCCGCTTCACCAGCTGGCGCGTCTCGTCGCGCACGCGCTCGGCGCCGCAGACGGCAAAGCGCAGCTTGCCCAGTTCATTGCCCTGGCAGGCGCGGATGTACTGGTTGAGGAAGGTGTCAGTGGCGAAGAGGATGGTGGCGCCGGTTTCCTCGACGCGCTTGGGGATGATCTTTGTCTGGAGCGGCGAGGGATGCAGGACGGACTTCATGCCGCTGAGCAGCGGAAGCAGAGCGCCGGCGGTGAGGCCGAAACAGTGGAAGGTGGGCAGCGGGTTGAACAGCACGTCGTCGAGGCCGAGGGCTTCGGGGACATGCGCGAGGATCTGGTGAACGTTGGCGACGATGTTGCGGTGGGAGAGGACGACGCCCTTGGGATCGCCTTCCGTGCCGGAGGTGAAGAGGATCACGGCGGCATCATCCGGATCGACATTGGCGGCGAAGGCCCATGGCGTGACGGGGCCCAGGGCGCCGGCGGCCTTCTGGGCGACGCCAAGGGATGCACGAACGTCTTCGAGGTAGACGAATTCGGCGTCTGACTTGAGTTCGCCCATCAGGCCTTCGAGTTCGGCCTTCTCGATGAAGGCGTGGGCGGTGACGACCTTCTTCACCTGGCCGGCCTTGAGGGCGGCGCGGATATTGCGGGCGCCGGCGCTGAAGTTGATCATCGCAGGCACGCGGCCGTAGGCGCTGAGCGCAAAGAAGGAGATGACGGCGCCGGCGCCGGTGGGCAGCATCACGCCGATCGCTTCGCCACGCTTGGCGTGCTTCTTCAGGGCAGATCCAAGCGCAAAGGCTGCGCGGACGATGTCGTCGTAGGTCAGTTTTCGATCATCGGCATCGTGCAGGATGATCTTCTTGCCCCCATATTCCTTGCGGGCGGCAAGCAGCGCAGAGAAAACGTTCGTGTCGGCATGGCGTGGATCGTAGGGCGAGCGTAGTGACGCCATCAGAATTTCCTCCCTGTGGCGCCCCCAGCGCTCATTGTGTCTTTGAGGTAACATACCCGTTGGCTGACAAAGCACAAACGCTGAAAGCTGCGCCGGGTAACGGGCATTTCGCAGGTGCGAAATTCAGGATAACAGGCGGCTCATGCCTACGCTGGTGAACAACAAAGGCCCAAAGCAGGGCGAGGGGGCTGAACGGCCGCGTCATCCCGAGAAACAGGGGCGTGAGGACACGCCGCTGTTGCGCAAGCCGTCATGGATTCGCGTAAAGGCGCCGACGAGCGAGGGGTATCTTGAGACGCGGCGCCTCGTGCGCGAGGCGAATCTCGTGACCGTCTGCGAGGAGGCGGGCTGCCCCAATATTGGCGAGTGCTGGACGAAGAAACACGCCACGCTGATGATCATGGGCGACACGTGCACGCGCGCATGCGCGTTCTGCAATGTGCGCACGGGCATGCCGGGGCCGCTGGATGCCGATGAGCCGCGGCGCGTGGGCGAGACGGTGGCGAAGATGGGTCTGGGGCACGTCGTCATCACGTCGGTGGATCGCGATGATCTTGCCGATGGCGGGGCGCAGCACTTTGCGGAGGTGGTGAAGGCGATTCGGCTCGCGGCGCCGAAAGCGACCGTCGAGATCCTGACGCCGGACTTTCTTAGAAAGGGCAACGCCGCGAACATCGTGATCGATGCGAAGCCGGACGTGTTCAACCATAATCTGGAGACGGTGCCGCGGCTGTACCTGACGATCCGGCCGGGCTCGCGGTATTACCATTCGCTGCGATTGCTGGAGCGGGTGAAGGAGCGTGATCCTTCGCAGTTCACCAAGTCGGGGCTGATGGTGGGGCTGGGCGAGGCGAAGGAAGAAGTGATGCAGGTGATGGACGACATGCGGTCCGCCGGCGTCGACTTCCTCACTATCGGCCAGTACCTGCAACCGTCGCGCAAGCATGCGGCGGTCGATCGCTTCGTGACGCCGGAGGAGTTTGCGACGTATGAGACGATCGCGAAGTCGAAGGGGTTCCTGCTGGTGTCGGCGAGCCCGCTGACGCGGTCGAGTTATCACGCGGACGAGGACTTCGCGAAGCTGCGCGCGGCGCGCGAGGCGCAGCTGTCCGGACGCTAGCTTGAACACCCATACCGAAACGCTGGACCTGCCTTACCGGCCCGAGGATCTGTTCGATCTGGCCGCCGATGTGGGGCGCTATCCGGAATTCATCAGCTGGATCCAGGCGCTGAAGGTGATCAGCGAGGACGAGACGCCGTCACGCGAGCAGTGCAGGGCGGAGGTGACGGTGGGGTTCAAAGGCTTTCGCGAGACGTTCGTCACGGATGTGGATGCGCGGCGGCGCGAGATGGCGATCGATGTGTCGCTGGTGCGCGGGCCGTTCAGGAAGCTGTCGAATACGTGGCGGTTCGGGCCGGGTCCGAAGGGCGCGCGCGTGGAATTCACGATTGCTTTCGAGTTTCGCAACTTCGTGCTGCAGGCGCTGGCGGACGTGAACAAGGGCTATGCGGTGAAGCGGGTGATCGATGCGTTTGTCGCAGAGGCGGGACGGCGGTATCCGCGAGTCGGGGCCAACACCTGAACCGACACTCGTTGCTGCATCCGACCGCTTTGCGGGCGGCCCCCTCCGTCACGCTGCGCGTGCCACCTCCCCCGCCTGCTTCGCAGTCGAGGGAGGACTTGCACCTGTCTCAGTTATTGCCGCCCAGAGGCGCGCCCGGAGCGGGGTCCGGGATCACGGCGTCGCGGGGGCTGACGTCGGAGTTCAGCGGCACGGGCAGGCGCG
>JANOKS010000034.1:0-1674 GCA_031419455.1 Alphaproteobacteria bacterium
ACCTCATGAATCGAGATTTGCTAACCGGCGGAATCCCCTAAATGACGACAGGCCCTAGTAGCCTCAGATCATAAACTCAAGACTTCGGGAGACGGCCATGGCAAGCCACTTTGTGTATCGCGCATTTCCGGGATTGGCGGCCGTGCTTTTATCGGCGGCCTGCGCGTCGAACCCCGTGGCCGCCCCCGCTCCAGCGCCAGCTCCATCAAGCGCACCTGCACCAGCGGCCCTAAGCCTTCCCACTTCGGTCGGGTTTCGCCCAGACCCGACCTTGTCAAAATGCCCTAGAATGGAAGTCTCGAACGCCCCTGCGACCGAAGGGAATGGTCAGGTTTTAGGTTACAAGCCCTTTGTCGTTGCAGCCCCGAAGCTCCTGATCGCCATCTCGCCTGTCAATGGCGCATGCTTGTCTTCGGGGTTTGGCCCGCGCAGCGGCAAATCCCACGGCGGCATTGATTTGCAGAGCAAGCCTGCCGGCATGGTCCACGCCGCGGCTGCTGGAAAAGTACGCGAAGTCGGCTTTCGAGCAGACTTCGGCAACTCTGTGGTGATCGATCACGGACAAGGCGTCTTCACTCGGTACGCCCACCTGAAAAACTTCGAACCCGGCGTGTCGGAGGGCGCTTCGATCGCGTTTGGAACACCGCTCGGCATGATGGGACAAACGGCGTTCCGTCAGATCCCAATTCACCTGCACTACGAGTTGCTGACGGGCAATTACGAGACGCAGAAGAAATCGTTTGGTCTGAAGCCGATCAACCCCTTTGACCTTCCACAGCAATAGACTGACGCCACAGGACGTTCGGCGACATCGCTGTCTTGGGGGCGACGCCCGAGCTGAGTTTCTTGGAGCTGGCATTCGATCCGAAGCGCGCAGCAATATTGAAACGGCGCGCCGGCTGGGATATGAGGCGCCGCTGGCGGAACTGTTTTGGCGCCGCGTCTTGCCAAACAGTCCGACGCTTGAAGCTGACATCGTCGGCATTCGCGCACTCCATGCGGCGACGGAGCCGGGCGCATGAACGGCGAGAATGTTGGGGCGGCCTGAGTGACCATTAAGGGCCCCACTTCACGCCCTTCCGGCATTGTTACCGATGGCAGGGTCGCGCGTGAATTGCCGGTCGCTTCTGCCCTACTGATCAGGCTGGACCTCTTTAGCGTTGTTGGACGCCGGCCAAGCCCAGACGTGTCCGCATGCTCGGTGGCCGGCGTCCAACAACGTCGAGGGTAGGTAACCGCGGGAGACGGGTGGGAGCACGCCTATGGGGATTGTACGGCGCCGGCTGCGACCAGAGCGCTAGATCGGCGCCCTGCCCGATGTGCGAGGTAGGCTTCGGCCTCATTCACAGAGAGGTCTGGCGCGTTAGCGATGCGGGTTGAGGCCATGCAAGCCGGTGCAGCCAGGCGACCGGCACAAGCGCTCGCATCGGCGCGGAGGTGTCGCGTCGTCGTGGTGGTCGGCATGATCGCGATAGTGGCTTTGGTCATGATGTGTCGGGCCGCTTCACGACAGGGCCACGCACGACCGAGCCACGTTCGATGATCTGGCTGAGGATCATCCTCCCCCCGCAGCACGGGCATGGCGCCGGCAGAGGCGCGGCCTCGGCGATCGGCTCTGCAGGCTCGGGCGCAGGCAAGAGCGGCGGCATCCGGTCGGCCAACAACTCGCGGGCG
>JANOKS010000035.1:0-43403 GCA_031419455.1 Alphaproteobacteria bacterium
CTTGGTGAGCCCGGCAAGAATCGAACTTGCGACCCGCTGATTAAAAGTCAGCTGCTCTACCGACTGAGCTACGGGCTCTCTCAAGAGCGGCGGAACCTAGTGTTCGATTCCCCTCCGGTCAACGCCGGAATCCGGCCGAAATCCGGCTGTGACGCTTTGGCTTGCCGAACGCCAAAACCGGCCGCAAACATAAGGCGGGACGGAACAGTTGTCGGGGGCGAAAGCCGTGAAAACACTGGATAAGCTTGCCGTATCGACGCTGGTCATCAGCCTGGCAGGTTGGGGGCTGGCCGGTTGCGGGACGGCGAGCAGCCGGACCTCGGCGGGGTTCAGCGATGCGGCGATGGCGCCGCTCAACGATCTCAACATGCGACGGGACGAAGTGCCCCCGCTGCTGGCGGCGATCAAGTCTGCCTATGAGCCGATCCCCGATGTGAACTGCACGTCGATTGGCAAGATGGTGGCGGACCTTACGGCGATCCTCGGCCGTGACACCGATGCGGCGCCGCTGCCCGAACGGTCGTTCGGAGAGGTGGCCGGCGAAGGGGCGGCGGACGCGACGCTGGGCGCCGTGTCGTCGACGATGACCGACTTCATTCCGTTCCGTTCGCTGGTTCGCGAGGCGACGGGCGCGTCGGCGCATGAGCGGCGGCTGCGGGCGGCGTATGAGCGGGGCGTGACGCGTCGCGCTTATCTCAAGGGCGTGGGCGCACAGCTGGGGTGTGCACCGCCAGCGGCGCCGGAACCGAATGCGGGCATCGTGGCGCCGACTCCGATCGAGTATCGCAGCAATGTTCAGCCGGGCTGATCGCCTGCGCGCCACCGGCTTCGCATCTCGGCGCGGAACGCGGCGAAGCGGCCCTCTGCGATCGCGATGCGCATCGCGGCCATCATCGCCTGGAAGAACGCTATGTTGTGCCAGGAGAGCAGCATGGGGCCGAGATACTCGCCTGCCTTGAAGAGGTGGTTGAGGTAGGCCCTGGAATAGTCGCGGCTCGCTGGACAGGTGGAGGCGGCATCGATCGGCTGGTCATCCTCGGCGTGTTTCGCGTTCTTGAGGTTGATCGGTCCGTCCCATGTCCACGCCTGTCCGTGGCGACCTGAGCGCGTAGGGAGCACGCAGTCGAACATGTCGATGCCGCGTGCGACGGCTTCGAGGATGTCGATCGGTTTGCCGACGCCCATCAGGTAGCGTGGGCGGTGTTGGGGGAGCAGCGGCGCGGTGAGGCTGATCGTGTCGCACATGGCGTCGTGGCCTTCTCCGACGGCGAGGCCGCCGATGGCGTAACCGTCGAAGCCGGTCTCGACAACACGCCGTGCGCTTTCGGTGCGCAGGTCGGCATAGGTCGAGCCCTGCACGATGCCGAACAGGGCCTGGCGGTCGCGCTGGCCGAAATAGGCTTTCGAGCGTTCGCCCCAGCGCGCGGACAGGAGCATCGCGGCTTTGGCTGGCGCGTGTTCGCACGGGTTGGCGACGCATTCGTCGAGTTGCATCGCAATGTCGGAGCCGAGCAGGTCTGACTGGATTTCGATCGAGCGTTCGGGCGAGAGGAAGTGGGATGATCCGTCGATATGTGAGCGGAATTCGACGCCCTCCTCCTTCATCTTGCGGAGGTCTGCGAGCGAGAAGACCTGGAAGCCGCCGCTGTCGGTGAGAATCGGATGGGGCCAGCCCATGAAGCGGTGGAGGCCGCCGAGCCTCGCCACGCGCTCGGCGCTGGGGCGCAGCATCAGGTGATAGGTGTTGCCGAGAATTATGTCAGTGCCCGTCGAGCGCACGTCATCGAGAAACATCGCCTTCACCGTTCCGGCTGTGCCGACCGGCATGAAGGCGGGCGTTGCGATATCGCCGCGCGGGGTGACGAGGCGTCCGGTGCGGGCGTCGCCGTCGGTGGCGGCGATGTGAAACAGAAACTCGGCCATCAGGCTTCACCGGGCAGCAGCAGGCACGCATCGCCATAGGAGAAGAAGCGATAGCGTTTCTCCACCGCATGAGCATAGGCGCGTTTCATCACGTCGAGCCCCATCATCGCGCTCACCAGCATGAAGAGCGTGGATTTGGGGAGATGGAAGTTGGTCATCAAGCCGTCAGCCACTCGGAAACGATAGCCGGGGGTGATGAAGATCGACGTGGCGGCGGTCATGGGCTGCAGGTCGCCGGATGGCGCTGCGCTTTCGAGCGTGCGTAAAGCCGTCGTGCCGATGGGAATGCAGCGGCCGCCTGCGGCGCGCGCTGCGATGATCGAGCGGACGGCATCCTCCGTCAGTTCTGCGTGCTCGGCATGCATCCGATGCTCGCTGATGTCGTCCGACTTCACGGGGAGGAATGTGCCAGCGTTGACATGCAGGGTCACGTTGGTGCGCTGGACGCCACAGGCGGACAGGCGCGCGAGCAGATCGGGCGTGAAGTGGAGGCCGGCTGTGGGTGCGGCGACGGATCCGGACTTGTCGGCGAAGAGCGTCTGGTAGTCGCTGGCGTCCTGGTCATCGGCCGAACGCTTTGAGGCGATGTAGGGCGGGATCGGCATGTCGCCGAAGGATTCGATGGCGGCATCGAGATCAGCGCCGGAGCGGTTGAAGACGAGGTGGACCTCGGCTTCGGATTTGCTCGCAACGCGGGCGTCAAGGCCGGCAGCAAAGACAATCGTGTCGCCTTCCTTCAAGCGCTTACCCGGGCGCGCGAAGGCGGACCAGGTGTTGGGCGAGAGGCGCAAATTGAGGTTCACCTCGATCTCGATGTCGGCGCCGTCAGCCCGTGCGGGGCGGCGGCCAAGGAGCGCGGCGCGAATCACGCGGGTGTCGTTGGCGACCAGGATGTCGCCGGATTTAAGCAGGTCGGGGAGATCGCGGACGCTGCGGTCTTCGAGTTTCCCTTCGCGTCCGCGCACGACCAGAAGCCGCGCGGAATCGCGCGGAATGGCCGGGCGCAGGGCGATCAGCTCCTCCGGCAAGGGGAAATCGAAGTCCGACAGCTTCATGGCCGGGCGCATAGCGGGGAACGGGTTCCGGCGCCAGCCCGCCGCGGATAAGCCGGGATTCATGGTAGAGTAAAGTCGGGAGGACTGAATCATGATCCGCGCCTTGTCCGTCTTCGTGCTGGCGTTTGCCGCCTGTTCGCCGGCTCCGGCCCCTGCTCCGGAAGCGCCGCCTGCCGCCACCGCACAAGTCGCGACACCGGTCGACCTGAAGTCGCTCGAGGCGGCTGAGGACTGGCAGTCTGGCGAAGGCGCGAAACTGAACGCCGACTGGAATGCGGGCGTGACGGCCCTGCTCGGCAAGATGAGCCGGCCGGATGCAATTGCGGCGATCCAGGGCGCGGGATTTGAATGCATCTATGGCGAGGCGCATGCGGACTATCCGGATCCGGCGGCGCAATGCACGCGCAGCTTCGCAACGCGGGCCTGCCAGATGGACTGGGAAATCTTCTCGACCGCGGAGAACGCGATGGTCGATGAGGTCAATGGCAGCTTCACGCGCGACTGCGTGGGTATCGACCGCGACTGGCCCGATCCGGTGCGCTCGGCGATCGACGACCAGCTGGCGCCGGCGACGCCGCCAGCGCCGCCGACTTAGAGCCCCAGCTTCTTCATCAGGATTTCGTTGACGGCGGCGGGGTTGGCCTTGCCGCCGCTGGCCTTCATGATCTGGCCGACCATCCAGCCGAGCGTCTTCGGCTTTTCGTGGCCGGCGGCGCGCTGGGCCCTGATCTCCTCGACTTGCGTCGGGTTCGCGGCGAGGACATCGTCGACGACCTTCTCGATCGCACCGGTATCCGTCACCTGCTTCAGGCCTTCGCGTTCCACGATGGCGGCGGCGGTGTCGCCGGTTGCGATCATCTTCTGGAACACGTCTTTCGCGATCTTGCCGCTGATCGTGTTGTTGGCGATCAGGTCGACGAGGCCGCCGAGCTGGTCTGAGCTGAGCGGGGACTGGGAGAGTTCGAGGCTTTCCCTGTTGAGGTAGCCGAAAAGTTCCTGCGTGACCCAGTTGGCGGAGATGCGCGCGTCCCTGCCCTTGGCGACAGCTTCGAAATAGGCGGACTTGTCGGCGTCGCTGGCGAGGACGTTGGCCTCGTGGTCCTTCAGGCCGTAGTCCTTCACGAAGCGGGCGCGTTTCTGGTCTGGCAGTTCGGGAAGCTGCGCGCGGATGCTTTCGATGTAAGGACCGGTGAGTTCGAGCGGCAGCAGGTCGGGATCGGGGAAGTAGCGATAGTCGTGCGCGTCTTCCTTCGAGCGCATGGAGCGCGTCTCGTCCTTGTCCGCATTGTAGAGGCGCGTTTCCTGGTTGATCTTGCCGCCGTCCTCGAGGATCTCGACCTGGCGGCGCGCTTCGTACTCGGCGGCCATCTGGATGAAGCGGAAAGAGTTGACGTTCTTGATCTCGCAACGCGTGCCCAGCTTCTCGAAGCTACCGGTCTTCTTGTAGTGGTCGTAACCGCCGGGGCGGCAGACGGAGACGTTGACGTCGGCGCGGAGATTGCCCTTCTCCATGTCGCCATCGCAGGTGCCAAGTGCGATCAGGATGGAGCGGAGCTTCTTCACATAGGCGGCGGCTTCCGCGGGCGAGCGGATGTCGGGCCGCGAGACGATCTCCATCAGGGCGACGCCGGAGCGGTTGAGATCGACATAGGTGGAATTGGGGTCGAGGTCGTGGATCGACTTGCCGGCGTCCTGCTCGAGGTGCAGGCGTTCGATGCCGACAGTGAAGGTGTAGCCGTCATCGCTTTCGACATCGATCTTGCCTTCGCCCACGATCGGCGATTTGAACTGCGAGATCTGGTAGCCTTGCGGCAAGTCAGGATAGAAGTAGTTCTTCCGGTCGAAGCGCGAGACGAGATTGATCTCGGCGTTGAGGCCGAGGCCGGTCTTCACCGCTTGCTCGACGCAGAACTTGTTGATCACCGGCAGCATGCCCGGCATGGCCGCGTCGACCAGCGAGACATTGGTATTGGGGTCATTGCCGAACGCGGTCGCTGCGCCCGAGAACAGTTTGGAATTGGATGCCACCTGCGCATGGACTTCGAGCCCCATGACGACTTCCCAGTCGCCGGTGCGGCCTGAAATCAGATAGGGCTTGCGGTCTGCCATGGCATCCTCTGAGGGGGTGGAGCCGGCGTTCTAGCGGGGTTTGGCGGGGGCGTCACCCTGCTTGGTTCAGACCGGCTCAAGCGGCAAATGCGGCTCAGGCGGGCGCTCGACGCGCAGGGCGTTGCCTGGGCGAACCAGACCGCCGCGGAGCACGATCGCCATGACGCCGGCCTTCCGGATCACCTGGCCATCTGACGTTCGCCCGAGGCACGCCTTGAGCAGGCCCGGACGAAATCTTTCCAGCTGCACGCAGGGATTGCGCAGGCCGGTGATCTCCACGATGGCCTCTGCGCCGATGTGGAGCAGGGTGCGTTGCGGGAGGGCCAGCAGGTCCAGGCCCCGCGTGAGAACGTTCTCGCCCATGTCGCCGGGATGGATGTCGAAGCCGGCGGCGTTGAGTTCGTCGTGCAGTTCGGCGTGGATGAGGTGGACCTGGCGGAGATTGGGCTGGCTCGGATTCTTCGCGATGCGGGAGAGATGCTGGACGGTGACGCCAGCGTGGGCGTCGCCTTCGACGCCGAGGCCTTCTATCAGGCGGATTTCGGGGTGGAGCTGCTTGCTGAAATGGTGGGCGGAGGCTTTGCTCGTGGAAACAATGGTCGCCGTCACGGCCGATCTGCCAGCGGATCGAACGCCACCATGATGTCCTGCAGGCGGAGCGGCATGTCGTAGGCGTAGCCCTGGACGAAGTCGCAGCCGATGGCGTGGAGTTCGCCGGCGATCACCTTGTCCTCGATGCCTTCGGCGGTGACCGTCATGCCGAGGCCGCGGATGAGGCCTGTGAGCGCGGTGACAATGCGGCAGGCGCGCGGCTGGCGGATCATGCGGCAGAGGCGGGGGTCGAGCTTCACGCCGTCGGCGGGAATTTCGGCGAGCCAGGCGAAGGAGGAATGGCCCGCGCCAAAATCGTCGAGCACGATGCCGGCCCCGGCTGCGCGAAAGGCGGCGAGGGCGCCGAGGGCGCCTTCAAAGTCGCGTAGTGCGGCCTGCTCGGTGAGTTCGACGCGGAGCACGCCGTGCGGAAGTTGCGCATCGGCGATGATGGCGGCGACTTCTTCCACAAGTTCCGGCCGGGCGATTTCGGCGGCGGAGAGGTTCACTTGCATGAACACGTCGCGGCCCTCGGCGCGCAAGGCGGCGAGCGCGGCGGCGGACTGGGCGAGCATCACAGGAGCGATGGCGGTCCAGTCGGTGTCGGCGCCGAGGCCGACCAGCGTATCGGCGCCGACGAGCTTGCCGTCGGGCGCGCGGAAGCGGGCGAGCGCTTCAAAGCCGGCGACCTCCAGCGTGTCGAGGCGGCGGATGGGCTGGAAGACGGGTTCCACATTGCTCTCGCCATGGACCAGCCGTTCAGTGGCGACGGCCGAGACGATCAGGCCGCGCGCCAGCCCGCGATCGTGGAAGGCGCCGAAGAAGTGCGCGGGGACGCCATCAAGCAGCGTGACACGGATGTCGACCGGATCACCGGGGCGGCCGTTTTTCAGCGGGCTGGCGATGCGCATGCGCGCGAGACCGTCGAACTGCTCCAGCAGCGCCTGCAGCGTCCAGCGGCCATCAAGGCGCGCGAGCGGGTTGCCGGGTTCGGCGCGGATGGTGAATACGCCCTCGCCCGCATGCCACGACCAGAGGGCTGCGCGGGTCGAGGCCGCTGTGCTGGTGGCGGAGAAGTGAGGCATCGTCCTGTTTCTGGAATGATCGAGTCAGGTTGCTTGCGAGACAAACGTTTCAGCAGCGGCAAGTCCAGCCTTCGGGCCGACCGCTGCGGCGATCGGCGGCGCGGCCAGAGCATCGGCGGCGACGCGGCGGACGTCTTCCGAAGTCACTGAGTCAATGCGCCGCAGGACTTCCTCGATGGGAACGAGGCGGTCGAAAGCGAGGAGTTCGTAGGCGGCGCTGCCGGCGCGGGCGGCGGGGGCTTCTGCGGCCATGGCGTAGCTGGTGGCGGCGATGGCGCGCGCGCGGGAGAGTTCGGCTTCGGTGGGGCCGCTCGCCGCCATGTCTGCCCAGATGGCGCGGGTGAGCTGGACGACCTCGGCGGCGTCAGCAGGGGCGCAACCGGCGAAGACGGAGATGCGGCCGGCGTCGCTGTACTGCTCGGCGGAGGCGTCGATCGTGTAGGCGAGGCCCCTGCTCTCGCGCACGTCCTGGAACAGGCGCGAGGCCATGCCGCCGCCGAATATCTCCGCGAAGATGCGCGCGGCGAAGCGCTCGTCGGACTGCGCGTGCGGAGCGGGATGAGCAAGGACGAGGTGCGTCTGTTCGAGCTTGCGGGACACAGTCGCGGCGTGGCGGCGTGGCGGGGCCGGCGCGGTGGAGGTGATGGGCGGGAGGGCGGCGCGTGGTTCGAGCCAGCGGCGGGCGACGGCTTCGACGGCGGCTTGGTCAAACGCGCCGGCGACTGAGACGACAGTGCGGCGCGGGACATAGGCGTTGGCGGCGAAGCTGATGAGGTCATCGCGAGTGATCGACTTCAGCGTCGCCTCGACGCCGAGGATTGGACGGCCGAGCGGATGATCTGGAAAGCTGGCGGCCTGGGCGAGTTCCATCACGAGGTCGTCGGGCTGGTCGGCGGCTTCGCCGATCTCCTGCAGGACGACGAACTTCTCGCGCTCGATCTCTTCCAGCGGTAGGTCGGGGTTGAAGACGAGCGACAGGGCGATGTCCAGCATCTGGGGCGCATCGGCAGAGAGACAGCGGACGAAATAGCTGGTGCGTTCGTAGTCGGTGGCGGCGTTCATCGAGGCGCCGCGGGCTTCCACGGCTTCCGCAATGGCGCGTGCGCTGAGGCCGCCGGCGCCCTTGAAGGCCATGTGTTCGAGGAAGTGCGCGAGGCCGTTGCGGTCGGCCGGCTCGTGGCGTGCGCCTGCGCCGAGATAGACGCCGACGGAGGCGGTGCGCAGCCCGGGCATCGCATCGAAAACGATGCGCGCGCCGTTGGGCAGGGTGATGACCTGTCTCTGTTCCATCACGATTTCGCAGCGATGGAGAGAATGCGGTCGCGCACGAAGTCGGCGCTCATCGGACCGGTATCGAACTTTTCGGGGCGCGAGGCGAAGGGCTGCGCGCGGGGCGGCAGGGGCGCATCGACGCCGAGGACGTCGCGGACCGTCTCCGGGAATTTTGCAGCGTGAGCGGTGGCCAGCGTGATGATGGGGCCGTCATGCTTCACGCGGCGGGCGGCGGCAAGCCCGACTGCCGTATGCGGACAGACGACGTAGCCGGTTTCCGCCAGCGCGCGTTTCATTTCCTCGCGCGTTTCGGCGTCGCTGACGCGCTGGCCGTCGAGGCCCATAGAGGCGAGGCGCGTGGAAACCTCAGGCGGGATGGCGCCCTCCCCTTTGGCTGCGAGCTCTGCATAGGCCTTCGCGACGATGGCGCCGTTGCGGACTTCGGGCTGGCCCGTGGCGCTGGTGGCCTCAAAAAAGAGGCGTTCAAAGTTGCTGGGCAGCTGGATGTCCATCGCCGGGCTGATCGTGGGCGCGGTCTCGCCCCGTGTGAGCGGCTGGCCTGACAGAAGGCGCGCCATCGCATCGTTGGCATTCACGGCGGCGGTGATGCGGAAGTTGTCCAGCAACCCGGATCGCGCGGCGACGTAGCCGGCGAGCGCGTCGCCGAAGTTTCCGGTCGGCACGACGAAGTGGATGGGACGGTCGGCGCCGAGCTGCGCCTGCGCCTGTGCGAAATAGACGGACTGCGCGGCGACGCGGGTCCAGTTGATGGAGTTCACCGCGGCAAGGCCTGTACGGCGCTTGAACTGCTCGTCGGCGATCAGCTGTTTCAGGATCGCCTGCGTGCCGTCGAAGTCGCCTTCCAGCGCCAGGTTGTGAACATTGTCCGCGCCCGTCGCGGTCATGAACAGGCGCTGCGTGGGCGAGACGCGATTCAGCGGATGCAGGATCACCATGTCGACGCGCTTCGATCCGGCGAAGGCGGAGGCCGCGGCGCCGCCCGTGTCGCCGGAGGTGGCGCAGAGGATCGTCATGCGCTCGCCGCGCTGTTCGAGGACGTGGTCGTAGAGCTGCGCGATCAGGCGCATCGCCACGTCCTTGAAGGCGAGCGTCGGGCCGTGGTGCAGTTCCAGCATCCAGCGGTTGGGGCTGATCTCGACTAGCGGGGCGACTGACTGGTGCGCGAAGGGCGCATACGCGCGCTCTGCAAGACTGCGGATCACATCATCGGACAGCGTGCCGCCCGCGAACGCCGAGAGGACGCGCGCGGCAGTTTCGACATAGCTGTCGCCGGGCTTCGGACGAGCGATCTGCGGCCAGCTGGCAGGCGTGTAGAGACCGCCGTCGGGGGCAAGGCCCGCGAGGCTGGCGGTGAGAAAATCCACCGCTTCGGAATGCCCGCGCGTGGAGACGTATTTCATTGCTTCGTCTCCTCGTTCTGGGGCTTGTCAAAACGCAGGCGCCCGGCCCGCATGTGGAAGAGGCCGTATATCACCACGAAGGCAATCGCCATCCCGAACCAGGTGACGGAATAGCCGATATGGGTCTCGGGCGGTGTTCGCACCAGAAAGTCCGGCATGCCGTCGAGCGGCAGCACCACAAAGCGCGTGTCGAGTTCTGGCTGGTCGAGCGAGGCGGCGATGGCGGGACCATCCATCCAGTGCCATTCGTTGCGCTCAGGGGCGTTGGCGCCAGGCAGGAACGGCTTCTCCGGCCATGGCGCGACGATGTAGCGGTCGGGCCAAGGCGGCGACGGGGCCGGCGAGACGCCGCCGGGGCCGCCGATCGCAAGTTCCTGAAAACCCTTCTGAACGAGGATCGGCCTGCCGCACATGGCCGATGCCTGGAACACCTTCCACCCCGGCTTGCCCGATGCGCGCGCGCCAAAGACCCGGATCACGGCGCCGCCAGCCGGCGGGTTCGTCAAGATCTGCTGTTCGGCGAACCCCGCCGCGCAGATGTCTTCGATTGACGAGGGCGGCGCTTCAAGACGATCCGCGAAGCTGGCGACCTCGGCAGCTTTCCATCCGGCGCGCTGCGCCTGCCACACGCCCAGCCAGAGCAGCAGGACAAGCGCGGGAATGGCGAACGCCGTTAGTATCGGATAGGGGCGGAAGTGCATGGCGTGGTTTAGCCCGGCAAACCCCCGGCGCGCTAGCGCTGCGTCGGGTCGTCGGCGAGGCGCGCTTCGCCGGCCTTGTGCTTCCATTGCAGGGCGAACATCAGCGCCTTGATCGGCCGCAGAAGCGCCATGCAGAACGCGATCGTGACGGGCGGCCAGATCAGGATGTGAACCCAGCCCGGCGGCCGGATCCCGAACTCGAAGAACATCGCCAGCGGCACGATGAAGATCAGCGCCGCGAACATGACGAAAAAGGCCGGGCCGTCACCCGCATCGGCGACGGTCAGGTCAGCGCCACAAGCCTCGCAGCGTTCCTTGAAGGTGAGAAAGCCACGGAAAACCTGGCCCTCGCCGCAGTTCGGGCAGCGGCAGCGCAGACCGGCGGAAAGGGCGGAAACAGCCATGCGATATCCTCAGTCACCACCGGGATATGGGATCACGAACAGCACAACGAAGATCAGGAGCCATGATGCCGCAAGCACGATCCAGTTGATCGCCACGACCTCAAAGCCGAGCGGCCTTTCGCGCGTGGCGACGCCGGCGATGACCAGCACGGTGGACAGGGCGAACAGCGCAAAGCCGATATAGAACAGCGTGTTGAAGGTCTTCGACAGCGCATAGAGCAGGTCGGCGTTGAGATAGCCCGGCGGGAAAGCCGAATCGCCCTGCCATTGCGTGGCGATGAACCAGTTGCCGGCTGCGCCCAGCAGGAGCGCCGCGATGGCTGCGCCGACGGCGAACCAGACCTTTGACCTGCGCCAGAGCACGATGGCGGCGAAGGCGGCAGCGCTGGCGGCCAGCATCAGGAGCGTGCCGGTGAGGAGCACGCCATAGGGATTGAAGCGCGGCGCGAGGACGACTTCGCGGCCGGAGCGAAAGGATGAGTCGAGCGTGGAGAAGCCGCCGCCGCTCCAGATCTGCTGGGCTTGCTCAATCAGAGGCCGGCCGTTCGCAAGGAAAGGCAGCAGAGCCGACAGCCACAGGGCGATCGTCACAGCCTGGATCGCTAGGAAACCGAAGAGCGCCGCCTTCCTTGCGATCGTTTGGCTGCCCATCATGCTGCGCTAGTGACCCGAGCCCGGCGGGCCGGCGCCCCAGACGAGGTGCGGCGTCACGTAGACGAAGGCGAAGAGGAACAGCCACACCACGTCGACGAAGTGCCAGTACCACGCGGCGAATTCGAAGCCGAGATGCTTCTCCGGCTTCATGCCGCCAGCCAGCAGGCGGCCAAGGCACACCATCAGGAAGATCGTGCCAATGACGACGTGGGCGCCGTGGAATCCGGTCGCCATGAAGAAGGCCGAGCCGTAGGTCGAGCCATCGTAGGAGAAGCCTGCCTCAGCGTACTCGATCACCTGAAGCGCGGTGAAGCTGATACCGAGGATGACTGTCAGCGTAAGGCCGATGATCGCGCCCTTGCGGTCGCCGACCTGCAGCGCGTGGTGCGCCCAGGTTACGGTCGTTCCCGAGAGCAGCAGGATCAGCGTGTTGATCAGCGGCAAGTGGAAGGGATCGAACGGCACCACCTGATGGCCATCGACCTGCGTCACGGGCCACACATTCCATTTCAGTAGCGGCTCGAGCGCCGGGTTGGCGAGGTCCATGTGCGCGGCGTTGGCGCGGAAGTCATGGAAAATGGTCATCTCGAAGAACGACCAGAACCACGCCACGAAGAACATCACTTCGGAGGCGATGAACAGCACCATACCGTAGCGCAGGGAAATCTGGACGACCTCGCTATGGTCGCCGCCGCGGCTTTCCTTGATGACGTCGCCCCACCAGCCGATGAGGACGAATATCAGAGAGACGAGACCGGGAATGAATGCCCAGAGTGCTCCGGCCTCGATGAAAAACAGGCCCTTCATGTAGGAGGCCGCGCCCAGCGCCAGCATCATCAGGGAGAACGCGGCCAGAATTGGCCACGGGCTCGGCTTCACCAGATGGTAGTCGTGCTTGACGTCGCCCGCCATGGCTTCAGTCCCTACATTGGGCGGCTTGGCCAAGAAGCCTTGCCGCAGACCCAGTCTTTCCTACCGCTGGTCTAGTTGACCGCGGATGCGTCCTCAAACCGCGCGGCCGGCACGGGGCCATCCACGCGGTAGTATGTGTACGAAAGCGTGATTCCATTGACGTCGGCCGTGTTCGCGTTCTTCGCCATGTCCGGAGAAACGAAAAATACCACAGGCAGGGTAGCTTTCTGGCCGGGCTGATACGTCTGCTCCTCGAAGCAGAAGCAGTCGATCTTCTCGAAATACTGCCCGGCCTTGTGCGGCACCACATTCTTGCTGGCCATCGCGCGGACGGGTTCGTCCGACGTGTTGGTCAGTTCAAAATGCGTCATCATCGTCTCGCCGATGCGGACATCGACATAGGGCTGCGAGGGGCGGAACTGCAGCGGGGCGCCCTGCTCGACATTGGCGTCGAAATAGACGCGAACCACGCGGTCGAGAATTTCCTTCGGCCGTTCGGTCGCAACCTGCGTCGTGCCGCCGAAACCGGTGACCGCGCAGAACGCCTTGTAGAGAGGCTCGGCGGCATAGGCGAGGCCAAGCATGCCGATCGCGGCGCCTGTCAGCAGTCCTACGGTGAGCCTCGAACGCTTGTTCACATCCGCACCGGAACGCCGCCGCCAACCTTGGCCATTGTCAGGACGAAAACCAAAATCACGAAACCGACCAGCGAGAGCGCGATCCAGGTGTTGCGCTTCTTGCGGGCGGCGACTTCCTCCGGCGTCAGCGTGACGTGCTCACCCGTGGGGATGGCCTCGCGCGAGGCCATCAGGATTGCGCCGATGTCGGGGCGTCCAGCCGCCGGCGGGGCGGTAACAGGCGTCTCGCCTTTTTTTTCGGGTTCGCCGTCCCAGTCCTTGATCTGGCCCTTGTCGAGCATCAGGCGCCTCCGAACAGCGGGAAATGCAGCGGAAGCACGCGCTCGATCAGAAGCGCGCCGAACAGGGCGAACAGGTAGAGGATCGAGATGCCGAACATCTTTCTGGCGTGGCGCATGCCGGCGGGAGCATCATCATCACCCGCGCGGCTGAAGTAGACGCGCACGGCGCACCAGAGGAAGGCTGCGCCGCCGATGGCGGACACGACGAGGTAGACCCAGCCGCCGAGCCCGGTGAAGGCGGGCAAAAGTCCGAACGGCGCGACGACGAGCGTGTAGATCAGGATCTGCAGCCGCGTCTCCCTGGCGCCGCGCGTGACCGGCAGCATGGGGACGCCGGCGCGGGCGTATTCCTTCGAGGTCCAGAGAGCGAGCGCCCAGAAGTGCGGCGGCGTCCAGAGGAAGATCAGGCCGAAGAGGATCCAGGCGTCGGTCGGCGCATCGCCCGTCGCGGCGGCCCAGCCGATCACCGGCGGGAAGGCGCCGGCGGCGCCCCCGATGACGATGTTCTGCGCCGTCGAGCGCTTGAGCCACATCGTGTAGATCACGGCGTAGAAGAAGATCGAGAAGGCCAGGAGCCCGGCAGCCAGCGGCGTCGCGGCAAGCGCCATCAGCGTCACCGACAGCACCGACATGATGAGGCCGAATGCGAGCGCATCCTCTGCGCGGACGAGCCCGGCCGGCACGGGACGCGTCACCGTGCGCGCCATCATCGCGTCGATGTCCGCGTCGTACCACATGTTGAGCGCGCCGGCCGCGCCGGAGCCCAAGGCAAGTGCCAGAATGGCGCACGCTGCAGCAATCGGATGCATGGCGACGGGCGCCGCGACGAGGCCTGCAAGGGCGGTGAAGATGACCAGCGACATCACGCGCGGCTTCATCAGCTGCACGTAATCCATCGCGCTCGCCGGACCCAAAGCAAGGTGGGCGGCGGCGGGGGATGTGCTGGCGATGGTCGCTTCAGACATCTTGTCTTGCGCTGCAGCCCGGACCTCTCAAGACCCGGGCTGCCTGCGTCCTGTTACCTGACCCGCGGAAGGTCGTTGTACTGGTGGAACGGCGGCGGAGAGGACAGGGTCCATTCCAGGGTCGTCGCGCCCTCACCCCACGGGTTCGCTTCGGCCTTGCGACGACGGATCATCGCCTCGAACAGGCCGATGAAGAACACGATCGTTGCCGCAGCGGCAATCCAGTAGCCATAGGTCGACCACTGGTGCCACTGCTCGAACGCCGGGGTGTAATCGACGTAGCGGCGCGGCATGCCCTGCATCCCGAGGAAGTGCTGCGGGAAGAAGATGAGGTTGGAGCCGATGAACATCAGCCAGAAATGCAGGCCGCCGATGAAGCCGTTGTACTTGATCCCGAACATCTTCTCGAACCAGTAGTACCAGCCGCAGAACAGCGTGAACACCGCGCCCAACGACAGCACGTAGTGGAAGTGCGCGACGACGTAGTACGTGTCGTGCAGCGGGGCGTCGATGCCAGCGTTCGCGAGCACGACACCCGTCACGCCGCCGACGGTGAAGAGGAAGATGAAGCCGATCGCCCAAAGCATCGGCACCTTGAACTCGATGGAGCCGCCCCACATTGTAGCGATCCAACTGAAGATCTTGATGCCTGTCGGCACCGCGATGATCATGGTGGCGGCGACGAAGTACGCCTTGAGGTTCACGTCCATGCCCACGGTGTACATGTGGTGCGCCCAGACGATGAAGCCGATGACGCCGATGGCGACCATCGCGTAGGCCATGCCGAGATAGCCGAACACCGGCTTCTTCGAGAAGGTCGAGATGACGTGGCTGACGATGCCGAAGCCGGGCAGGATCATGATGTAGACTTCGGGGTGGCCGAAGAACCAGAACAGATGCTGGAACATCACCGGGTCGCCGCCGCCGGCGACCTCGAAGAATTTCGAGCCGAAGTTGCGGTCAGTCAGCAGCATGGTCAGCGCGCCTGCGAGGACGGGGAGCGCCAGAACAAGAAGAAACGCCGTCACCAGCACTGACCATGCGAACAGCGGCATCTTGTGCAGCGTCATGCCCGGCGCGCGCATGTTGAGGATCGTCACGATGAAGTTGATCGCGCCGAGGATCGACGACATGCCGGCGAGGTGCAGCGAGAAGATCACGAGATCCATCGCGAGGCCGGGGTGGCCCGTCGTGCCCGACAGAGGCGGATAGAGAACCCAGCCGCCGCCGAAGCCATTGTCGCCCGGGGGACCGGGAACAAACATCGACAGGATCAGCAAGGAAAACGAGACCGGCACCAGCCAGAACGAGATGTTGTTCATGCGCGGCATCGCCATGTCCGGCGCACCGATCATCAGCGGGACGAACCAGTTGCCGAAACCGCCTATCAACGCCGGCATGACCATGAAGAAGATCATGATCAGGCCGTGCATCGTGGTGATGACGTTGTAGTTGTGCTCGTTGCCGAAGAATCCGCCGAACGCCGTGCCGTTGAAGAGCTGCAGGCCCGGCTCGGCGAGTTCGGCCCGCATGAATCCGGAGAACACGAAGCCGACGACGCCCGCCGTCATCGCGAAGAGGAGGTAGAGCGTCCCGATGTCCTTGTGGTTGGTCGAGAACAGCCAGCGCGCCGGGCTGTACCATTTCGGGTCCTGGTGATCGTGCGCGTGATCGTGGCCATGACTGTGATCATGGGGACCGTGACCATGATCCGCCGCGTGTTTTGCATCGCTGGACATCGAACGGCTCCCTGATCTTATTCGGCGGCGGCGAGTTGGGTCACGCCCGGTCGTGGCAGGCTGTCCAGATAGGCACGCCCTCCGTTCGCCGGATCGGCCTGCGCTGCGACAAGCCACTGGTCATACTGTTGCTGTGGTAGCATCCACAGCTCGATCGGCATGTTCGAGTGATCCTTGCCGCAGATCTCTGAACACTGGCCGTAGTAGATGCCCGGCTGATCGACCTTGAACCAGAGCTGGTTCAGACGGCCCGGCACGGCATCGACCTTGAGCGCGAACTGCGGCATCGACCAGGAGTGGATGACGTCCCGCGCCGTTATCTTGAGGCGGACGAAGCGGCCAACCGGCGCCACCATCGGGTAGTCAGTCGATAGCTGAGCGATGTCGCCACGCGACGTGTCCAGGGGACGGTCCGCATCGCCTTGGCGAAGCATCCGGCTTTCGACCACGAACTCCTGGTCCGTGTTCTGATTGTACGTGTAGTCCCAGTACCACATGTTGCCGTAGACCTTGATGTCCACGACCTGCTCTTCCGGCACCTGCTCGCCGGCGAACATCACGTCCTGCTCGTACAGCAGCGGGAACGAGCCCTTGGCGATCCAGACCAGGATCAGCACCGGAACGACGGTCCAGACGATCTCGACGATCGTGTTGTGGCTGAATTTTTTCGGCGTCGGGCTCGCCCTCCGATTGTACCGGATCATCACCCAGATCAGGAGCGCTGTGACGACTGCGGTGATCACCGTGATGATGACCAGCACCTCGAAATGGAAGGCCTGCACGTTGCGTGCGGTCTGTGTGGCCGGCGTCTGGAAGTCGATACCACCGGGGGTGGGCACAGCCCACGCCGGGCCGGCAGCCGCGAGGCTGGCAGCGCCGAGCGCCCCGAGTTTCCAAGCTCCTCGCAGCATGTTGCGCACATCCTCCAGCCAGATGCGTGAGTTCGCGGCTTTAGCGTGATATGCTGTCCGCCGCCACCACTCCGGTTCGGCTCGTCGGCGTGCATAGTGTCGCAGGCGCGCCGAATCGAAGTGGTGGCGCGTGGTCGCTATCAGACGCTCAAGGAGTTGGAAAGATGAGCACCCGGTTTGTACTTGGTATTTCGGCTCTCGCAGCGAGCCTTCTGATGTCTCCTGCTGCACTCGCACAAGGCGCCGTGACGGTGATCGGCGGGGGGCTCGGTCAGGCCTGTTACGAGGCGGCGGATGACAAGCGAGTCGCCCCTATGAAGGCGATGGAAGTCTGCAACCTCGCCATCACGAACGAGACGCTGAAACGCAGGGACAAGGCGGCGACCTACACCAATCGCGGCATCCTGCACATGCGCATGGGCAATAATACAAGGGCCATGTGGGATTACGAGAAAAGCCTCGGCCTGATGCCTGATCTCAAGGAAGCGAAGGTCAATCTGGGCGCGGCGCTCTATAACCTGAAGCGCTATCCCGAAGCCCTCGTCGCCCTGAACGACGGCGTTGCCTCGGAATCCGAGACCGCGCGCACGGTGGGCTTCTACAACCGCGGCCTCACGCATGAGAAACTCGGCAATCTCCAGTCCGCCTACGAAGACTTCCAGCAGGCGCTGAAGATGAACCCTGATTTCAAGCAGGCTGAAGACCAGATGGCTCGCTTCACTGTGGTTCCGGCGGGAAGCTGACCGGCAGGCGCCGCGTTGTCATCCGGCGTCGCGCCACCCTATCTAGGGTGGAGTGGGAAGTTTTGTGGAAAGGCGTGCCATGTCCGACCGTAGCCTGATCGAGGAAGCCGGAATTGGCGTGTCGAAGGCCGCGAGCATTCTCGATGAGGCGCTGGCCGGCGCGGAGGACGGCGAGATCTATGTCGAATCCGTTCGCTCCGAGAGCTTCCTGTTCGACGACGGCCGGCTGAAATCGGCATCCTACGACAGCGGCCAGGGTTTTGGGCTTCGGGTGGTATCGGGCGAGACCACCGGCTACGCGCATGCCAGCGAGATTTCGGAAGCCTCGCTCAGGCGCGCCGCGACATCTGCCGCCGCGGCCAAGCGCGGTCGCTCGGCCAATCTCGCGATGGGGCCGACGCCGGTGAACCGGCGCCTTTACGCCGACGTCGACCCCACGGCCTCCCCCGACTTCGTGACGAAGACCGGGCTGCTGGCGGAGATCGACGCATGGTGCCGGGCAAGGGATCCGCGGGTCGTACAGGTGTCTGTTTCCCTGGCTGGATCACGCACAGCGGTCGAGATCATCCGCGCGGGCGGGGCTAGCGTGGCGGAAGCTCGTCCTCTCGTGCGCGTCAACATCGCGGTGACGATGGAGAAGGATGGCCGGCGCGAGACCGGGTCGGCAGGCGCGGGCGGTCGGGCGGCCTATGACGAATGGATCCAGCCAGACCGGTGGAAAGCGCTTGCGGCGCGCGCCCTGCGCAAGGCCGAGATCAATCTTGAGGCTGTCCCCGCCCCGGCGGGCGAGATGGAAGTGGCGCTCGGGCCGGGCTGGACCGGTGTGCTGCTTCACGAGGCTGTGGGCCACGGGCTCGAAGGCGACTTCAACCGCAAGGGCTCGTCGGTCTATTCCAACCGCATCGGCGAGCAGGTGATGGCGAAGGGCGTGACGATCGTCGACGACGGCACGATCGCCAATCGCCGCGGCTCGCTCTCGTTTGATGATGAAGGCACGCAGACCCAGCGCACCGTGCTGGTCGAGGACGGCCGCCTCGTCGGCTATATGCAGGACCGGCAGAATGCGCGGCTCATGGGCGTCACCGCCACCGGCAACGGCCGCCGCGAAAGCTATGCCGCAACACCGATGCCGCGCATGACAAACACCTTCATGACGGGCGGCACGCACGAGCCCGACGAGATCGTCCGATCGATCAAGAAGGGTATCTGGGCGGTCGATTTCGGGGGCGGCCAGGTGGACATCACGAATGGCCAGTTCGTCTTCCAGTGCACCGAGGCTTACCTTGTCGAGAACGGCAAGGTCGGCGCACCGGTGAAGAACGCCACGCTGATCGGGCACGGCCCCACGGTGATGAACAACATCTCGATGGTCGGCAACGACTTCGCCATGGACGATGGCGTTGGCACCTGCGGCAAGGCGGGACAGTCCCTGCCCGTAGGCGTGGGCCAGCCGTCCCTTCGCATCGACAAGATCACGGTCGGCGGCGCGGGCTGAAATAGCCCGCCCGCCGTTCGTTTACTCGGCTGCCTGTGGCGCAGGCGTCGCACCGTCCTTCGGCTTTTCCTTAAGGTGCGCGAGCTTGTTCAGGAATGGACTTGCAATGCCCATTAGGATGCCAATGCCAATGCCGGCGAGACCGACATTGGTGAATACCTCCGCATAGGTCCTGAGGGCGAGTTCGGGATCGAGCACCTGCCCGCCCACAGTCGTTTGCGCCGTCAGCTTGGTGATCTGTGCCTGCACCGCCTGTGCGATGGATGAGCCGAGATACCAGGTCGCCATCATCGTCGCAGCAATAGGCGCCGGGGTCAGCTTCGTCATGGCCGAGAGGCCCACCGGGGACAGGAACAACTCGCCCGTAGTGTGCAGCAGGTAGAGCCCGACAAGGAAGATCAGCGGAACCTTGAACTCGGCATCCGCATACTGCACGCCCCAGACAAGCACGAGGAAGCCCGCGCCGACCTGTATCAGGCCAAGGGCAAACTTGAAGGCGTCGCCCGGATCTTTCTTGTGTTGGCCCAACCACGTCCACATCGCCGCAAACATCGGCGCGAAGATCAGGATGAACCCGCCGTTGAAACTCTGCGTCTGCCCGGATGTGATGGTGAAGAAGCCGTCATTGGGCAACTGCGTCGATCGTTCCGAGAATTGCGAAAGAGCCGAGCCGCCAAGCTCGAACAGCGTGAAGAACACCACCGACGCCAGCACCAATATGAGCGCGAGGATGAGCTTGCCGCTCTCCGCCAGCGTCGCCTTCGTGAACATGTAGTATCCGAAGAACACCAGCATTCCGATCGACGCGATCGTCAGCGCCGTGTTCACGATCGGCTCGCGCTGCACCAGCAGCCAGACAAGACCGACGCCGAGCAGCGCAAGAATGTAGATCAGCCATTCGCGGTTGATCGGCCCAATGAGCGGCTTCTTCAGCAGTTCCGGATTAGGCGGCACGCCAAGTTCGGCTGGAAGCTGCGCCGGCCCCGGCGTGAAGAACAGGAGGCGGCGGCGCACGAAAACCAGCCACCCGAACAGCATACCGACGCCGGCAAGGCCGAAGCCCGCCCACCATCCGACCTGCGCGCCAACCAGCGCGCAAAGCACCTGCGCCCAGAACGCTCCGAGGTTGATCCCGTAATAGTAGAGCGAGAACCCGCCATCGCGGCGCGGATCGTCCTTGGTGTAGAGCTGGCCAACCTGCGTTGCGAGGTTCGCCTTCAGGAAGCCAACGCCCATGATGATCAGCGACAGCGCGAGGAAGAACGCGCCCATGTAGAAGGGCTGCTGCCCCTCGACGATCATCTGGTAGCCTTCGACCTCGGTCGTTTGCGGATCGTCGATCGGCAGCATGTTCGGCAATGTGGCAGTGCCGGTATAGCCCTTGATCTCCATGCCACCGTTCGCGGCCGGCCCGAAGTCATAGCGCTGTCCCTCGACCACCACCCACGCCTTGCGCTGGTCCTGGCGGCCTTCGGATTCGATGCTGTAGTTCTGGCCATTGTAGACCAGCACGTTGCGTGCTGGCGCCTGCTCGATCGCCATGGTGAGGTGGCCCGCCACCAGAAGCAGAGCGCCAAACGCCACTGCCTTGGTGGTGCCGAGATAGCGGTCAGCCAACATGCCGCCGATGAGCGGAAGCAGGTACACCAGCGAGGTGTAGGCGCCGTACTGGCCGGAGGCGGCTTCGTCGGAGAACAGGAAATGCTGCGTCATGTACACGAACAGGATCGTGCGCATCCCGTAATAGGAGAACCGCTCCCACATCTCGGTAAAAAAGATGATGTGGAGGCCCTTGGGCTGCTTGCGCAGCTGAAGGATGACCGGAACCCCCGTGACCAGGGTGATCACGATGCCGATCGCAACGACGATATCCATGTAGCCCTCGCCCAATTGCCCTTCGCGGGCCAAATCCCTTAAGTGGTATGAGCGATGTTCAACATGCGGCAGCGACATGCTCAAGCCCCGGAATCGCCGGGAACGCGCAAGACCATGCCTTCGGAGGTGAACAGCCTGCCGAACGGGCGCCGGTTAGACCCGGGTTTCCGCGAAGGCGCGCGTTATGTCGCCCTTCCAGGGGCCGTGGTATTTTTCGAGCAGTCGGTGCGCCTGCGTGATGCCCGTCTCGGCGATCTCATGGAGTTCGGCGAGGAACATGGTCTCGTCGCGCCTCTTGGCGTCGCGATTCCCGCGCCGCGCCAGGCCGCCGGCGGCAAGCTTGACGGCCTCGATGGCCAGGACCTGCGCCGTCGTGTTGCGGATCGGCGCGCTGAGCCCCTGCACGGGTACGGCGGAGCGCAGGGCCTGGCGTTCGGCCGCGGTGAAGCCCTTCATGAGCTCCCACGCGCCATCCAGCGCCTGCTGGTCATAGAGGATGCCGACCCAGAAGGCCGACAGCGCGCACAGCATGTTGTGCGGACCCGCGTCGGCGCCGCGCATTTCGAGGAAGGTCTTGAGCCGCACCTCCGGGAAAATCGTCGAGATGTGATCGTCGAAATCGTCCATCGCCGGCAGCTCTCCCGGCAGCACCGGAAGCTTGCCCGCCATGAAGTCGCGGAAGGAAAGACCCGACGCGTCGATGTACTTCCCATCGCGACGCACGAAGTACATCGGCACGTCGAGCGCGTAGTCGACATACTGCTCGAAGCCGAAGCCTTCATCGAACGCGAACGGCAACATGCCCGTGCGGTCCGGGTCTGTGTCGGTCCACACATGCGAGCGATACGAGAGAAAGCCGTTGGTGCGACCTTCCGCAAACGGCGAGTTGGCGAACAGCGCCGTGGCGATCGGTTGCAGCGCAAGACTCACGCGCAGCTTTTTCACCATGTCGGCTTCGGAACCGAAATCGAGATTGGTCTGGACCGTGCACGAGCGGAACATCATCTGCCGTCCCAGCCGGCCGACCTTCTCCATGTAGGCCTTCATGATGCCGTAGCGGCCCTTGGGCATCATCGGCGTCTCATCGAACGACCACAGCGGCGAGAAGCCGAGACCGAGGAAATCGATGTTCATCGGCTTCGATAGCGCGCGTGTCTCGCGCAGATGATCGCCGATCTCTTCACAGGTCTGATGGATGTTTTCTAGCGGCGCGCCTGAAAGCTCGAATTGGCCGCCGGGCTCGAGGCTGACGCTCGCCATGCCCTTCTTCAGTCCGATGATGTGGCCGCCTTCGACAATTGGCGCCCAGCCATAGTCGCGGGCGAGGCCCTCCAGCAGTGCGCGGATCGAGGCCTCGCCCTCATACGGAACGGGGCGCAGCGTGCTTTCGATGAAGCCAAACTTCTCGTGCTCCGTGCCGATGCGCCATTGCGACTTTGGCTTAGAACCGCCCGCCAGCCGTTCGACGAGTTCGCGCTTGCCCCGGATACGCGGCGCGGACTCGTCGATGTCGCGCGTGGGAGTCGTCATGCGGGGTGTGTCCGGAGCTGATCCTCACCAGCCAGATAGGTATGCCCGCTTAGGCACGCCAGCAGGGTCCGTCAAATGTTTGAATTGTGAAGGAAAACTATTCCGACTGTGAGCGCGCCTATCGCCGCCAGTCGCCGCGAACAGCCTGCCACAGCGACAGTGTCGCGACCGCAGCCGTCTCCGCACGGAGAATTCGCGGACCGAGACCCACGGGCCGGACATAGGTTAACGCGCGCAGCCGCATGCGTTCTGCCGGCGAGAAGCCGCCTTCGGGTCCGATGAGAATCGCCGCTGGGCCATCTTCGACGTCCTTCAGGACAGCGAGAATCGCGCTCGCCTTCCCGGCATCCCCGCCCCATGGCCGGCCATGATCGTCGCCTGTCTCATCAGCAAAGATGAGCAGCCGCGTGGCATCCCAACGCGCCAGCACCGCTGCCAGCTTTTCCGCCTCGCGCACGGGCGGTACGTCCAGTCGCTCGGTTTGCTCTGCGGCCTCGACGGCAATGCGCTGCAGACGATCGACGCGCACGGTCTCCGCGTCTGTCCGCTCGGTCAGCACAGGGCGGATTTCCGCCGCTCCAAGTTCCACCGCCTTTTCGACCACGAAATCCGTCCGGGCCTTCTTCAGCGGCGCAAACAGCAGCCACAGGTCAGGCGTCGCCGCCTGCGCCCGCACACATGCCGTCACCTCCAATGTGGCCGTCGATTTGGTGCTCGCAGCGATGGAGGCGTCGAACTCGCCATCCCGACCGTTGAAAACGCGGACCGGATCGCCCGCCCCGAGTCGGAGAACGCGTGTAAGATAGTGCGCCTGGTCCCCGTCGAGGACCAGTTGCCCTCCCGGCGTGAGGTCCGGGGCGACATACAGCCGGGGTGTCGCGCTCATCCTCCTGCGCTATATCGGCCCGAACCTTCTGCCAAGGACCGCGCGTGACAGAGCCTGCCGCACCGATAGCACCCGCCGACGCCGTCCGCGGCTCGTGGGTGACGCACGCGCCGGCCTTCGCACGCCCCTACCTGCAGCTTTCGCGCTATGATCGTCCGGCCGGATTCTGGCTGCTGGGCCTGCCCTGCGTCATCGGTCTGGTCCTTGCCCGTATACCCGATGGCCTCGTCGTCGAGGACGCATGGCTTGCCCTGCTTTTCATGATCGGCGCCGTCGCGATGCGCGGGGCGGGCTGCACCTACAACGACATCCTCGACCGCGACATCGATGCAAAGGTCGTCCGTACGGCATTGCGCCCGCTCCCCTCCGGCGCGGTTTCGCTGAAACAGGCGTGGGCGTGGCTGCTGATCCAGTGTCTCATCGGACTTGCCGTCCTGCTCGCGCTCCCGGATTTTGCAAAGCTGGTAGCGCTTGGCGCCATACCCATGGTCGCGCTCTACCCGCTGATGAAGCGCATTACATGGTGGCCACAAGTCTGGCTGGGCCTGACGTTCAACTGGGGAGCGCTCGTCGCCCCTGCTGCCGTTCGGGGCGAAATAGCGCTCGCCGACTGGCTCCTGTACGCCGGGCTGGTTCTCTGGACGCTGGGCTACGACACGATCTACGCCATCCAGGATCGCGAGGATGACGCCCTCATCGGCGTCCGCTCCACCGCGCGCCGGTTTGGCGGCAGGATTCGTCTAGCCGTCGCCATCATCTATGCCTGCTGCAGCGCACTCTGCGCCGCCGCGGGGTATGTGGCCGATGGCTGGATGGGCGCCGCCTTGACTGCACCTTTCGCCATCCACCTCGCATTGCAGATGATCCGCCTTGATCCCGCCGATGGCGGACGGGCGCTGATGCTCTTCCGCGCCAACCGTGAGGCCGGACTGCTACTGCTTGCAGGATGGGCCTTCATTGCAGCGCCATTCTAGCGGATACTGCGTCCGCACGGGGCGATGCGGGAGACGAGCTTGACCGAAGAACCAAAGCCGGAAGGCAAGAAGACGCCACCCGCCGCCATGATCGGCGCAGGCGTCGCGATCGGCGCGTCGCTCCTGACGGTGTTCATCACCACCAGCAATCGCGATGACGAAAAGGCGTCACCTCCCGCGCAGGCCGCCGCCGCCGATCCCGCCGAAGATCAGACAGCGCAGATCCAGTTCGGCCAGAACGGCCAGACCACGCCGCCGCCCGTTCCTGCAACGCCCGACCCCGGCGCGCCCGTCGCCAACACCGACGGGTCGCTGGCCTTTGCCGACGACACGATTTCCTTCAGCGCCGCTATCCCGCCCGGACCGGCGACCGATCCCGTGCTGACCTACCTTCGCACAGACGCGCTCGCCTACTTCTCGAAGTACAAGGCCAACGCCCGCGCCGACGCCGAGCGCCGCAAGGAGGAGGGCGCCATGGCCATGCCCTGGGAAGTGCTGATCGAGTGGGCGTACACGGCAAAGGCGGGCGACATCGTCAGCCTCACCGGCACCGCGTACGAGTTCACTGGCGGCGCGCACGGGATGACCTACACGGACACGCACATCGCGAAGACCGACACCGGGGAACAGATCACCATCGAGTCGATGCTCCAGTCCGGCGGCATCTCGCCCGCCATCACGATTGGCGTGTGCGAAGCTCTGAAGCGGGCAAAACTCGAGATGGGCGGAACGGCGAATATCCACGGCGAACCGATCGTCTGCGCCGGCGTCAACGCCAACATCAGCATCGAGGAAGCGAAATTCGCGCTCGCGCCGTCGACCGAAGCCAACAAGTTCGGCGGCCTGTTCGTGTACTACGATCCGTACGCGGTCGGCGCGTACGCGGAAGGTACGTATTCACTCGCCCTGCCGCATGAGGTTTTCGCGGAAGACCTTCGACCCGAGTACAAGGCAATGTTCGGCGGCAAGGTTGCTGCCGAGCCGACCTGACTGTTAGCGCTCATCGGGAGGGATTGCACGCGAACGCATGTACGGACCCTGTGCGGTCGTCTCGGAGAAAGAGGCGTCGTTGCAGACGGTGCAGCGTCTATATCAAGCGGCTGCAGGTCGGACCTGGTTCACGCCCGGCACGGACTTGAACGCCTGCATCGCCACGAAATCCACCGGGTACTTGCCCTCCAGCGCGATCGTCACCACCCGATCGCCCTCGACCGGAATCTCGATGTGTATCGCGCCCAGCGCATTCTGTGATGGCGACTTCTTCAGTCCTTCAGCCACGCTGGCGATCCGGTTCAGCGGCGCATCGGGGGCTAGCCGCACCAGAAGCGTTTCGTGCGCGCCGATCGAGGCCTTGCTCAGCTCCTTCACGCTGTCCATCGAGAAGCGAAGCTCCTCCTCGACCTTGCGCACGCGCACCATAACGATCACACGCCCTCCCACCTCCAGCGTGTCGCGCGACGACTGCAATAGCTCGTCGTTGACGTACAGCTCGTACTCGCCCGACGGGTCAGACAGCGTGACGATCGCGAACTTGCCACCTGTCTTGGCCGGCTTCTCGACACGCGCCCGCACCACGCCGATCATCGTCAGCATGCTGCGCTCGCGCCCCACCGTTTCGCGCTCCGCCGCCAGCGTTACACGCGACCGCATCGAGCCCAGCAAGTCATCCAGCGGATGCCCTGACAGGAAGAAGCCGACGCTTGCCAGCTCATTGTCCAGCCGGTCAGATTCGCCCCAGGCAGGCGCATCCGGCAGCCGCATCGCCTGCTTCGGCTGATCGCCGAACAGGCTGACCTGGTTCGAACTCCGGTCCTGCTCCGCCGCAGCAGCAAGTGCGGACAGCATTGGCGCCGCCGCACACGCCTTTGCGCGGTTCGGCTCGATCGGGGTGAACGCCCCTGCCTTCGCCAGCGCCTCGAAGCAGCGGCGGTTCACGAGCCGCGGATCGACCCGCTCAGCAAAATCCTGCAGGTCCTTGAACACTCCGGCCTCGCGCGACGCCTCGACCGACAGCATTGCCGGCTTGCCCACGCCCTTGATGGCGCCCAGCGCATACCGCACCGCGCCGTCTTCCACCGTAAAATCGGCGCAACTCTCATTGATGTCGGGCGGCCGCACTTCGACGGCCATCCGCCGAGCCTCCTGGAAGAACACCGCCAGCTTGTCCGTGTTGCCTACGTCGAGGCTCATGGAGGCGGCAAGGAACTCGACCGGGTGGTTCGCTTTCAGCCATGCCGTCTGATAGGTCAGCAGCGCATACGGCGCCGAGTGGGATTTGTTGAAGCCGTAGTCCGCAAACTTGGCGCAGGCCTCGAACGTCATGTCGGCGTCGGATTCCTTGATCCCTTTGGCTATTGCGCCTTCCATGAAGCGCACACGCTGCTTGTCCATCTCCGAGCGGATCTTCTTGCCCATCGCGCGCCGCAGCAGGTCCGCCTCGCCGAACGAATATCCAGCCAGGTCCCGCGCGATCTGCATCACCTGCTCCTGGTAGGTGATGATCCCGAATGTCGGCTCAAGGATCGGCTTCAGCCACGGCGTCAGCGCGTTGTTGAAGTAAGTCGTCTCCTCCAGACCCTTCTTCCTGTTGCAGTAGGTCGGAATATTCGCCATCGGCCCCGGACGATACAGCGCCACGAGCACGATCAGATCCTCGAACCGGTCAGGGATCATGTCGACGAGCGCGCGCCGCATGCCTTGGCTTTCGACCTGGAACACGCCGACGACATCGCCCTTCTGCAGCATCTCGTAGGTCTTCGCATCGTCCAGCGGCAGCTGCGCCAGGTCGATCTTGACGCCCTTGTCCGCGATCATCTTGATCGCCCGGTCGATTACGGTGAGCGTCTTGAGTCCGAGGAAGTCAAACTTCACGAGGCCCGCCGCCTCGGCCCACTTCATGTTGAACTGGCTGGCCGGAATGTCCGACCGCGGATCGCGGTACAAGCCGACAAGATCAACCAGTGGTCGGTCGCCGATCACGATGCCCGCCGCGTGCGTCGATGCGTTGCGATAGAGCCCTTCGAGTTGCTGGGCCGTCTCAAACAGGTGCGCGACTTCTTCCTCGGCTTCGATCGCCTCGTCGAGCTTCGGCTCCATCTCCCGCGCCTCGGCGAGCGTCGGCGGCTTGGCAGGATTGAACGGCACAAGCTTGGCCAGCTTGTCGACTTGGTGGAAAGGCAGCTGCAGCACCCGCCCCACATCGCGCAGGACGGCTCTCGCCTGCAGCGTACCGAACGTGATGATCTGCGAAACGCGATCTGCGCCATAGCGCTGGCGCACATACTCGATCACTTCGCCCCGCCGCTCCTGGCAGAAGTCGATGTCGAAGTCAGGCATCGATACCCGCTCCGGATTGAGGAAGCGCTCGAACAGAAGGCCGAACCGGATCGGATCAAGGTCGGTGATCGTCAGGACCCATGCGACAAGAGAACCGGCGCCCGAACCACGGCCGGGGCCAACGGGGATATCGTTTGCCTTTGCCCACTTGATGAAGTCGGCCACGATCAGGAAGTAGCCCGGAAAGCCCATCCCCTCGATGACGCCAAGCTCGTAAGCGAGGCGCTCGCGGTAGACCGAAACATCAGCCGCTGGCTGGACAACTTTCAGCCGCTCCTTGAGCCCCGCCTCCGCCTGCGCCTTGAGCTCCGCCGCCTCATCGCGGCCACGCTTGGTGTCGAACGGCGGCAAAATGGGCTTGTGCTTGGTCGGCCTGAACGCGCAGCGTTTCGCGATTTCGACCGTCGACTCGATCGCCTCGGGCAGGTCCGCGAACGCAGCCGTCATCTCGGCCGGCGACTTCAGATATTGCTGCGGCGACACGCGCGGCCGGTCCGCCTGGCTCACATAGGCCGAGTTCGCGATGCACATCAGCACATCGTGCACCTGGTGCTGCTCCGGCCTGGCGAAGCGTACGTCGCAGGTCGCAACCAGCGGCAGGCCAAGCTCGTACGCAAGCTGGACAAGCACGCCCTCGGCAGCCGCCTCATCCTGAAGTCCGTGCCGCTGCAACTCCACATAGAGCCGGTCGCCGAACGCCCTGTGCAACTCCAGCAGCCGTTCCCGTACCTCCGGACTCTTTCCCGCAGCCGCCCGCCTGTTGAGCAGCCCGCCCCCGCCGCCCGTCAGGCAGATCAGCCCATCGGCATGCTCGATCAGAGTCGCCAAAGATACCTGGTTGTCATTGCCCGCGGGCGTCAGGAACGACGCAGACGACAGCTTCATCAGGTTGCGATAGCCAGCCTCGTTCTGTGCGATCAGGGCGAGCGTGCCAGTCTCGCCCGATACGCCTGGCTCCAGCACCGACAAGGTCAGGCCGGTGATCGACTGGACGCCCTGCTCCGTCAGTGCGTCTGCAAGCTCCAGCGCTGCGAACAGGTTGTTGTCCGTCACGGCCACGGCAGGCACGGCGTTGGCGGCTGCCCACTTCGCAAGATCCTTCGGACGGATCATGCTCTGCAGCAGCGACAGCGCTGTCCGCACGCGCAGGTGGATGAAACGTGGCGCTTCTGCCGTCATGTGTAGGCCTCGGTCGGTCAGGCCGAACCTTAAGCTGAGTCGGCGCTGGCTTAGTCAGCTTTGGCGGGCGCAGGCTCAAGTCTGCCGTCGTGGAGCGTCAGGACACGGTCCATCACGCTGGTCAGCTCCACGTTATGGGTCGCAACGAGGACCGCCACCCCTTCCTGCTTCGCAATGTCGAAAAGGTTCTGGAAAACCACCCGCGACGTGTTCGGATCAAGATTTCCGGTCGGTTCGTCCGCGATCAAGACTTTCGGCCGGTTGGCCAGCGAGCGGGCGATCGCCACACGCTGCTGCTCGCCGCCGGAAAGCTGACCAGGACGGTGGTGGTCGCGCTCGACCAGCCCCATCAGCAGCAGCAGTTCCTGACCGCGCTGCCGCGCCTTGCCACGCGACATGCCGTTGATCATCAGCGGCGCCGCTACATTGTCTACGGCGTTGAGTTCCGGCAGCAGGTGGTGGAACTGGTAGACGAAGCCAAGCTGCATCCTGCGAGCAAGCGTCCGCGCATCATCCGACATCGTCAGCGCGTTCTTGCCGTTGAACAGCACCTCGCCCTCGTCCGGCTTTTCGAGAAGCCCCGCGACGTGCAGCAGCGTGGATTTGCCCGAACCCGAAGGGCCGATGAGTCCGGTCATCTCACCCGGGCGGAGCTCAAGGTCGATACCGCGCAAGACATGCAGTATCCGGTCGCCCGACTTGTAGCGACGCTCGACGCCTTTCAGCGACAGCACGGGCTGCACAGGAGAAGACGCGTCCATCATCATTCAAACCTGAGCGCTTCAACCGGATTGAGCCGCGCCGCCCACAGCGACGGAATGATCGACATCAGCAGTGTTACGACAAACGCCGCGCCGCCGACACTCGCAACCTCCGCCCATTCCAGTTTCGCCGGAAGCGCATCAAGCTGGTAGATGTCGGGCGGGAAGAGCTGCGTGCCTGTGATGTATTCGAGGAAGTGCTGGATCGGCGCGATGTAGATGGCGCACAGCACGCCCAGCAAAACGCCCGTGCCGACGCCTGCCATGCCGAGCACCGTGCCCGACATCATGAAGATGCGAACAACGCCAGCCCGCGTTGCCCCAATCGTCCGCAGGATTGCGATGTCGCGCGCCTTGTTTTTCACGAGCATCAACACGCCTGTGATGATGTTCAATGCCGTGATCACGACAACAATAAAAAGGATCAGCCGCATCACATTGCGCTCGACCACCAGCGCCGTCACATACGTGCCGTTGCGCTGAATCCAGCTCTGCATCACGTAGCGCTCTTCAGTCTCAAGCTGCTTGACGAAATCGTCGGCCGCATCCGGATCGGACAGGCGGAGCCCCACTACTGGATAGCCTTCGCCATATCCAAACAGCAGTTTTGACGCCTCGATCGGCACGAAGACCACGCCGCGGTCATACCGCTCGTTGCCAACATGGAAGATCGCGGAGATCGTATAGGTCTTGGTGCGAGGCGCTGTCCCGAGAACTGTACGCGCGCCGTTGCTCTGGGTGATGGTAACCTTGTCTCCCACGCCCACGCCAAGCTCGTAAGCGAACGCGCTGCCCATCACCAGGTCTTGCGAGAGCGCGCCCTCGTCGCCGAAGCGGTCCAGTGACCCCTGGCCGACCGTCGTTCGCGGCGCGGGTTCGCCGGGGTTCTCGCGCATGCGCTGGCCAGCAGCGATGCTCTCGGCGATGAGGCTGTTTTTGCGAAGGTCTTCAGGCCGGATGCCCCTCACCTGCACCCCGTCACTTCGCCCATAGGCCGAGACAAGCCCAAAGCCCTCATGCAGCGGCTCGACATTTTCGACGCCCGGGCGCTGGCGGAGCTTGGCCATCAATTCATCAGCCGTGCTCAACGGCACGCCGCGCGTATCGATGAAGACATGGGACTCGAAGCCCACGATCTTGGAGATCAGCTCCAGCCGGAAGCCGTTCATGATCGACATGGTCAGGATCAGCGCCCACACGCCCAGCGTAATGCCGACCACCGAGACGACCGAGATGAACGCCAGTCCGCCGTGTTCGCGCTTGGCGCCGAGATAGCGCAGCGCCAGCATGCGCTCGAAGGGGCCGAAGGGCCGCTCGACGACCCGCTGATCCTTGACCGTGCTCATGTGGCTTATGCCTTCCGGCTGGCAAGGTAGCGGTTCATGGCGGCGTCCAGCGTCATTTCCTCACTGCTGCCGGCCTTGCGGTTGCGGTACTCGACCACGCCCGCCTTCACGCCCTTGGGTCCGACCACGATCAGGTCCGGCACGCCGATCAGCTCCATGGTGGAGAACTTCGCCCCCGGACGATCCGCGGTGTCGTCGTAGAGGACATCGACGCCAGCTTTCTGGAGCTGTTCGTAGGCGCTCTCGCAGATCTTGGTCACGTCCGCATCATCCGCGCGCAGGCTCACAACGGCCGCCTCGAATGGCGCGACGGCCGCCGGCCAGATCACGCCCTTGTCGTCATGGCTCGCCTCGATGATCGCGCCGACCAGACGCGACACGCCGATGCCGTAGGAGCCCATCTCGGCCGGGATCGTCTTGCCGTCCGCCGTCGCGATCTCCGCCTTCATCGGCGCCGAATACTTCGTGCCGAAATAGAAGATGTGGCCCACCTCGATGCCGCGCGCCGACAGCCGGCGTTCGGCAGGCACATCTGCCTCGAACTTCGCCTGATCGTGCATCTCCTCGGTCGCGGCATAGAGCCGGGTGCGCTTCTCGACTTCGGGCAGCAGGTCCTGCTGGAAATCGAGATCAGCGCCCGGCGCCGGCATGTCGACCAGCGCGCTGTCGCAGAACACGGCGCTCTCGCCTGTCTCGGCCAGCACGATGAACTCATGGCTCAGATCGCCACCGATCGGACCGGTATCCGCGCGCATCGGCACTGCCTTGAGGCCCATGCGGCTGAACGTGTTGAGATAGGCGCAGAACATCCGGTAGTACGCCTGTCGCGCAGCTTCCGGTGTCGCGTCGAACGAGTAGGCGTCCTTCATCAGGAATTCGCGGCCGCGCATCACGCCGAAACGCGGGCGCACCTCGTCCCGGAATTTCCACTGGATGTGATAGAGGTTCAGCGGCAGCTGCTTGTACGAGCGCACATAGGTCCGGAAGATGTCGGTGATCATCTCTTCGTTCGTCGGCCCATACAGCATGTCGCGCTCGTGGCGGTCGGTGATGCGCAGCATCTCCTTGCCATAGGCGTCATAGCGGCCGGATTCGCGCCACAGGTCGGCGGACTGGATCGTCGGCATCAGCAGCTCGACAGCTCCGGCGCGCTCCTGCTCCTCCCGCACGATCTTCTCGATCTTGTGCAACACGCGCATGCCCAGCGGCAGCCACGAATAGATGCCCGCGCCGTTCTGTTTGATCATCCCGGCGCGCAGCATCAGCTGGTGCGAGACGATCTGCGCGTCGGCAGGCGCCTCCTTGAGCACAGGCAGGAAATACCGGGAAAGGCGCATTGATGGTCCTGAGACGCGTGCAGACGATGTCAGGCTGATAGCCGCCAAGACGTGCCCGCGCAATGAGGCCGGACTGGGGCTTCAGACTGGGCTAACGCCTGGAAATCATGAAATCCAGCCAGTGCATATGGAGCGCCAGCCAGACAAGGAAAGTTACCAGCGCCGCGCCGCCCGTCGCAATAGCGATCTTCCAGCCCCATCGCACGCCTTCCGGAGCGCCGCGCTCGGTGCCGGGAATCACCGCGCCCGCTTCGTGCTGGCTCCGCGTGCCGGCCGACAGCGTCGGCAGGAAGATCACCCACCACGACATGAAGAAGACGACGAAGGCTTCAAATATCCCCATGGCGTCAGTGGTGACCCTTTGGCGTTTCCATCAGCTCGATCAATACGCCGTCAGAGTTCTTTGGATGAATGAAGATCACCAGCGTCCCGTGCGCCCCGATCCGCGGCTCGCCGAGGACCTTTGCGCCCTTGGATTCCATGTCGGCCTTCGCCACATGAATATCAGGCACCTCGAAGCAGACATGATGCTGCCCGCCCTTCGGGTTCTTTTCCAGAAAATTGATGATCGGCGACGTCTCGCCCAGCGGCTCGATGATCTCCAGCTGCGTGTTCGGCAGGTTGACGAAGCCGACGCGCACGCCCTGCGCCGGCATGTCGAAGGGCTGCACGAACTCGGTCGCGCCGTAGAGATTGCGATAGGTCTCGAAAGCCTTCTCGATCGACGGCACGGCGATGCCAATGTGGTTAAGGCGACCGATGGTCATGGCGTCCAGTCTCCGGCTCTAGATCCTGTGTATCGTGACATCGACAAGCGGCCGCTTGCCGAAATGCTGTTCGGCGGCGCGGCGCACCGCGCGCGTCAGCGCCTTCTCGATCTTCTCGTCGTCGCCGAAGTCGCCGCGCTTCAGCTGCTCAATCGCACTTTCCGCCGCTTCATCGAGCGGCTCCAGCGACTCATCCGCAGGGCGCCCATCGGCTTCGGAGAAACCACGCGCCACGATAATCGGGCCGTCTTCCACGCGGCCCTTGGCAATGACAAGGCTGACGGCGAGATGGCCATTATACGCCATCTTCTTCCGCTCCCACATGCCGCCCGCCTTGTCGGACGTAAGCACTTCGCCATCGACATGAAGCCGGCCAGCGGGAACCTGGTCGATCACTTGCACCGGTCCCGGGGCGAGGCGAATGATATCGCCATTGTCCGGCGTGATCGCCTCCGGCACCTGCAGCGACCGAGCGAACCGCGCATGCTCCATCAGGTGGCGGCGCTCACCGTGGACCGGCACCGCAATGCGCGGCTTGGCCCACAGATACATCCGCCGCAGCTCGTCCCGGCACGGATGGCCCGAAACGTGGATGTCGAACTGGCGGTCCGTTACCAGCTTGATGTTGCGCTCCGCCAGCATGTTCTGGATCGCCGCGATGGAACGCTCATTCCCCGGAATGACGCGCGAGGAGAAGATTACCGTGTCGTCCGCGCCAAGCTTGGCCGAGGGGTGATCCCCGCGCGCGAGCCGCGCCAGCGCGGCGTTGGTCTCGCCCTGGCTGCCGGTGCAGAGATACAGGATGTTTTCATGCGGCAGGTAGGCAGCCTCATCCGCCGTGATGAACTTGAACCCTTGCAGCAGCCCTACCGACTGCGCAGCGCCAACGACGCGGATCATCGAGCGCCCGAGCAGGCAGACCGAACGATTATTCGCCCGCGCCGCCTCACAAGCCGACTGCACGCGCGCCACGTTCGACGCAAACGCCGTGATCGCAACGCGGCCCGTCTGTTCGGCGACCGCGCGGCGCAGCGCCTCGCGCGCCATGCCTTCCGAGCCCGCTTCGCCTTCCTCGAACACGTTGGTCGAGTCGCAGACCATGGCGAGAATGCCCTCGCGCCCCAGCTCCTCGATCTTCGCCTGATCGAAATCCTCGCCGATGATCGGATCCGGATCGATCTTCCAGTCGCCCGTATGCAGCACCATTCCAAGCGGCGTGCGGATGGCAAGACCATTCGGCTCCGGGATGGAATGCGTCAGCGTGATGAGCTCGACTTCAAACGGTCCAAACTGCCGCTTCTCGCGCAGGTCCATGATGTGGACCTTGGCCTCGCGGTCGAGACCGCGCTCCTTGAGTTTCTCGTTCACCAGATAGGCGGTGAAAGGTGTCGCATAGATGGGGGCGCGCAGCTTTGGCCACAGCCAGGCGATGGCGCCGATATGGTCCTCATGAGCGTGGGTGAGGATGATCGCCTCGATGTCCTCGGCGAAGCCTTCCAGATAGGCCGGGTCCGGCATGATGAGATCAACGCCGGGGGTCGTGTCATCGCCGAACGTTACGCCCACATCGACGATGATCCAGCGCCGGTTGTCGGGCGGGCCATAAGCGTAGGCGTTCAGGTTCATCCCGATTTCACGACAGCCGCCGAGAGGCGCGAAGATAAGTTCCGCGCCCTTCATTTGAGCTCTTTGGCCGCGTTGGTGATGTTGCGATCGTACAGGATGCGCAGCCCCTTGATGGTTATGTCGCCGTCAAAATGATCGATTTTATGCGCTGCGCCCTCGAACAGGGACGCGACGCCGCCGGTGGCGATGACGGTCATGGGCTGGCCATACTCGGCCTTGATGCGTTCGACCAGCCCATCGATCAGGTCGATATAGCCCCAGAACACTCCAGATTGCATCGCGGCCACTGTGTCGCGGCCAATCACGTGGTCGGGCTTCTGGATCGCCACTCGCGGGAGTTTTGCCGCCGCCTCATGCAGCGCTTTCATCGACAGGTTGATGCCCGGCGCGATGATGCCGCCCTCGAAAGACCCGTCGGCGGCCACCACATCGAATGTCGTGGCCGTGCCGCTGTCGATCACGATCAGCGGATTGCCCGGGTAGGAACCGTGCGCTCCCACGGCGTTCACGAGACGGTCAGCGCCAACTTCGCTCGGCTTCGGAATGTTCACCTTGACGCCCAAGTCGACATTCTCGCCGATCACGAACGGCTCGACCTTGAGGTAGCGCCGGGCAAAGTTGCGCTGGTTGAACAGCGACTGGGGCACCACGGTCGAGATGATGCAGTCGTCGATCTGCGACAGGCTGAGACCGTTGATCTCCATCAGCGTGCTCAACCAGACGGCGTAGTCGTCCGCCGTCTTGGTCATGTCGGTGGACGAGCGCCACTGCGCCCGCCACGTCTCGCCGTCATGAACGGCAAAAAGCGTGTTGGTGTTGCCCGTATCGATCGCCAGCAGCATGGGATGTTCCTTAGAGACCGAGCTAGCTCAATAGCGAGATTTCACCGGCGCGAACATGGGTCACCGCCCCGTCCGCTTGCCGCAGCACCAGTGCGCCGTCCTCCGCCAGCCCGGCCATTTCGCCAGACACGCCGTTGACGTCAACATGGGCGCCCAGATACGCGGCGCTTGAGAGCCATGCCGCACGCGTGGGCGCGAACCCATCGTTCAGCAGGCTGAAGAGACGTGCACGGAAGGCCATCTCCAGCGCAGCTAGCAGCCGTGGAGCCGAGAGCCCATCGCCTCCGGGAAGGTTCGCCAGGCATTCGGTGGGCCGATCATGCCGCTCGGGCGCCACTTCCACGTTCACGCCAAACCCGGCCGCCATCCATAACTTGCCATGCAGCATGCCCGTCTCGATCAGGATGCCGGCGAGTTTTGCGGCGCCGCTCAACACATCGTTGGGCCATTTGAGACGCAGGCTGGAGACGTCCACACCCACGGCGCGCGCCGCATCGAGCACGGCAAGCCCCGCAGCAAACGGCGCCAATGTCGCCTCCGTGGCAGCGCGCGGATAGGGCAGCAGCGCCGTGGCGAACAGATTGCCGCGCGGCGAGGACCATTGCCGCCCCAGCCTGCCCCGCCCTGCCGTCTGCACCGCCGTCACGAGCCAGCACGGACCCACATCGCCGCCAGCGGCGCGACGGCGTGCCTCCTCATTCGTAGAGTCGATTTCGTCAAACCGGACGATGGGCCACGCGCTGGAGAGCAGCTCCGCGGACACCGGCCTATCCGCCTGCCGCGATCGCTGCCGTGTTCAGCAAGAACTGGATCGCGATGGTCAGGATCGGGAACACGATCAGCGTGGAGATCGCCACGACTGCGGCAACGGAGACATCCGTGCGGTCCATCGGCTCCCCGGCCGGCTTCATGAACATCGCCCACACCAGCCGCAGATAGTAGCCCAGCGACACGACGCTCGCGAGCGCGCCGACAAGGACGAGCCACAGCATCCCGGACTCTATACCGGCCGTGAACACCTGCAGCTTGCCCCAGAACCCTGCCGCCGGCGGGATACCCGCCACGGAGAAAATGAGGACCAACAGGCCCAGCGCAATGCCCGGCTTTGTCTTCACCAACCCGTTGAGATCGGACACCTGGTCGATCGCCTTTCCGCCCCGGCGCAGCGCCAGCACGCCGCCGAACAGACCGAGCGTCGCGATGACATACAGCGTCATGTAAACCAGCACCGCCGATGCGCCCAATTCCGGTCCCGCCGCGATGGCGATCAGCGCGAAGCCGACATTCGAGATCGAGGAATAGGCAAGGATGCGCTTGATGCTGGTCTGCATCAGCGCGCCAAACGCACCGACCAGCATCGAAAGTGCCGCGATGATCGCGATGATCTGTTGCCACGATGCCATGTGCGGACCGAACGCTGTGAACAGTACATTCGCCAGCAGCGCGACAGCGGCCATCTTCGGCGCGGTGGAGAAGAAGGCCACGACGGAGGAAGGTGCACCCTCATAGACGTCCGGCGTCCAGATGTGGAATGGCGCGGCGGAGGCCTTGAATGCCAACCCGCAGATCAAGAACACAAGGCCGAAGATCAAGCCGACCGATGTCGGCGCCGCCGCGATCACCGAAAATCCAGTGCCGCCGGTGAAGCCATAAACAAGCGCCGAGCCGTACAGCAGCAGGCCTGACGCCAGCGCACCGAGCACAAAATATTTCAGGCCGGCTTCCGCCGACATGATGCTGTCGCGCCTGAAAGCCGCCAGCACGTAGGACGAAAGGCTCAGCGTCTCGATGCCGACATAGAGCGTCATCAGGTCGTTCGCCGACAGCATCATGCCCGCGCCGAGCGAGCCGAACGTGATCAGCAGCGGATACTCATACCGCTCCATCTGCGCCGACTTCAGGAACCCGCCTGACATGAGCAACGCCAGAGCCGCCATCGCATACGTCACGCCCTTGGCGAACAGCGTGAACAGCGTCACGCGATAGAGGCCGTCCGGCGACAACTCCGGGCTGGTGAACGCCGCGATGCTCTCGCCGCGACCGAACTGCACGAAAGCCGTGACAGATGCGGCAGCCAGCGCGATCGCCGCCAAAAGGCGGATCAGCCCCGAAATCCGGTCGCCGCCCATGGCGCCGAGGATCAAGCCCGCGAGCCCGAACGCGACGAGGATCGTCTCCGGCAGGGCGTTGGTGATGTCAGCGAGGAAATTCATGACCTGCCCCTACCGTCCGATCATCCGGAGCACCTCGTTGGTCGACCCTTCGGTAAGGTCGAACACGATGCCCGGAAAGACGCCGAGGCCCAGCGCGCTGATGGCCAGCAGGCCAAGGATGAAGAACTCGAGCGCCGTCACGTCCTTGATGTCGAACAGCTTCTCGTTGGTCATCTCGCCGAACACCGTGCGGCGATAGAGCGTGAGCATGTAGACGGCCGAGAAGATCACGCCGAGCGCGGCGCCCGCCGCCGCCCAGGTGGATGCCTGGAAGGCGCCGACCATGGTGAGAATTTCGCCCACGAACCCGCTTGTCCCCGGCAGACCCACATTCGCCATCGAGAACAGCATGAACAGTGCTGCATAGACCGGCATCCGGTGCACGAGCCCGCCGTAGAACGAAATCTCGCGCGTGTGCATGCGATCGTAGATCACGCCGACGCAGAAGAAGAGGGCGCCCGAGATCACGCCGTGGCTGATCATCTGGAAGATCGCGCCCTGGATGCCCGCCTCGTTGAACGAGAAGATACCGAGCGTCACGAAGCCCATGTGCGCCACCGACGAATACGCCACCAGCTTCTTGATGTCGGTCTGCCGGAAGGCGACCAGCGAGGCATAGACAATGGCGATGACGCTCAGCGCAAACATCAGCGGCTGGAACATCAGCGAGGCATCCGGGAACATCGGCAGCGAGAACCGCAGGAAACCATAGCCGCCCATCTTCAGCAGCACGGCCGCCAGCACGACAGAGCCCGCAGTCGGCGCCTCGACGTGCGCATCAGGCAGCCAGGTGTGCACCGGCCACATCGGCAGCTTCACCGCAAACGACGCAAAGAACGCCAGCCACAGCCATGTCTGCACTTCCGGCGGGAACAATAGCGCTCCCGTTTCCGGATGGAGGCCCTCCTGCAGAACCACGACATCCGTCGTGCCTGCGACGATGGACATGTAGACTAGCGCAGCCAGCAGCAGCAGCGAGCCGAGCAAAGTGTAGAGGAAAAACTTGAACGCGGCATACAGTCTGTTCTTGCCGCCCCACACCCCGATGATCAGGAACATCGGGATCAGGCCGCCCTCGAAGAAAACGTAGAACAGCACGAGATCGAGCGCGCAGAACACGCCGATCATCAGCGTCTCGAGCAGCAGGAAGGCAATCATGTATTCCGCGAGCCGGTCCTTGATCGACGTCATCGACTGCAGGATGCACAGCGGCATCAGCGCTGTCGTCAGCACGACAAGTGAGATCGCCAGGCCATCGACGCCCAGCTTGTAGGACGAACCGCCAAACCACGGCGCTGAATCCACCAGCTGATAGCCCACGGCATTCGCATCGAACTGACTCAGCGCCACAAGCGACACGCCCAGCGTTGCGAGCGACGTCAGCAGCGAAATGCCCTTTGACGCACTCCCCGCCATATTCGCGCCGCCGACCACGCGCAACGCCATGATCACCATGGCCCCGGCTAGCGGAAGGAAGGTCGTCAGCGTGAGGATCATCGGCCCGGTCATGCCTCAGCGCCCCTGCGAAAAGAGGACGTAGGCCACGAAGATCACGGCCGAAAACAGAACAACGAGTGCGTAGTGGAAGATGTAGCCCGTATGCAGCTTCGACAGCCCGCCCGCGCCCGCCTTCGCGACGCCCGTCACGCCATCAGGCCCCATGCCGTCGATGATCTTCTTGTCGCCAACCTTCCAGAACAGGTCGCCCAGCGCCGCAGTGCCTTTGACGAAAACGAAATGGTAGATCTCGTCAAAATACCATTTGTGCGACAGGAAGGAATGCATCGGCCCGCCATTCGCCGCCATGCGACGCGGCACGCCCGGCGCCATCAGGTAGAAGATGATCGCGCCGATGAAGCCGGTCATCGTGACGACGAACGGCGCCCAGACCACCCATTGCGGCAGCTCGTGATGCTCTTCGGCGTGTACTTCTGCGCCTGCTGCCGTTGCATGTTCGACAGCCGCCGGAGCATGAATCTCTGCGGCCCCATGCGTTTCGGTCGCGGCGCCATACGGGTGAATGCCGTTAGGCCCGTATAGCGGGTCCGCCTCGCGAACGATTGAGCCCTGCCAGAAAGCGTCTGCGTTCGAGGTGAGGAATTGCGGCTTGAAAGCGACGCCAGCAAACACCGCGCCCGTCGCCAGCAGCAATAGCGGAACAAGCATGACCCACGGCGATTCATGCGCAGGCGCGCGTCCATTCTTCGGGGCAGCAGGGGCGTGGTCGTGTCCATGTGCATGATCATCGTGATGCGCGTGCGGGTTAGGCCGGTATCGACCCTCGAACGTCATGAACATCAGACGCCAGGAGTAGAAACTCGTCAGCAGGGCCGCCGCGATGCTGCACCAGAAGGCGAACGGGCCGAATGCATCCGTCGAGGCGTAAGCGCTCTCGATGATGGCGTCCTTGGAGAAGAATCCGGCGAAGCCGAAATCCGTGCCCGGAATGCCAAACCCGATCAGCGCGAGCGTGCCGACCAGCATCATCGCCCAGGTGAACATCATCGGCTGACGCACGCCGCCCATGTAGCGCATGTCCTGCTCGTGATGCATGCCATGGATGACCGATCCCGCCCCGAGGAACAGCAGCGCCTTGAAGAAGGCGTGCGTGAAAAGGTGGAACATCGCCGCGCCATAAGCGCCAACGCCGGCCGCAAAGAACATGTAGCCAAGCTGCGAACAGGTCGAATAGGCGACGACGCGCTTGATGTCGTTCTGCGCGAGGCCAACCGTCGCCGCGAACAGACAGGTCGCGGCTCCGACCACCGTGATCATGCTCGATGCAACGTCGGCAACCGCATAGAGCGGCGAGGCGCGACAGACGAGGAACACACCCGCCGTCACCATGGTCGCCGCGTGGATCAGGGCGGACACAGGCGTCGGGCCCTCCATCGCATCGGGCAGCCAGGTGTGCAGGAAGAACTGCGCCGACTTCCCCATCGCGCCGATGAACAGGAGGATGCCCGCGATCTCCAGTCCCCAGACATGCACGCCCAGGAAGTCGAAGGTGACCTGCTGGATCGGCATGGCGGCAAGCTGCCCCACGACCTGCACCGGCGCATTGTTCGCGATCACCGCGAAGACAGTGTCGAACTTGAGCGACGAGAATTCGGTGATGCCGAACGGCGTGTAGTCCACGCCTGCCGCCGGCTGCACCATGAACACCAGCGCCATGATGCCGAGTGCGAAGCCGAAATCGCCCACCCGGTTCACGACGAACGCCTTGATGGCCGCATCATTGGCCGACGGCTTCTTGTACCAGAACCCGATCAACAGGTAGGACGCGAGCCCCACGCCTTCCCAGCCGAAGAACAGCTGGATGAAGTTGTCGGCCGTCACCAGCATCAGCATCGCGAAGGTGAAGAGCGACAGGTAAGCGAAGAAGCGCGCGCGGTGCGGATCTTCGGCCATGTATCCGATCGAATAAGTATGCACGAGCGCAGACACGCTCGTCACCACGAACATCATGACGACGGACAGCGCATCGATGCGGATCGCCCAGTCTGCGATGAACGTGCCGACGCCGAACCAGCGCGACAGCACGATCGTCTGGGCGGCGCCAGCATTGCCGCCGAACGACCATGCGAACAATTGATACCCCGCCAGAAGCGCGGCCGAAATCACGATCGCGGTCGTCACCGCCATCGCACCCCTGTGGCCCAGCAAGCGCTGGCCAAGCCCGGACACCACGGCGGCGACGCCCGGCGCAAGCACGATGAAGATTGCCGCGATTTCCTGGAAGGTCACGTCCCTGCTCCCCTAACCGTGCAGCACGTTGACATCTTCCACCGCGATCTCGCCGCGGTTGCGGAAGTAGACGACCAGAATGGCAAGACCCACCGCCGCCTCGGCAGCCGCGACGGTCAGCACGATCATCGCGAACACCTGTCCCATGATCGTGCCGTTGAAGACGGAGAAAGCGACGAGGTTGATGTTCACCGACAGGAGGATCAGTTCGATCGACATCAGGATGACGATGATGTTCTTGCGGTTCACGAAGATGCCGAACACGCCGATCGTGAACAGCGCGGCGGAGACCGCGAGGTAGTGGCCGAGGGTGAGTTCCGCGCCCGCCATGATCAGCTCCCCGCTCTCATAGGCCCTGGCCCGGACGAACGTCCTTGAGCTCGACAGCATCCTTGCGTTTCCGCCCGGTCTGCTCGGCAATGTTCTGGCGCTTGACGTTCGGCCGCGAACGCAGCGTCAGCACGATGGCGCCCATCATGGCGACCAGCAGCACAATGCCCGACATCTGGAACAGCAGCAGGTAATCCGTGTAGAGCACGCGCGACAGCGCCTCTGCGTTCGTCGGTGCGCCGGGGCTCGGATCGAACGTCTCGCCACCGCCAAACGTCGCCGCCGCCGCCACAATCCCGATCTCCGCCAGCAGCGCCAGCGCGACCAGCGCCCCCACCACCACGTAATTCTGAAACCCTTGCTTCAGCGCCACGAAGTCGATGTCGAGCATCATGACCACGAACAGGAACAACACCGCGACAGCGCCGACATAGACGACCACCAGCAGCATCGCGAGGAATTCGGCGCCGATCAGCACCAACAATCCTGCCGAGGTGAAAAACGCCAGGATCAGCCAGAGCACCGAATGCACCGGATTTCGAGCCGAGACGACAAACAGTGCGGACAGCACCACGATCGTCGAGAGGATGTAGAAAGCGATCAGCGCCACGGCCTGCCTTCCCTCTGCCTGTTTCAACTAACGTGCCCCGGACGGGGCAGGTGAAAGTCCTGAAAAGTCCCGACTCGCCCCCGCGAGACGCGCCCTTCTATCGATAGCGTGCGTCCAGTTCCAGATTACGCGCGATCTGCCGTTCCCAGCGGTCGCCGTTCTCCAGAAGCTTCTCCTTATCGTAATAGAGTTCCTCGCGCGTCTCCGTCGCGAACTCGAAATTTGGGCCCTCGACGATGGCGTCCACCGGGCAGGCTTCCTGGCAGAAGCCGCAATAGATGCATTTCACCATATCGATGTCGTAGCGAGTCGTGCGGCGCGAACCATCTTCGCGTGGCTCGGCCTCGATCGTTATCGCCTGCGCCGGGCAGATCGCCTCGCACAGCTTGCACGCGATGCAGCGCTCTTCCCCGTTCGGATAGCGGCGCAGCGCATGCTCGCCGCGGAAGCGCGGGCTCAGCGGGCCCTTCTCGAACGGATAGTTCACGGTCGCCTTGCGCGTGAAGAACTGACGCATGGCGAGGAAGAACGCCCCGATGAAGTCCGTCAGCAGAGCGCCGCGAATGGCCTGGCCGATCGACATGGCTACCTCGCCCCACTGCGGTATTCGGGCCAGCTGATGCGACCGTCATTGTTGGTATCCAGCCCCATCGGCAGCGTCACCGCCGCCAGCTCCGGCGCTTCGAGATAACCGCTCTTGTTCGCGTCCAGCACGTCGAAGTCCGGCCGCCCCTGCGCGTTCATGAAGGTCGCGTAGCCGCCGATCAGCACCACAGCGGCGAGCGAGGTCGGCAGGAAAATCTTCCAGCCCAGCCGCATCAGCTGGTCATAGCGGTAGCGCGGCACGATCGCCTTCACCATCGCGAACAGGAAGAAAAAGAACGTCACCTTGAACATGAACACGAACAGCCCGCCGAGGCTGAGCAGCCAGTCGGGCAGCGTTTCAACGCCCGGTATCGGGATCGGCATGTGCCAGCCGCCGAAGAACAGGATGGTCAGCATCGCGCACATCAGCACGATGGAGACGTACTCCCCAATCATGAACATGAGGTACGGCGAGGACGAGTATTCGACCTGATAGCCCGCCACGAGTTCAGATTCCGCTTCCGGCAGGTCGAACGGCGGGCGGTTCGTCTCCGCCAGCG
>JANOKS010000036.1:0-16290 GCA_031419455.1 Alphaproteobacteria bacterium
GAAAGACCCCGCTGCACGCCCGGGCCGCTGCATCGATGCCTGCCGGGGACGCGGGATCCGCGCTTCTCTTTCCTACCGGTAGCTCTGGAAACAGAGACGCCAAACCACGCGGGGCATCCCGCGTCCCCGGGCCCTCCATTGAATTGGAGACCCAGAGCGACAGCATCCCGGATGGCCAGCGCCAGTCCGAACGCGAGCCTGTGTCCGACAGCTGGAAGCGTCGAAGACGCGTTCCCGGCGAAGGCCGGGATCCAGTCCCGACAAGGAAGCCGCGCGAAGCGCGACCAAAGCTCTGGACCCCGGCCTCCGCCGGGGACTCCCCCCAACCCACCCTTGACACCCCGCCCCGAGCGCCATACCTCCGGAGCGTCCCTGGCACTCAGAGTATGAGACTGCTAGCAGACGTGTTCCAGGGCCGCCCAAGGGGGTGGTCCGAACCAGAAAAAACAGAGGCAAATCATGAGCTTTCGTCCGCTTCATGACCGCGTGCTTGTCCGCCGCGTCAAGGAAGAAGAGAAAACCAAGGGCGGGATCATCATCCCCGACACCGCCAAGGAAAAGCCCCAGGAAGGCAAAATCGTTGCTGTTGGCACGGGCACCCGTGGCGATGACGGCAAGATCACCCCGCTCGACGTGAAAGCCGGCGACCGCGTGCTGTTCGGCAAATGGTCGGGCAGCGAAGTCACCATCGACGGCGAGGAGCTTATCATCATGAAGGAGAGCGACATCCTCGGCATCGTCGACAAGTCCGCTCCCGCCAAGAAGTAAGCAGCCGAAGTAGGCCATCCGGCCCTTCGCGCCTTCCCCCAATCCACCTAGCTAGGAACAAGCCACATGGCAGCCAAGCACGTACAATTTTCCTCCGACGCTCGCGAGCGCATGCTCCGCGGCGTCGAGATTCTCAACAACGCCGTCAAAGTGACGCTCGGCCCGAAAGGCCGCAACGTCATCATCGAGAAATCCTTCGGCGCGCCGCGCTCCACCAAGGACGGCGTCACCGTCGCCAAGGAAATCGAACTGGCAGACAAGTTCGAGAACATGGGCGCCCAGATGATCCGCGAAGTGGCCTCCAAGGCCAACGACGTCGCGGGTGACGGCACCACCACCGCCACCGTTCTCGCCGCCGCGATCGTCCGCGAAGGCCTGAAGCGCGTCGCCGCCGGCATGAACCCGATGGACCTCAAGCGCGGCGTAGAGAAAGCCGTTCTCGAAGTCGTCGAGAACCTGAAAAAACAGTCGAAGAAGATCACGACCAACGAAGAGATCGCCCAGGTCGGCTCCATCTCCGCCAATGGCGAGATGGAAATCGGCGCGATGATCGCCGAAGCCATGGCGAAAGTCGGCAATGAAGGCGTCATCACCGTCGAGGAAGCCAAGGAAATCGAGACCCAGCTCGAAGTCGTCGAAGGCCTGCAGTTCGACCGCGGATATCTCTCGGCCTACTTCGTCACCAACGCCGACATGATGGAAGCCGTCCTCGACGACGCGCTGATCCTTCTGCACGAGAAGAAACTGGGCTCGCTCCAGCCGCTTCTCCCGGTGCTCGAGTCGGTTGTCCAGACTTCGCGTCCGCTGATCATCATCTCGGAAGACGTTGAAGGCGAAGCCCTCGCGACCCTCGTCGTGAACAAGCTGCGCGGCGGCCTCAAGGTCGCTGCCGTGAAAGCCCCGGGCTTCGGCGACCGCCGCAAGGCCATGCTGGAAGACATCGCCATCCTCACGGGCGGCACGGTCATCTCCGAAGACCTCGGCATCAAGCTCGAGAACGTCACCATCGACATGCTCGGCAAGGCCAAGCGCGTGCAGATCTCGAAAGAGAACACCACGATCGTCGACGGCGGCGGCAAGAAGAAAGAGATCGAGGCCCGGATCTCCCAGATCCGCAAGCAGATCGACGACACCACCTCGGACTACGACCGTGAGAAGCTGCAAGAGCGTCTCGCCAAGCTCGCTGGCGGCGTTGCCGTCATCAAGGTCGGCGGCGCCACGGAAGTGGAAGTGAAAGAGCGCAAGGACCGCGTCGACGACGCCCTCAACGCCACGCGCGCTGCAGTTGAAGAAGGCATCGTGGCTGGCGGCGGCACCGCCCTCCTCCGCGCTGCTTTCGCCATCAAGTCCGTTGGCGACAACGAAGACCAGCAGGCCGGTATCGACATCGTCCGCAAGGCCCTCGAAGCCCCGATCCGCCAGATCGCGGAAAACGCAGGCGTCGAAGGCTCGATCGTCGTCGGCCGCATCAGGTCGGAGAAGGCGAACAAGACGTTCGGCTTCAACGCCCAGACCGAAGAATACGGCGACCTGGTCGAGATGGGCATCATCGACCCGGCGAAAGTGGTTCGTGTCGCTCTGCAGAACGCCGCTTCGGTGGCCGGCCTGCTGATCACGACGGAAGCCGCGATCGCTGACGCGCCCAAGAAGGACTCCGGCCACTCCCACGGCGGTGGCGGCGGAATGCCCGACATGGGCGGCATGGACTTCTAACGTCCCGCCGACTCACGTCGGACAAGAATCGGAAGGGCGGCTCTCACGAGCCGCCCTTTTCGGTTCTCCGCCTTCAGCCCCAGTCACTACGGCGTGATCGGCCCGTCGTATCGAGGGCCGGACTATCTTGAGGCGAGGCGCGAGACAGAATCTGATGCGTCTGGCGCCCCTCCCCGAGGGAGGGCATTGCTGGGCCAGCAGGTTTGGCGAAAAGCCATGCCACCGGCGGGAGCACTGCATGATCGACCGCATAATCGTGCCAATCGTATTGCGCGATTATCGATATGGATTTATCGTTATTCGAGAAGTTCGCTTTTGCAGCCCATCCTGACCCCGGGCGAGCCAAATAAAACAGAACTTCTGAATGCCGGTTGTCGGGGCAGTCTGGAAACAGGCCGCCCCGACTTCTTTTCAGGCCACGGCCGCCCCAGGCGCCGCCTATTGCGCCGGTCCGATGAAAACTCGCCTTGGCGGCGAGTCCGTTCATCGACCATACAACTTGGTTATCGGAAAAAGGCCTTGCCGCTTGGCGGCACAAAGAAAAAGGGCGGCGCGATTAACGCGCCGCCACTAGAAGGGTCTGATACGAGCGTTTCCTCCCCGAAACGCCAAACCGCCGAAGCAGTTCGGATTGACGATCACCTAGCCGTAGTGGTGAGTCAAGCACGTTCTTACGTGGCTGTTATCGAACATTGGAATGTATTGGCCGTGTTCCGTCACGATTCGCATGCTCAAAGGGTCGAAAAGCGCTTCCCAGCCTTCGCACGCGCAACAAAACGGCAGTCGATCTGATACCGGATGGATTCGCCTCGCGGCTTCATCACGAGCGCGTATCGTTCAACATCGTCACAAAATCCGCGAAGCGGGCTGTGTGGACGCCGGCGCGAACCTCGAATGACGCCACCAGCGCGCCTAGGGCCTTGAGTCCGGCCTCCGACCACTCCGCCTCCAGCGAAGCAACCAGCTGCGCCTGGCTCCGCAGGATCACGCCGTCGGAGAGAATCTTGAGGCCGTTCGCCTTCAACGTCGCGCCGGTCGTGGTGATGTCCACCACGAGATCCGCCACGCCAGCCGCCGGCGCGCCTTCGGTCGCCCCCGCACTCTCGACGATGCGATAATGGCCAACTCCCTCGTCAGTGAAAAACCGCCGGGTCGAGCGGACATACTTGGTCGCCACGCGCAGCTTGCGGCCGGTGGAGACCTCCATGCGGGCCGCCACGTCATCGACATCCGCCATCGTCTCGACGTCGAGCCAGCTCGCCGGCGCCGCCACGACGAGATCGGCGCGTCCGAAGCCCAGCGGCGCCAGAAGGTGCGCCACACGCTCCAGGTCGCCCGCCTGCTCGCGCAACAGGTCCTCGCCGCTGATGCCGCAATGGATGTCGCCCGCGATCACGCCCGATGCGATCTCGGATGCCGACAGCAGCCGCACCTCGATCTCCGGCAGCGCCGGAATGCGGGCCAGGTATCCACGCGCGCCGCTCATGGGTTCGATGGCGTAGCCGGCGTCGCGGAAGAATTCCTCGGTCTGTTCCTTGAGCCGCCCCTTCGAGGGTACGGCCAGCGTCAGCGCGCTCATGCAGCGCCTCCCCTGCCCAGCCTGTCGGCCCGGATCGCCGCGCCGATGCCGGACGCCCCGACGCTCCCGGCGCTCAGCCTTGCGATCAGCCCATCATACCGTCCGCCCGAAAGCACCGGCCTGTCTGCCTCGCCCGCCCGCGTCAGGTCGAAGACGAATCCGTCATAGTATTCGAATCTGCGGCCCGCCTCTGCGCTGAACGAGGCGTCGGCCCAGAAAGGCGGCTTGAGCTTCCCGACCAGCGCCAGCCGCTCATTGAAACTCTCAAGCGCGGCGCCCAGATCAATCCCTGCCTGTCTGCCAAAGCCAGCAAGCGCCGCGGCGCTTTCGCCAGCTGACGCAGAGAGATCGAGGTAGTCGCCGAGAACCTGCGCAACGCGTGTCGCCGGCGCCGGGTCCGTCGCCTTCTCCCGCAGGCGTCGCGCGATCTCCGCGGACGTCCGCGCAACAGGCTCGACGCCCAGCGCCGCAAGTTCTTCTTCCACCGCGCGCACTGCATCGTCCTGCAGCAGCACGCCAATCCGAACCACGGCTTCGGTCACGTCTGTCCGCCGATGCGCCGCGGCAAGCAGTTCGCGCGGTCCCTTGCGGCGCGAGAACGCACGCCGCAACCGGTCACGCCATTGGGGCGAGAGTGGCAACGCGCTGAGCAGCGCGTGATAGATCGCGACGTCGCCAAACCGCACCTTCGCGCCAGTCACGCCGCCAGCCTGCGCCGCCTCAAGCGCAACTGCCAGCGCCTCCGCATCCTCGGCCGGAGAGCCTGAATTGCCGAACCATTCAAAGCCGATCTGAAGATGCTCGACGGGATCATCCGATCCACGCGGCGGTAGGCGATAGACAGGCCCAGCGCCGTGATAGCGCGCAACAGGCAACTCGCCTGACGCCACCATCTGCGCGATCGGCGTGGTCAGGTCAGGCCGCAGGCAAAGCTCGGCGCCGCTCGCATCCGTGAATGTGCACAGGCGCGAACGCACCGCCTCGCCCGACAGCTCGAGGATCACTTCAGCCGGCAGCAGTGTCTGCGGTTCGGCCCGCACGCCGCTCACCCGCGCGATGCGCGCCAGCGCCGCCGAGGCCTCCGGCGTCAGCTTCACGGCTGGCCTGCAATTGCTTTGATGCGCGCGACCATCTCGCCGCGCGGGCATTCGAACTGCCCCGGCCGCTCGCTTCGCCACGCATCGTTGTTCGTCATGCCCTTGGCGGCGGCCGCGCCCGCCTTCAGATCCTTGATCGTGACAATGCCCGCCGCCCGCTCATTGCTGCCCACAATGACAACGGCCGGCGAATTGCGCCGATCGGCGTACTTCATCTGCGCCTTCATGCCAGACGCGCCGAGATACATCTCCGCGCGAACGCCCGCGCGGCGCAGGTCCGACGCGAGCGCCGAATAATCGGCGAGCTGGTCCTTGTCGAGCACGAGCACCAGCACCGGCCCCTCGACCTGCTCCTCGCCGCTCGCCGCCATCGCAGCAGCCAAGCGGCTCACGCCAACCGAGAAGCCCGTCGCCGGCGCAGGCTCGCCACGGAAACGCGCAACCAGGCCGTCATATCGCCCGCCGCCGCCCACCGACCCGAACCGCATCGGATTGCCGTCCGCATCGCGGAACTCACGAAGGAACTCCGCCTCGAACACTGGCCCTGTGTAATACTCCAGCCCCCGCACGATCGACGGATCGAACGTCGCCGCCTCATCGCCAATGCCGAGTGCATTGAGGATGTTGTCGATCTCGACCAGCTCGGCGACGCCCGTCTCGCCGGAGCGCGTCATGCCCACCGAGTTGGCCAGCTTCCGCGCCGTCTCCGCCCGGCTCACCGAGCGCGACGTGATGAATTCAACCAGCACGTCGATCTGGTTCGCGGCGAGACCTGCGCCAGTGGTGACATCGCCCGACTCGTCCTTGCGACCCTTGCCGAGCAGCAGGGTCACGCCCTCGACGCCGAACTTGTCGAACTTGTCGAGCGCGCGAAGCACCGTGCCGCGCTGACCGGGATCGAGAACGCCCGCCGTTTCCATTATCCCGTCCAGGATCTGGCGGCTGTTCACGCGGATCACATACTCGCCTGCCTTCGCGCCGGCGGCCTGCATCGCCTCGGCCGCGATCGCGATCATCTCGGCGTCCGCCGCCGGCCCTGCGACGCCAACGGAGTCTGCGTCGCACTGGATGAACTCCCGGAACCGGAACGGCCCCGGCTTCTCATTGCGCCAGACCGGCCCCGCGGAGTACCGACGGAACGGCTTCGGGATGCGCTCCCAGTTCTCAGCCGCATAGCGCGCCAAGGGGGCGGTATGATCATATCGCAGAGCGATCCACTGCTCGTCATCGTCCTGCAGCGCAAACACGCCGCTGTTCGGGCGGTCGGTGTCGGGCAGGAACTTGCCCAGCGCATCGACATACTCGAACGGGCCCGTGTCCAGCGCATCGAAGCCCCAGCGCTGGTAAACGGAGCTGATGGAGTCAACGAGTCGGCGTTCGGCGGCGATGACCGCCGCCGTCCTGTCAGGAAATCCGCGAGGCTTGCGCGCCTCGGGTCTCCGGTCGCCCGGGGGCTGCCGCTCGTCGTTGGACATGATGGCCATCCGTCCCCAAGCCATTGGAATTGGGGCCTGCGGGATAGCCCATCAGCTTCCATGCGGCAACACGGGAGCCACCCTGCGGACCGTGGGCCTAATGATAGTTGAAGGCGAACACCGCCTGTCCGGCGAAATCGCTGTAGCGCAGGTCGTACCCGCCCCGGTTGGCATTGGTGATCATGAACACCACTTCCGATTTACCATCCCCGTCAAAGTCGCTGGCGTCGAGCAGTTGCAGTCCCTCGCCCAGGTACCGCGCGTCCCCGGCCGGTGACACGGCGAAGGTCTGCGGCGCATAGGCGGTGTCGTCCGACGGACCGTCACAGCGATACCCCTTCAGGGTTGCGGTCGCGACGCTCCAGCCGGTGCTCGCAGCGGCGCCGTTGGAAATCGCAATGTCGCCGTCCTGATAGGTGATCGGCCTCGCGTCGCTTGCGCCCGCAGTGGCGCAGTTTGCGACGTTGGCAAACAGGCCGCGGAACGCCACCCGGATTGCCGCGGCGGCCTTCGGCGAGACAGCGGCTGCAGCCCAGGAATCTGCGTCAGCCCCCACCGGCGCCGACACCGCAAGCAGAGGACGATAGATCGGCACGCCGTGATTGCCCGCGAACTCCATCGAGCGCTCACCGATGGTCGGCGGCGCAACGCCTGCCGCAAGCTCCTGTGAGCCGACATCCGCATAAAGCTGCCACGCCGCCGGGGTGGTTGCGCGAACCGACCCCCGCGTCCCGCCTTGATGAACCACCGTCCAGTCGACCGAAGCGGGAAAGTCCGCCGGCGCGCTGGCGAGACATGACATGTCCGTGCATTCGGGCTCCAGCGACGTCCAGCCTGCATCACGCTTCTGGAATAACGCGCGGACGATGAACCGCGGCTGTTCCGAAGGGGTCGCTCCGGGGCGGTCCTCAAGCACGCCAATCGTCACCGCCATCGGCTTTGCCTCCACCGCAGGCGCCGGAGCAGCGGCCTGCGGAGCGGGCGCATCCGGCGAACACGCAGCGATGGCCAAGGCAAACGGCAACAGGGCAAGGCGGGGCATACGTGAATCTCCCAAATCCACCATCGCGCCGCGGGCTCAAAAAGGTGGATTTCGCTTCGCTCAATCCACCCTACGTGACGATCGACTCAATACTTCACATCACATCCATACGGCACCGTGGCCGCCGGGTCTGGCGCCTTGCCGGCCTTCAGCGACGCGAGGCCCGCGGTCACGTAATTCGTCGCCTTCGGGATGTCATCGACCTTGTTCGACTGGATCGAGTCGATCGCGCCATTGTAGGCGACCTTGCCGTCCGGCGTGATGATGAACATGTGCGGCGTGGTCTTGGCGCCGTAGGCGCGGCCCATCGAGCCATCCGGATCCAGCAGAACATGCGTCGGCTTCGCGCCGCGGTCTGCCGTCAGCTTGTCGGCCTGCTCCGGGGAGACGTGCCCCTGCGAGCCCGGCTTGGACGAGATCACCGAGAGCCACACGACGCCGTCCTTCGTGGCGGCGGTCTGCGTTCCCTGCATGTTTTTCGAGTTGTAGTGCTTCTGCACAAACGGGCAGCCATTGTTCGTCCACTCGATGACGACGGTCTTGCCCTTGAAGTCAGCCAGCGAGACTTGCTTACCGACCGTATTTATTTCCGTGAACGCAGGCGCTGCGTTGCCCGGAGGCGCAGCGTTCGCGCTGGACACCATCAGCGCTGCAGCCGTGAGCGTGGCGGCGGCCAGGGCGCCGACAGCCACGGGGAGTCTCTCGCGTTTGAAGATTGCCATCGTGCTTCTCCCGATTGTGGATTCCGCAAAACTCTCAGATCGAACCGGCCGCTTCCTTCACGGCCTGCTGAATTTGCCCGGCTGACAGCAACCCGTCGAACTTTCGTGGTTCGCCGCCGGAAGCCGGATAAACAAGATACAACGGCACGCCGCCCGCGCCATGCCGCTTCAGCTCCTCGAAGATCACACTGTCTTTATTGGTCCAGTCGGCCTCGAGAAACGCCACGTTCAGATCGGCAAAGGTCTGCTGGACCGCCGCATCGTGCATCGCGCCCTTGTTGACCTGGCAAGTGACGCACCACCGCGCGGTGAAGTCCACGAAGATCACGCGGCCTTCCGACTTGAGTTCCGCAATCCTCTCCGGCGACCATGTGGTGGCCGTCACAACGGCGGCGGAGGCAGGCGGCGATATCGTGCCATAGATGGGCACGGCGAATGCGGCGAGGATCACGGCGGCCGAAACAGCGCGCCCGACTGCGCTGCCGCCCAGCCTGTTCGCCAGCCAGATGCCGAATGTCAGCGCAATCGCGCCGCCCAGCGTCCAGATCACGCCATCTGCACCGGCCTGCGCCGACAACACCCACAACAGCCACAGCGCAGTGAGGAACATCGGGAAAGACAGCGCCTGCCGGAACGTGGCCATCCACTTGCCCGGCTTGGGCAGCACTTTCGCGAAGGCAGGCGTGAAGCTCAGGATCACGAAGGGCGCAGCGAGGCCGACGCCGATCATGATGAAGATGCCAAGCACCACAGGCGCAGGTTGTGTCATCGCTGCGCCCACAGCAGTCGCCATGAAGGGGCCTACGCACGGTGCGCCGACGAAGGCGGCCAGCAAGCCGGTGAAGAAGGCGCCTGTTGTGCCGCCGCGATCAGCAAGCCTGCCGCCAACGCCCATCAGCGACCCGCCCATCTCGAACACGCCCAGCATGTTCAGGCCGACTGCAAACATCACCAGCGCAAAGATCGCCGTGACCCATGAATACTGAAGCTGGAAGCCGAGCCCGGCGGACGTGTCGCCGGCAGCCTTGAGGCCGACCAGAATCGCCCCGATCACCGCAAAGCAGAGAACAACGCCGGCGAGGTACGCGAGACCATGCGCGCGCAACACCTTCGGATCGTGCGCCGCGTGGACGAGACTCGCGGCCTTGATGGTCAGCACCGGCAGGACGCAGGGCATCAGGTTGAGGACGAGACCCCCGAGGAAGGCGAGTCCCAACGCCACGAGCAACTGGTCGATCGGCAGCATCGCCGCCGCTTCAGGGGTGCTCACCCCGGAAAAAAGCGTTGTCGTGACGCTCGCCGGCACCGCGCCCGGCGTAGCTGCCGCTTCCCAGCCGCGCATCTTGCCGTCTGCTGTCTCGATCCCGATGATGCCGCCAAGCGCAGTCTCGCCCGGCTTCGCGAACATCGTGTTGGCCTTCAACTCGATTGAAACTCCGTCCAGCCCGGTCCGCACCGTCTGCGGCGCCGCGTGCAGGATTTCCGCGCCATACGGGAAGAAGCGCACCCATTTCGCCGAAGCGATCGCAGTCGCCAGGCTGTCATCGATCACGCCCACCTTGAACGTGTCGCCGGAACGCTCGACCACGGCCTGCCCTGTCAGCGCCACCGGAATGGTCGGCAGCGTCTCGGCGATGATCTTGCTGGCCGCGTCGTCAATCGACTCCGTCGCCGCAACCGGCAGCGAGGTCGAAAGCGTCACCGTTTCCGGAATGCAGATGTCGGCGCAGATCAGGTAGTCAAAAGTCGCGCCGATGGTCAGCGCACTGCCTACCACCGCTTCCGGGGCGACCTTCACCTCGAACGGCAGCACCACCTCGTTTTCGTAACCGTAGTTCATCAGCGTCGCGAGCGGGATGGCGTGCGGGGTCGGGAACCTGAACGCACCGGCTGTCACTTCCGGCGAAGAGGCCCACGTCGCGGTCGGCGGCAGGCCGCTGTCGCCCGGATTGATCCAGTAGACATGCCAGCCCTCAGCCATCTTCAGCCGCAGCGCGCCGAGGAAGGTATCCCCCGACGTGGCCGCCGAGCGTTCCAGCAGGATCGTGCCTTCGGCGTGAGGGCTGCTGGCAGTGGCCTGGGCGGATGCAGGCGCGGTCACGCCAAGCGCAGCGACAACAAGAAGAACCAGACCAGCTATACCTGCAGCGAGCCGCGACATTTCCAGACGCACCCTTGGACCTCGATTCATGCCGGCAACGCGCCAGACGGCGCAATGCGGCCGTGCAACCATTGTGTACTAAGGGTGGCCGATACGACAGGTCCATCCCCCTCGCCTGAACGTGAGGGATGGACCTGCCGCGATAACGGATCCGTGGGGTGGTTTGCCCCTTGAGCCGGTCCTACTGGGCGAGGCGACGCATTGTCCGCTGGATCACGCGCTGCCAGTTCATCAGGGAGACCATGTGGGCGTAGACTGCCGCAAGGGCGCCCGTGTTGCGGATATCCTGGAATTTGGATTCCGGCAGGGCATTGAGGCCGTCTTCCGAAATCGCCCAGTAGTCAGCAATTTTCTGGGTCGCGCCGGCATTGCCTGCTGCGTCACGCGGGGTGAACGCCACCGACTTCTGTTCAAAGAGCGACGCCTTGTCGAGCATCTCCACGAATTCCACCGTGGCGCGGCGCTGGCGTTCGAACTCCTTGCAGAACTCGATCGCGTCCTGCGTGAATTTCGAGGGCTGGTCGCCGTCGAAGAACTTCACGTCCGGCGCGTTGGAGACCATCTCGGCAGCCGTGTCGACGCAAAGCAGCAGGCGGTCGCTCTTCGGATCCGAGGCGAAAACGAACGGGTAGCGGCGGGCAAACGCCGGTAGGTAGGCGTCCGGGTCCGGCTGGCCGTTATTGTCGACATATTCGTTCTCGTTCTGGCGAACGCCCATTACGGCGACCGGGGTTTTCTCCGGACCGACGAAAATGATGGGGAAACAGGTCGCGGCGACCCCGAATTCGCTCACCGTGATCGGCACCGCGTGGGCCGTTTTCAGGAACGAGAACGGGGAAGCGATCTGCTTGACCCCCAGGTCCCGGTGCTTTTCCAGTGAAAGCGGCTCGGGACGTTTGTAAAACATGACCTGTCCGGTCAGTTCCGGCTGGCCACCGGGGGCGGGAGTGCTCATTAACAGGCTCCTGACTTGATGCTGGGCGGTGCTTATCGGAAAACTCCGGTCGCCTCAACCAAAGCGAATCATATGTTTTTTCCGGCCTGGAGACTGCCTTTCGGAGCCTCGGCCGGCGTTTTGGCCGCCGTTCTGGCGGCGAGCTGCGCCCCCGCCGTCCAAAGCGCTGATCCCCAACTGGCAGAACTGGTCCAGCGTTTCGGCGCCAGCGAGATCGAACAGCTCCCCGAGGAAGCCGACATGCTCGGCCTGCCAGAGGCAGCCTTTGGCCGATCCTACGCCGGGCTGCTCAACGACAGGTCGATGGCAGTCGAGGAACGCACGCGGACGCGCCGCCTCGAATTCCTCGCTGATTTCGAACGCATCGACCGGGCGCTGCTCTCGCCGTCTGCCGCGCGCACCTACGACTCCTTGCGCTCGTCTCTGGAGTCGACCATCGCCGTCGATCTCCACGGGCATGGCGTGACGGCGCCAGGACGCGCCAGCGCCTATGTGATCACCTTCGCGGACGGCGCGTTCACTGACCTCGTCAAATTCCTGACGCTTCATGTGACGGTCACCACGCCCGCCCAGGCTGACGCCTGGCTCAAGCGGCTTGAACAGATGGACGAAGCGATGCGCGACGAGCGCCGCCGCTTCGAGGTCGATCTGGAGTCAGGCACGATCCCGCCGCGCAGCGTGGTCCAGCGTACACTCGACAAGGCGCGTCAGCTCCGGCCGGGCGTCCCGCGCGATCACGCCCTGGTGCAGCACTTCACGGAGTCTCTGGCGCAGGTCGCCGACATTCCAGAGGCTGATATCGCCCGCCTCACAACGCGCGCAGCGGAGATCGTCGGCGGCGACATCAGGAAAGAGTACGACGCGCTCATCACGCTACTCGAAGCCACGCTGTCGAAGGCCCCTGTCGAACCGGGCGTATGGCGCCTCAAGGATGGCGAGGCCTACTACGCCGATGTGCTGAAGCTTCACACAACCTCGACGCTGACGCCGGCGCAGATGAACGAGCTTGGCCGCAAACTCGTCGAGCAGATCGCCACGGAGCTGGACCCGCTTCTTGTGGGGGCGGGACTTGCGGAAGGCTCGGTCGGTGCGCGGCTTCGTGTTCTCGCACAGCGGCCTGAATTCCTGTTTCCCGAAACGCCGGAGGGCCGCCTCGCCCTGCTCGATGCGATCAACCAGAAGATCATTTGGGCCAATGGCATCGCCGCGCAAGTCGTCGACATCGACAAACCCGCGCCGCTGGTGGTGCGCGAGGCGCCGCGCATCGTGCAGGACACGGCGTCCAAAGCGTATTACCGCCCCGGCCCGCTCAACGGCTCACGGCCGGGCGTCTACAACCTCACGCTTCGTGCGACAGCGGACTTCCCGGCGTGGACGCTGCCGACGATGACCTTCCACGAGGGTGTGCCCGGCCACCATCTCCAGGTCGAACTTGAGCGCGACACGCCGAACCAGCCGGTGATCGAGCACCTCATCGCCTATCCTGCCTTCAATGAAGGTTGGGCGACCTATGCGGAGGATCTCGCCCTCGAATTCGGCGCCTACCAATCTGACCCCGTTGGTCGGATCGGCTACCTGCAGTCGCAATTGCTGCGGGCGGCGCGGCTGGTCACGGACACCGGCATCCATGCCCAGCGATGGACGCGGGAGGAAGCCATCCGCTACATCGAGGACAATGTCGGGGTCTCGCGGCAGACGGCCGAATTCGAGGTTGATCGTTATGCAATCCGGCCCGGCGTCGCTGCAGCCTACATGACCGGAAGGGAAACCATCCTGCGCCTGCGCGGCGAGGCCCAGCGCGACCTCAAGACCGCCTTCAACCTCAAGGCGTTTCACGCTGCCCTGCTCGGCCCCGGCCCGCGCCCGATGCCGGTCGTCGAAGCCGACATCGCTGCATTCATCGCAGCGCAGCAAAACGGCGCTCCCGGCCAATAGCCTAGCTTACGGCTGTAATCCGACGCAAACCAGCCCTATTCGACGCGCCTGATCCCCTCACGCAATCGCAAATGGGGACTTCAGCATGACACGCATCAACACACTTCTGATGGCTGCCGCTTCGACGCTGGCGCTGGCCGCCTGCCAATCGCAATCACAGGACTTCGCCGAGATCGACGGCGCTGACGAAAGCAACGCCGTGATTCTGGAGCCCGCCGAGCGAAGCCGGGATCAGGTCGCCGTGACCGGTTCACGCATCGAGCAGAATGGCCAGCAACTTGCGACGCTGGGCCCGCCGCCGCCTGCTCCGCCGCCGGCAGTGGGACTTGCCGCGCCGAAGATGATGGCGCCGACGGCGGGCTTCATTGCCCAGCCGATGCCCGGCGACATCAATCGCGACAACTACGAAGACGTCGAGATCAACGGCGTGAAGGTTGTGGCGAAGGAGCCTGTCTCCACCTTCTCCATCGACGTCGATACGGCGAGCTACACCAATGTTCGCCGCATGCTCAACGCCGGGCACCTTCCGCCGAAGGATGCGGTGCGGATCGAGGAGATGATAAATTACTTCGACTATGGGTACGATCTCCCAAAATCGAAAGAGACTCCGTTCGAGACCACCGTGAAGGTCGTGCCGTCGCCGTGGAGCGAAGGGCGGCAGCTGATGCATGTCGCTGTGCAGGGGTACGACATCCAGAAGGATGTCCGCCCGCCGCTCAACCTGACCTTGCTGGTCGACGTGTCCGGTTCGATGTCGGGGCCAGACAGGCTTCCGCTCGCAATCAATTCGCTGAAGATGCTGATCGACGAACTGGGTGCTCAGGACAAGGTTTCGATCGTCGTCTACGCTGGCGCGGCCGGCGCCGTGCTGGAGCCGACCTCGGGCGCGGACAAGGGCAAGATTCTCGCGGCCCTCGACAGGCTTTCGGCAGGCGGATCGACGGCGGGCGGCGAAGGCCTGCGGCTCGCTTACTCGCTGGCCAAGCAGAACTTCAACAAGGAGGGCGTGAACCGCGTCATCCTGCTGAGCGATGGCGACTTCAATGTTGGTATCAGCAATCCCGAACAGCTCGAGGATTTCGTCAGCCGTGAACGCGAAAGCGGCGTCTACCTCTCCATCCTCGGCTTTGGCGGCGGCAACTACAACGACGCGATGATGCAGAAGCTGGCGCAGTCCGGAAACGGCATGGCTGCCTACATCGACAACCTCAACGAGGGGCGCAAGGTCCTCAACGATGACCTGTCGGGCTCGATGTTCTCCATCGCCAATGACGTGAAAATCCAGGTCGAGTTCAACCCAGCGAAAGTCGCCGAGTATCGCCTGATCGGTTACGAGACGCGCATTCTCAACCAGGAGGACTTCAACAACGACAAGGTGGATGCCGGCGAGATCGGCGCAGGCACGTCCGTCACCGCGATCTACGAGATCACGCCGGTTGGCTCGAAAGCCACACTCGTCGATCCGAGTCGCTACCAGCCTGCCCCCACGCCGGTTGCCGGCGCGACCAGTGAACTCGCCTTCCTGAAAGTGCGCTACAAGCTGCCGGGCGAGGACACGTCGAAACTCATCACGCGGCCAGTCACGAGCGCCGACCAGATCAGCGACATCGCAAGGGCGCCAGAGTCCACCCGCTTTGCTACGGCGGTCGCGGCCTATGGCTCGATGCTGCGCGGCGATCCCTATGTGACGAAAACGTTTACCTGGGACAGCGTGATCGCGCTCGCCAACGGCGCCAAGGGTGAGGACGCGTTCGGCTATCGCGCCGAATTCATCCAGCTCGCACGGGCCGCGAAGACAGCTGCCTCGCAAGAGACGCTGCGCCCGGCCAATGGCGGCGTGGGACAATAACTCCCGCCCCCGCAAATGAATCGGGCCCGCGGAATCATCCGCGGGCCCGCTTCCCGTCTGGGGTCCGGCGCGGAGAGGCTCGAACAGCCGCCGGCGCCGGATGGACGAGGTTCTGTTTGGCCTCAAGCGGCCAGAAGTTCAGGTTCGCGCGCCAGTTCGCTGCCGTTCGCGAAGACCGGGTCGAGGCCAAGAGCGAGGTCAGCCGCTTCGGCGCGGCGGCCTTTCACGTCGGCATTGCGGCGAATGAAGATGGCGGTCGCGCCATAGCGGCGGGCCTCACGCCAGCGCCAGAAGATGGCGACATCGCCCTCAACCCCGCCCTGGTCGCTGACGCGAATGACGCGCCATGTGGGGCCTTCCTGCGAGGCGAAGATCACCACGCCGCCAACCTTTGCCCAGTCCTGCTCGACGCCGAAACGCTCGAAGCGATAGCTCTGGCCCTGAGCGCCGCAGAAGTTGACCGATCCGTTGAATGCCGCCGCCATGTTCTTGCTCCGTTCTGTTCGCTGTTGTGATCCCTTTTTGTTCTTCTCACAAGGCCGGCGCGGGAAGTTTTTCGTAAACAGCGCGTTAAGGATTGTGGCGGAGGTCCAAACGCAGAGTTCGTCCGTGTAAGGAGTTCTGCGCAACGCCGGCTCCAACGCCAAACTGAGTGCTCCGCCTATCTCAACACTGTCATTCCGGGCGTAGCGCAGCGGAGACCCGGAACAGGGGTAGCTGGCGCCGGTGTATGTCGCTCCTGGGTTCCGGCTCTGCGCCCTGCGGGCTTCGGCCGGAATGACAGGTGAGAGAGTTGGGTGCAGTTTCGCAGTAAGGCCGGTGCTATCCGCCTGTGATGCTGTCTCTCTGAACCCAATGGAGGGCCCGGGGACGCGGGATGCCCCGCGTGGTTTGGCGTCTCTGTTTCCAGAGCTACCGGTAGGAAAGAGAAGCGCGGATCCCGCGTCCCCGGCAGGCATCGATGCAGCGGCCCGGGCGTGCAGCGGGGTCTTTC
>JANOKS010000037.1:0-33058 GCA_031419455.1 Alphaproteobacteria bacterium
CACGCCGGCGGCTTCTGCCACGTGGGCCAGGACGGGTGAAAAACCCCGCTGCACGCCCGGGCCGCTGCATCGATGCCTGCCGGGGACGCGGGATCCGCGAACCTCTTCTTCTACCGGTAGCGCCTCACGGCGTCGCCAAACTACGCGGGGCATCCCGCGTCCCCGGGCCCTCCATTGAATTGGAGACCCAAGGCGACAGCATCCCGGACAGCGCACGCTGGTCCGAATGCAAAACTGCGCGTCCCTGCCAATGTCATTCCGGCCGAAGCCCCCGGACTTGATCCGGGTCTCCGCTGCGCTTCGCCCGGAATGACAAAATGAAGAGCATGAAGCGCCCGGCGTTCAGCGCTCGCCGCACACGACACACGCCGGGTCCGCCGACAGCTTCACTGTCCGGCTGTCGCCCGACAGCCCGTCGAACAACCACACCTTGCCGGCCATCGAAGGCGCGGCGCCCGTGATCTCCTTGACCGCCTCAAGCGCCATCCGCGCGCCGATCATTCCCGTCAGCGGACCGATCACGCCGACCATCGCGCACGTCTCCTCGCTCGAAGGCGCCTCGGACACAAGACAGCGATAGCAGGGCAGGCGCTCGCTCAAAGCCTTGCCTCTGGTGAGTCCCGACCTGAACACCGAAACCTGCGCGCTCCATCGCCCGACGGCGCCCGACACAAGAGGAACACCCAGCCGATGACAGGCTGCATTCACATCAAACCGCGTCGCGAAACTGTCCGACCCATCGATGACGATATCGGCGCCCACGACGAGCGCCTCTGCATTCTCCGCATTGAGCCGCACCCGCTCGGCAATCACGTTCACATCCGGATTGAGCGCGCCCAGCCGCTCCTTCGCGACCTCCGTCTTCGCCCGCCCCACATCCGGCGTTGCGAACAGCACCTGTCGCTGCAGGTTGGACAGCGAGACCGTATCGTCGTCGATGATCGTCAGCGCGCCAATCCCCGCCGCCGCCAGATACATCGCCGCCGGTCCGCCCAGCGCGCCCGCGCCGATCATCACCACGGACGAATCACGCAAGGCCTGCTGTCCCGGCCCGCCCACTTCGCGAAGCATGATGTGCCGGGCGTAGCGTTCCAGCTGCTGGGGGGTTAGACTCATGACGCGCGATCCTCGTGGGAGCAGAAATCATGAGCCCCGGAACTTGTCGACAGTGAACGCCGAGCCCACCTCCAACGTCTACCAGCCGCTGATCGAGGAGATCATCGCGGGCCGGCGGAACATCTTCCTCACCGGCCGCGCCGGCACGGGCAAGACAACGCTGCTCCGCCAGCTGATCTTCAACTCGCTCGAAAAAGCGATCGTCCTCGCCCCCACCGGGCTTGCAGCCGTGAATGTCGGCGGCCAGACGATCCACTCCTTCTTCAACTTCCCGCCGCGCCTGCTCGACGCCGGCGACACCCGCAAGATCCGCAACCAGCGCGTGGTGAAGGCGATCGAGACCATGGTGATCGACGAGGTCTCGATGGTGCGCGCCGACATGATGCAGGCGATCGACAATTCGCTTCGCCTCAATCGCGGCAACCGGCAGCCCTTCGGCGGCGTGCGCATGATCCTGTCGGGCGACCTCCACCAGCTGCCGCCCGTGGTCGGCAGCGACGTCGAGCACATTCTGGAGGAGAGCTATGGCGGCCCCTGGTTCTTCCGCGCGCCGGGATTCCAGGCCGGCCATTTCCGCCTCGCCGCCCTGAAACGCATTTTCAGGCAGGAAGACGCCGGCTTCATCCGTATCCTCAACGGCCTACGCAACGCGCGCCTCGCGCCCGAAGACGTCGGCCTCCTCCGCACCCGCGTCTCGACCCGCTCACCAGCCGACGCCAGCCAGACCCACGTCGTGCTGACGCCCAACAACGCCGCCGCCTGGCGCATCAACCAGATGCGTCTCGCCGAGCTCGACGGGCCTGCACGAAACTACACCGCGTCACTCGAAGGCAATTTCGAACCCAAGGCCTTCCCGACGGAAGAGGTGCTTGAGCTTAAGGCCGGCGCCCGCGTGATGATGATCCGCAACGATCCCTCGGGCCGGTGGGTCAACGGCTCGCTCGGTGTTGTGCAGGGCCTCGGCGAGAGCGACGCCTATGTGAAGATCGCCGGCGAATCGCACCGCGTCAGCCAGCAGGCGTGGGAGAAATTCCGCTACGAATTCGATGCGGCGTCGAAATCCGTCTCGCGCTCCGTCGTCGGCTCGTTCAAGCAGCTGCCGCTGCGGCTCGCCTACGCCACCACGATCCACAAGAGCCAGGGCATGACGCTCGACAAGGTCTATATCGATTTCGATCGCGGCATGTTCGCTCACGGCCAGGCCTACGTCGCCTTCTCGCGCTGTCGCACGCTGGAGGGCCTCGAACTCTCCCGCGAACTCCGTCCGCGCGACATCATCATCGACCGCTCGGCCTTCGATTTCGGCGGCCTCACGCCCGTGACCGACACCGACCACTTCCTCCTCGCCGACATGGCGAAGCCGGAACTGGAGCTGAAGGGATAAGGCACGGCATCCTATGGAGTCATTCTCGGGCTTGTCCCGAGAATCTCTGTTGGACAATCATGGGGACTCGCAAACGATCCCCTCGACGCCTTCAACTGAGATTCTCGGGACAAGCCCGAGAATGACTCCGGGAGCGAGACGCCCTCAGTCCCTCGGCGTATCGCACGGTGCGTCCCGTTCGGCGCGCTTGATCGGCCCAATAATGATTGACCTATACCCTTGCGGCCACTGGTCCGACGCGACCGCGTTATCGCGAACAGGGCAGGTGGGAATGCGCGTGTCGCCAGCGTGCGCCCGATAGGTGAATGTGTAGTCGAGCCCATTGTTGAACTCGATCACAGCGCCTATCTCGCGTGCAACGGTCAGCGACACGGCGACCTCCCCCGGATTGCGCGGCATCGGCGCCAGCCGGTTCTTGTCCGTCGATTTGACGATGCGAATTTTCCCATCGCTCGTCGGTGCGAAGATCACGGTGCGGTCGGGGACCATCTCGAAGCTCTCGACGATGGCGCCCACTTCCAGCGGCGCCGGATCCTGCCGGGCGTGCGCGGTCGCAGGCAGGATCGCGATCGCAAGCATGGCGGCGAGAAGCCTCATGCTTGCAGGCTGTCGGAAAAGTCCGCGCCCGGCAAGCAGCCGGACTGCTATCGCCCGGTCGATCCGAAGCCGCCCGCGCCGCGCAGCGTTTCATCGAGCGTGCCGACCACGCTCAACTCGGCGCGCGTGACAGGCGCAATCACCATCTGCGCGATCCGCTCGCCGCGCTTGATGACAAACGGCTCCTGGCCAAGATTGATCAGGATAACCTTCACCTCACCGCGATAGTCCGCATCGATCGTGCCCGGCGTGTTGAGACAGGTGACGCCGTGCTTCGCGGCCAGTCCCGAACGCGGCCGCACCTGCGCCTCATGGCCCGTCGGCAGCGCGATAGTAAGGCCGGTCGGCACCATCGCCCGCTCGCCCGGCTTCAGCGTCATCGGCTGGTCATCGGGAACCGCCGCGCGCAGATCCATGCCTGCGGCATCAGCGGTCTCGTAGGCGGGCAGGGCGAGCCCCTCGAAATGCGGGAGGGGAACGACACGGATGATGACGGGCATGCGAAACTCCGAACTTGTCATCCCGGCCGCAGCGACGATGTCGCGGAGAGCCGGGACCCATTTAACCGCGTGCGTGCGTGCAAAGGAATGGGTCCAGGATAGCGCTTCGCACTTCCGGGATGACAACCTGTGGATCGGTCAAAGCTAGACGTCCACATCAGCCGCAAACCGCAGCTCGCGGCGCGGGCGGACCGTGTTCGTCACGTCCATATAGGTCGGGTGTTGCTTGTAACGATGCAGCGCCTCGATGTCGGGAAATTCCGCATAGACCACGATGTCGATCTCGTTGCCGAAAAGGTCGGCCTTCCGGTTCGGCGTCACCTCGAACAGCGTCGAGCCCGGAATCGTGCCAAGTCGCTTCAGATGTCGCGAGATGTCCGCCGCCTCGCGCGGGTCCTTCAGCGTGAAGAAGACGATGTGCCGGATCATGGGAAAGACCTAGGAGCAGAACCGGTCCGCGGCCATTCCGGGAGGCTGCGCTATTCCGCCGCGCTCGTTGTCGTGGCGGCGAAACTCGCCGCGATACGCTCGGCAAGCTTCATCGCGACCTCCGCCTTGCTCATGCGCGGCCAGCGTTCCGTGCCGGCTTTCGTCACCAGCAGGACTTCATTGTCCGCCCCGCCCATCACATCACCGGACACGTCATTGGCGACGATCCAGTCACAGCCCTTGCGTGCGAGCTTGGCCCGCGCGTGCTTTTCGACATCGCTCGTCTCGGCCGCAAACCCGATCACCAGACGCGGACGGTCCTTCCGCTTGGCGCCGATCGACTTGAGAATGTCCGGATTCTCGACCAGCTGCAGTGCGACCTTGTCCTGAGCACCGCCCTTGAGCTTGAGCTTGCCCTGCGCGCGCATCGCGGGTCGCCAGTCGGCGACAGCGGCGACGCCGATGAAGATGGCGGCCGGCAGGCTGGCCTTCACCGCATCCTGCATCTCGACCGCCGTTTCGACGCGCAGCGCCGTGACGCCATCAGGAATCGCCAGCTGCGTTGGCCCGGTGACGAGACGCACATCGGCGCCAAGGCGGGCGAGGGCGTCGGCGATCGCATAGCCTTGGCGGCCGGACGAATGATTGGAGATGAACCGCACCGGATCGAGCGGCTCGCGCGTCGGTCCGGCTGTGATCACCGCACGGAATCCCGCGAGCGGTCCATGGCCTTGAGGTCCCGCCAGCATGCGGCGAACTTCCTTGGCGATGCGCTCGGGCTCGGGCAATCGCCCAGCGCCAAATTCGCCGCACGCCATCGGGCCGACATCCGGCTCCATGACCGCGACGCCGTCGGTGCGAAGCCGGGCGACATTGCGCTTGGTGGCGGCATGCTCCCACATCCGCACATTCATGGCCGGAATCATCAGCACCGGCTTGTCGGTCGCGAGCAGGGTGGTGGAGGCAAGATCGTTGGCGAGCCCGTTCGCGGCCTTGGCGAGAAGGTCGGCCGTTGCCGGACAGACGACGACAAGATCGGCCGAGCGGGACAGCTCGATATGCCCCATCTCGGCTTCGTCGGTGAGGTTGAACAGCTCCTGATAGACCTTGTCGCCCGACAGCGAGCCAAGCGACAGCGGCGTCACGAATTCCGCGCCCGCCCTGGTCAGGATCACGCGCGCGCCAATACCCTCGCGGGCAAGCAGCCGGATCAGCTCCAGCGACTTGTAGGCCGCGATACCGCCGCCGACGATCAGAAGGATGCGCTTGCCGTCCAGGGCGCCTCTCCGAGATTAGCCCACAATAGATAGAGAAACTTGGTCAGGATTGCACCAAGCCGTTTGGCGCGATTGCGGCGTTCCGGACAAGAACTGGGTAAGGAATTGGTCCTGGCACGTCTTGCGCCCTAGATTCAGGGCCATGAGCAAGGCCTTCACCAAAGAGACGGACGAAGACGACACTGTCGAGCTGCCGGAGCGTGAGATTTCGGCGCTGCCAAATCTCGTCAGCCAGCGCGGGCTCAGCCTGATCGAGGCGGAAATCGAACGCCACAGCGCGGCCAACGTCGCAGCGCTTGCCGCCGACGACAGGGAAGCGGCCGCCCGTGCGGCGCGCGAACTCCGCTACTGGACCGCGCGCCGCAACAGCGCGCAGGTGCAACCCGATCCCGCAGGCTCCGCGGAAGTGCAGTTCGGCTCGGCGGTGAACATCCTGCGCGAGGATGGCCGGCGGCAATCCTTCCGCATCGTGGGCGAGGATGAGGCCGATCCTGCACAGGGTCTCCTCTCCTGGGCCTCGCCACTGGCGCGGGAACTGATGGGCAAGGGCATCGGCGAAGAGATCGAAGCCGGCACGACCGAAGCGACGATCGTGGCGATCTCGGCCTAACTCTGATTGCTCGTCATCTGCGCCAGGAACGCCTGCGCCGCGGCGCTCTCGCCGGTGACTTCACCGGGCACATCCTCGCAGAACTGCACCCAGCCGATCTTGGCTTCGACACCGTACTGGATCTCGATCCGGGCCAGCTCAGGATCATCCATCGAGCCGATGGTGATGTAGATGCGAGCCTCTGGCGTGTTGTAGGCAAAGCTGAGCGGCGTGCCGCAGTCCCGGCAGAAGCCGCGACGGGCGAGGCTGGAGGACGCGAACTGGGCAGGCTCGCCCCGCGTCCATTCCAGGCTCGCCCTGGAACATCCCGCCAGCGCCGCGAAAAGCCCGCCCGTCGCCTTCTGGCACATGCGGCAATGGCACACGTGGGGCTTCTCGACCCGATCGACGTGCAGGGCATAGCGCACCGCTCCGCACTGGCATCCGCCGGTGATTGCCATGATCCGCGACCTCCGTTTGCGGGTTCCACGCTCCTGCAGCCGGAAGCCTCATGGATTCAACGAAGAGGTAAAGGTTCCCGCCCAATGGTAAAGCCGGGACGGTTGCCTGTACTATCGGAAACGGGCGCGCAACTGATACTCCCGGTTGGCGTAGGCAGAAGCCTGTGCTGGCATGGCTCTGGAAGGGACTTCAGCCATGCTGTTTCGTGGCAAGCCAAAACCGGCGACCCTGGTCCACACGCTCGTCGGGGCGTGGCGGGCCGATACGCTTTCCGGGGACGTGAAGGGCGAGATCCTCGCCTGGTTCCACGAGGACGGATCGTACCTGACGCGGAACCAGATGGAGGTCCGCGGCGTCGCTGCCCAGCCCGTCACCCAGACCGGCCGCTACCGAGTCGAGCCGATCGACCGGACCCGGTTCAAGCTGTTCACCATCGACGAGAACGGCCAGGCCCTGTCCGCCACGGTGCGCACCTTCATCGACAACGACACCATGATCAACGACGTCGGCCGGATCACCTTTCACCGGGTCGCGGCGGACAAGAATCCGCTGAATTGACTTGCCCTGAACGGCCCTCCCGCATCTGATGCACGTCAAGGCGGCCCTGAACGGCTACAGGATAGACCGCCGGCAGGGGAGAAACACGCATGAAGACCATATTCGCAGCTGCAGGACTTGCCGCAGCCTTGCTCGCCGCCGCGCCGGCCCTCGCGCAGGAAGCCGGCATCACCGTGCGATCCGTCCGTGTGCTGGCGACCGACGTGGATGCGCTCGCGAAATTCTATTCCGAAGCCTTCGGCATGTCGGAAACCCGCCGCCCGGTCGATACGCCGACTTTCAAGGAGATCGTGCTGAATTCAGGCTCGACGCCTGATCTGGCGAAGAAGGCGACATCGACGCCGATCGTGATCGCCACGCGCGCAAAGAGCGGACCACCCGCCGGCGGCATGGCGGCGCTGATCGTCGAAGTGCCCGACATGGACACGGCAATCGCCCGTGCGACGGCGGCCGGCGCGAAGCTGATGCGTCCAGCGGCGAAATCAGCGGAAGGGCTTTCCTACGCCTTCCTGACCGATCCGGACGGCAACCAATTCGAACTGCTGCTGAAGCAGTAGCGATATCGGATCACTCCCGCCAAGGGGCTCCCGTTCCAGCCAAACATGGACTATCTACAGGCCTACCCTCACGGTCTGGCCTCACGGAGACGTCCATGCGCGATTACCTGAAATTCTACATCAATGGCGAATGGGTCGATCCGGTGACCCCGCGCACGCTGGAAGTGCAGAACCCGGCCACCGAGGAAAGCTACGCCCGCATCTCGCTCGGCTCCAAGGCCGATGTGGACAAGGCGGTTGCCGCCGCCAAGGCCGCCTTCCCGGCTTTCGCCGCGACCACCAAGGAGTATCGCGCCGACCTGCTCGACAAGATCATCGCCATCTACCAGAAGCGTCTCGGCGACATGGCGACTGCCGTGTCCGAGGAAATGGGCGCGCCGATGTGGCTGGCGCAGGCAGCCCAGGCGCCGTCCGGTCTCGGCCACCTGATGCAGGCGGCGGGCTATCTCCGCACCTTCGAATTCGAGGAGCGCCGCGGCAAGCACCTGATCCGGAAAGAGCCCATTGGCGTCTGCGGCTTCATCACGCCGTGGAACTGGCCGCAGAACCAGATCGCCTGCAAGGTCGCCCCGGCGATCGCCGCCGGCTGCACCATGGTGCTGAAACCGTCAGAGATCGCACCGCTTGATGCGATCGTGTTCGCCGAGATCATGCACGAGGCTGGCGTGCCGAAAGGCGTGTTCAACCTCGTCAATGGCGATGGTCCTGGCGTGGGCGCAGCTCTCTCCGCTCACCCCGATGTCGACATGATGTCGTTCACCGGCTCGACTCGCGCCGGCGTGCTGGTCGCTCAGGCCGCTGCACCGACCGTGAAGCGCGTCGCGCAGGAGCTTGGCGGCAAGTCGGCCAACATCGTGCTCGATGATGCAGACCTCACGAAAGCCGTGAAGTCCGGCGTCATGCAGATGATGACCAACACGGGCCAGAGCTGCAACGCGCCCTCACGCATGTTCGTGCCCCGCGCCAAGAACGAAGATGCCAAAGCCATCGCCAAGGCGACCGCGGAGTCCGTGAAGGTGCAGGACCCCAGGACGGCCGAGAAGGGCGCCATCGGCCCCGTCGTGTCCGAAGCCCAGTGGAACAAGATCCAGGGCCTCATCAAGAAGGGCATCGATGAAGGCGCGACGCTGGTCACCGGCGGCCTTGGCCGTCCCGACGGCCTCAACCGCGGCTACTATGTGAAGCCCACGGTGTTCGCCGACGTGCGCAACGACATGACGATCGCGGTCGAGGAAGTCTTCGGGCCGGTGCTCTGCATGATCCCCTACGACACGGAAGAGCAGGCGATCGCCATGGCCAACGACACCGTCTATGGTCTCTCCGGCTATGTGCAGGGCGACCAGGAGCACGCGCAGAAAGTGGCGAAGCAGCTGCGCACCGGCATGGTGCACATCAACGGCGCAGGCTCTGACCAGACCATGCCGTTCGGCGGCTACCGTCAGTCGGGCAATGGCCGCGAATGGGGCGTGGAAGGCATCCACGAATTCCTCGAGACCAAGTCGGTCTTCGGCTTCGCGACGGCCTGACGGATGACAGGGGCCGGTCCGCTGCATGCGGGCCGGCCTGCTCAATTGCCGTTCAGGTTTGCGTTCCTATGTGAATGGGTGTGGAATTGCGCCCGAGGAGGCCGCCTATGTTCAGCAAAACCCTTGCAGTTGTCATGGTTGCAGCGGCGACAACGCTCGCCGCCTGTTCGTCCGGACCCACGCCTTACCAGCCGGCCGCCGGCTATGATCGCGGCTATTCCGAACAGAAGATCGAATCCGAGCGTTACCGCATCTCGTTCAAGGGCAATTCTCTGACGGGCCGGGAGACGGTCGAGAACTATCTGCTTTTCCGCGCCGCCGAACTGACGCTCCAGTCCGGCTACGACACCTTCACCATCGTCAGCCGCGACACCGACAAGGATCGCGACATCCAGCGCACCGGCGGGTTCTCGCGCTTCTCCTACATGTACTTTTCCCCGCGCTGGGGCTGGGTGCACGCCTGGGACCCGTTCATGTCCTCGCCCGCGCGCTACGACGAGGTGACACGCTACGAAGCCTACGCCGAAATCGTCATGAGCCGTGGTCCCAAGGGCTCGGACGCCAACGCCTTCGATGCGCGGCAGGTCTCGCAGAACCTCTCCGCATCGATCCAGCGGCCGACGCCGTAGCAATCCGGCAACGGGGAGGGGCATGAAACGAAGTCTAGCCGTGCTGATGATTCTGGCGGGCGCGCCTGTTGCGCACGCGCAGACCAGCGAGTTCGAGAACGCCGCTGTCGCCGTGGCTAACGCATGCCTCACGAGCGGCTCAACGAAGGAAGCAGCTCCTGCTGCGGTCGCGGCATGCGAGAAACTGCTCGTCGATCTCGAGACGGTAAAATCGGCGGCGCCCGGCATCGCGGGCCATGATCTCAACGTCTATCATGTGGTGGCGAGCATGGCTCTCACGCGGATCGCGGCCTCCTACGGCCGGATCGATGGCGTCCGCTCGGCGCGCGTCTGTCAGCGGACGGAGGATTCCTGGCGGCACACCTCCCAGATCATCGCAGCCAGTTCACCGGCCTATGCAGGGACGATCGACGGCCTGGTCAGAACCGCGTCAGATACGATCGCCAAATGCCGCGGCGAATTCGGCGCCCCCGCTGGCGCGCCTGCCCTTCCGTAAACGACCCGGCAACTACGCTTGCATACAATTCCGGTCATGACGCCGGCGGTTTCGATCATCATCCCGACTTTCCGCAGGCCCGCGCGCGCCGTCGCGGCGGCGAAGTCAGCCCTGGCCCAGACATGCAGCGCCGCGTTCGAGATCGTGCTGGTCGACAATGATCCGGCCGGCTCCGCCATGGCGCCGTTGCGCGCGCTCACCGATCCGCGCATCACGGTCGTGCACGAACCCAGCGCGGGCGTGGCGAACGCGCGCAATGCCGGGCTGCGGGTCGCCCACGGCGAGAGGATCGCCTTCCTCGACGATGACGAGATCGCGCCGCCCTCCTGGCTTGGCGCCCTGCTGCGCGTGCAGAAACACAGCGGCGCGGATGTCGTATTCGGGCCGGTTCGCACGAAGCTCGCCGAGCCGCCGCGCGATCATCGCGAATACTTCGAGGCGTTTTTCGCCCGCGAGGCGCGCCACTCTGAGGGGCTGATCCGCACCTACTATGGCTGTGGTTGCAGCCTCCTGCGCCGCGCCGCGCTGCCGTCCCCTGAGCCCTTCTCGTTCACACGCAACGAGATTGGCGGCGAGGATGACCTGCTGTTCCAGATCATGAAAACCAGCGGCGCAACCTTCGCGTGGGCGCCGGATGCATGGGTGTGGGAGACGCCGGAACCCTCGCGCGTGACGCTGGCCTACACGCTGCGTCGCGCGTTCGCCTACGGACAGGGGCCTGCGAGGAAGGCCTGGACCAGGCCGACGCCCGACGTGCCAGCCGTCGCGTTCTGGATGGCGGTCGGCGCTGTGCAGACGATCGTCTTTGGCGCCGCGGCTCTGGGCGGCTATCTCGGCAAGACGCGGCGACGGGCGTTTGCCTATCGCAGGTTCGTGGAGGGCGTGGGTAAGCTGATGTGGTTCCCCTTCATCAAGCCGCGTGTCTATGGTGCGGCAAAGTTGGCTAAAGCCAAACCAGCGACGGCCTGATCCTCAGCCGCACTCTGCGCCGGCGCAGGCGTCGGTTTCGATCTCGACCGTGGCGTGGCCGATGCCGTGAACCGCGTTGAGACGCGCCTTGATGCGGGCGATGACATCCGGGCCGGTCGCGGTCTCCTTGATGCGCGCATGCAGCGTCATCATCGAGCGGCGGCCATCCAGCGACCAGAGATGGGCGTGGTGGATGTCCGTCACGCCTTCGACATGGTCGGTGAGGTCATGGATCACATGATGCAGGTCGATGCCTTCGGGCGCGCCCTCCAGCAGGATGTGCGCGCTCTGCGCCGTCACGCTCCAGGCTGAGCGCAAGATGATCACCGCGACGAGGACAGACAGCAGCGGGTCGGCCGGCGTCCAGCCTGTCGTCATGATGATGATGGCCGCGATGATCGCGGCCAGCGAGCCCAGCAGGTCGCCGGCGACATGCAGGAGCGCGCCGCGCACGTTGAGATTGTCCCGGTCGGCGCCGTGCAGCACGGCGAAGGACATCAGGTTCACGATGAGACCGCCGACGGCGATCCACAGCATCAGGCCCGACGCAATCGGATGCGGATCATTGAGACGCACGATCGCCTCGTAGACGATCCACGCGGCGACCAGAAACAGCGCCATTCCGTTGACGAAGGCGGCGAGCACGGGAAAGCGGCGGAAACCGAAGGTGCGCTGGAGCGTCGCCGGGCGCCGCGCCATACGGAACCCGATCCACGCCAGCGCTAGCGCGCCGAAGTCCGACAGCATGTGACCCGCGTCCGCGAGCAGGGCGAGCGAGCCGGAGACGATCCCGCCGCCAAGCTCGACGACCATGAAGCCGCCGGTCAGCAGCGCGGCGATGCCGATGCGCGAGGCGTTTTTTTCGTCGCCGCCATGATGATGGTCGTGGGCGTGATCGTCGTCATGCGCGCGGGCATGCGCGTGATCGTGACTGCCCAGGGCGTGATCGTGAGCCATGTCCTTCCCCTAGGCAGGCCCGGGGCCAAAATCAAATGAATCCAGCGGCATGATACAATGGCTGGAACAGTGTCACGCGGGTTGGGCAGTTTTGTCGCCTCGATGGTCACTCCTTTGGTGACGCCGCGCCAATGTTGCCGCCTGACCGCAGCAGCGTCTAAGGTTTAGCGATGAAGCACGACGCGATCCTCGTGGGCGACGCAGGCGGGACCAATGTCCGCTTTGCGCTCGCTCACGCCAATGACGGGCGCGTCAGCGTCTCTGACATCTGGAAGCGCCCCGGGGCGGATTTTCCATCGTTTGAGGCCGCGCTCGATGTCTTCCTGTCCGAGGCAAAGCCAGCATTGACCGGCGCCGCATTCGGCCTCGCAGGCGTCGTGGAGGACGAGCGTGTCGAACTCCTCAATCGCGGCTGGACAGTCGAACTCGCAATGGTCCGGTCGAAGCTCGGCGTGGACCGCATCGTCGCGGTCAATGATTTCTTCGCGATGGCGCGCGCCGCGCCGGAACTGGCGCCGGACCAGTTGCGAATGATTGCGCCGGGCCACTCCGATCCACACGGCTCCATCGCCATTGGCGGACCCGGCACGGGATTCGGCATCGGCCTGCTCAGATGGTCGGATCAGGGCTGGATCGTCGTTGGCGGGGAGGGCGGCCACCAGGCCTTCAATCCGCAGACCGACATCGAATGGAGGCTTGCGACACGCCTTCGGGAGACCCTGGGCTACGTCTCGAATGAGATCGTCGCAGCCGGCGTTGGTTTTGATGAGACGCGCGATGCACTTTACGAGGTGATGGGTTTTCGGCCGAAGCCGCTCTCGCAGGCCGAACTGATCGATGCCGCAAAGGCAGGCGACGCCGTCGCTCTCGAATTCTGTCGCCTGCGCGCCCGCACGGTGATGACGGCCATGGGTAATCTTGCGCTGGTCGCAAATGCCACGGGCGGGGCTTTCATCGCCGGCGGCGTCTCGCAACATCTCGAGCCGTGGTTGAGAGAGAGCGCCGCGCTCGACCGTTTCTACGCGCGCGGAATCCGCTCAGGCCTGATGAAGCCCATCCCGGTCAACCTGATCGCTTCAGAAAGCGCGCCGCTGATGGGCGTGGCCAACCTGTGGCTGGACGAGCGGGCGCGCGGCTGGCTCTAGGCTAGTTGCAGCGGCCGCCGCCAGAGCCACGCAAATCGTTAACGGCGAAACGCGCCCAAGCAATCGAACTCAGGCGACACGATAGTTTTGGCAGTGAATCAGAAATCGACCGCAAGGCCTTTTTTCTCCCAGTCGCTATAGCGCGTGGGTTCCCCGCCCTCCCGGCGGCCGTTGATTTCCGGCTGCAGGTCCGCCGCGGGCGCTGACCGGCGCCGCGCTTCGGCCTCGCGTAGCGCGCGGATTGCCTCCGGGCTCAGGACCTTTCCGGGCGCCGCGCCAGGAATATTCGTTTCGCTGGTTGCGGATTCACTTTGCGGGTCCGTTGGGACACACTCGTCGCCTGACTGTCGGATTTCAGTGTTCATCACCGCCACGTTCACCAATTTTTTCGGTTTTGGAAAGAAAGCTTTCACCAAGATGACCAAACCTCCCCCTTCGGAGGGACTATTCGCGTGAGAGAGCTTCCATGAGCTATTTCAAGGCCGCCGGACTGATGCTCGCCATCCACCTCGCCTTTGCGGGGCTGGGATGGTGGATTGCCGGACGAGACGGCGCGCTGGCCGGTACGCTGGTGGCGCTCGGGTTTCACCTTGTGGTCTTCTGGTATGCCGAGAAGATCGTGCTGAAACTTCACAATGCGCGCGAAGTCTCGTCCGATGACGCCTCGCCGATGATCCGCGCTTTCGTGGCGGACTGCGACCGGCTGGCGATGAAGGCCAACATGCCGCGGCCGCGCACCTACATCATCGACGCCTTCCAGCCGAACGCCTTTGTGGCTGGGCGCGATACCAACCACGCTTCGATCGCCGTGACCGACGGCCTGCTCAAGACGCTCTCCCGCGCCGAGGTTTCGGCGGTGGTGGCGCACGAACTGGCGCATGTGAAGCGCGGCGACGCGCTGGCGATGGGCATCTGCTCGGCGCTGTCGGTGGTGCTGACGACAATCTTCGGCTCGCTCGCCTATCCGTTCGGACAGCGCAAGCGCGTCTCCCGTATCGTCTCAGGCCTGATCGCCCGCGTCGGCCAGAGCCACGCGCGCGAATACGCCGCCGACCGCCACGCAGGCGAGATCTGCGGCGCGCCGGTCAACCTCGCCAACGCACTGCTGAAGCTGGAGCGGCATACGTCTTCGCTTCTGAACCCTCTCGCAGAGCGTTCGCCCGCCACCGCCCACGCCTTCGTCATCGATCCGCTGCAAGGTCCCCGCCGCACGGCGTCGGCCTCGCATCCACCCACCGAACGCCGCATCGCGCGCCTGCATCGCCAGGCGGCCGAGATGGAAGGCCGGGAGTAGGACGCTTCTGATATCGCCACAGATGGAAAGCGCGCCTTCGGGCGCGCTTTTAGTTCGTGGCTGCGTCAAGGCCCTCAGCCGATCAGCGGATAGACCGCCTCTTCGCTATAGTGGCTGCGGGAGCGCGTCGCGCGTGATGCGTACATGCAGAAATGATCGACCACGAATGACCCGGTGCGGAATTCGGCGGCGTCAGCGAGGAAGTGCGCGACCTCGTGGTCGAGCGTGCCATTGAGGTAGGCGATGGTGACGTGCGGCTTGTATTTTCTGCTCTCGGGCGGGAGGCCGGAATTGCGGATGGCGGTCTCGCAGGCTGTGACGAGACGGGCGAGGTCCGGCGGGGCCGAGACGCCTGCCCAGAGGGCGGACGGCTCCCGGCCGCCGAAGCTGCCGACGCCTGAGAGCGCGATCTCGAAGGGGGCGGCGATGATGCGGCCGAGTTCTGTGTCGAGATCGCGGGCGGTTGCTTCGTCGACATCGCCGATGAAGCGGAGGGTGAGATGATACTGTTCCGCCGTGCGCCAGGACGCGCCGGGGACGTCGGCTTCGAGCGTGAGCAGGCGGTTGGCGATGCTTTCCGGGATCGGGACAGCCAGGAAAAGGCGGAGGCTCATGAGGTTGCACTTTAGCCGTGCGCAGGCGTGCGCCAAGGGTTGGGCGCTGCTGCGGAGCGTAACTTCGCTTACAGGGGCATGCGGCCCTGATCAGGGCCGGAATCAAGGGTTAGCGATGTGTTTACCGGGTTCACGGTGTCGCCAGCTGGGTTGAGCGGTGACCGGATTTGCTTGCAATGCACCCCCCGAAACCCCATTATTCTATGGCACTGGCGGGGATCCCGCTGCAAGAGAGGGTGGAAAAACAGACCATGGCTGACTTCCAATTTGCCCAGTCGCGCACAGGCGCGCAGACGGGCGACATGTCGCTGGACGCCGGCCTGCGCAAGTTCATGCTGGGCGTCTACAACAAGCTGGCGCTCGGCATCCTGCTCGCAGGTGTGTTGGCCTACGCCGGCGTTACCGTAGAGCCGATCCGTGACTTCGTGTTCGGCAACCCGTTCGGCTCCTCGCCGATGTTCATGGTCGTGCAGTGGGGCCCGATCGTCCTGTTGCTCGGCTCGATGTTCATGATGAAGAACCCGTCGCCGTTGGCTTCGGGCATTCTTTACTGGGCAATCGTGACGCTGATGGGCCTCGGCCTCGGCGTGTGGGTAATGGCGGCTGAAACCGGAACGGGTCTGTCGACCCGCGGCGGCATCGGCATGCTGACGACTTACGAGACCATCGCCAAGGCGTTCCTGATTACCGCCTCTGCGTTCGGCGCCCTGTCGTTGTTTGGCTATACGACGAAGCGCGACATGTCGGGCATCGGCTCATTCGCGATGATGGCGATGTGGGGCGTGGTCGCGATGTCGCTCCTCAACTTCATCCTGCCGCCGTCCTCGATGTTCGAGTGGATCATCATGGGCGCAGTGTTTGCACTGTCGGCCGTGCTGATCGCGGTCGAGACGCAGCAGCTGAAGGCGATGTACTATAACATCGGTGGAGACGCCCGCGGACTAGCCGCCATGACAAACATCGGCGCGCTGAACTTCTTCGTGTCGTTCATCAACATGTTCCGCATCGTGCTGATGTTCCTGTCCTCGCGCGAATAGCGCCTGATACAGGCTGAAAACGGAAGGCCCCGGACGATACGTCCGGGGCCTTTTCGTTTCGGGTTATCAACAGCTGTGTGGCGCGCCCTGTGGAAGGGCGGGGGATATCAATCCACCACCTGGAAGCGCTTCTTGTCGAAGAAAGCGAGCACCGGGCCAAGCTCGTGGCCCCGCTTGAGGACCTGGCCGGTGGCGTTGGTGAGGACCCACGCCCTCTGTCGGCGCGCGAGGTCTGGCCATTTCTCGACGGTCCATGTCGGCGCCTCGGCGGCGCGCCTGAACATGCAGAAGGCAGCGTGGTCGCGGAAGGCGCCGATCGCGTAGTCGCGGCACTCGCCCTCGGAGACCAGCTTGCCGTAGGTCCAGAGGATCTGGTCGAGCTCGCGGCGGTCAAACCAGACACCCTTTGCAGGGCTTTGTCCCGCGCCTTGCGAGGTCGTTGCGGCGCCGGGAGTCTGCTGCGTCATGAGAGGTCCTGCGCACAGGTCTGCTGGGTCAGCTATGGGTCAGCATTAAGTCTGCAATCATTACGAAGATTTCGCAATTGGACAGCTTTTTGGACTAGCCAAAGTGATCGATCCCGTACAAGTTAACTGGGTCGGGCGGATGGTTAAGACGCCGACCTTGGACCCAACAGCCCCCCAGCCCCCCAGGGTTGCGACTGACGGTTCGCCCGACAACTTGCCTCCTTGAGAGGCTTCCCCATAATCAGAAAATTTCCGCACACTGCGGATGCTTGCGCGCAACTCGTCCCGGCGCGCAACCTGTCCCGGGTGCGCGTTTTTCGTGATCGCGTTGGGCGATTTTTCACGTCGCGCTGTTTTGTTGGCGGCGCCCGGGAATCAGCCCGCGTGATAGCCCCATGTCTGATAGTCATGGCCACCCACCTCAGCTGATGGATGTCATGGACGCGCTGAAGGTCTCCGGTCTTTCCAAGTCATTCGGACGCCGCGAGGCCGTGCGCGGCGTGAGCTTTGCGGTGCAGGCAGGTCAGGCGGTGGCGTTCCTCGGTCCCAACGGGGCGGGGAAGTCGACCACGCTGCGGATGATCGCGGGCTTCCTCGAGCCGGATGCAGGCGACGCCGAGATCGGCGGGGCCTCGATCATCACGCAGCGGAGCCAGGCGCAGCGCTCGCTTGGCTATCTGGCGGAGGGCGCGCCGCTCTATCTTGATCTGTCGGTGAAAGCGTTTCTCGGATTCCTCGCGCGCACCCATGGCCTCTCGGCTGCAGCGACCAGGGATGCCATCGCGCGCATCGCGGAGGATGCGGGCATTGCCGACGTGATGGGCCTGCGCATCGAGACGCTGTCGAAGGGATACAAGCGGCGCGTCGCGCTGGCGGGGGCGCTGGTGCATGACCCGGCCGTGCTGGTGCTGGATGAGCCTACCGACGGCCTCGATCCCAACCAGAAGGTGGCGATGCGCGCGTTGATCCGGCGCATGACGGAGACAAAGGCGATCCTGATCTCGACGCACCAGCTCGACGAGGTGGAGGCGATGTGTTCGCGGGTCGTGCTGATCGATCGCGGGGCGATCGTGACCGACACGACTCAGGCGGAACTCGCAGCACGAACGCCAAGTGGCCGGCTGGATGACGCTTTCCATGCACTGACGCGACCCAACTCCTCAGGCGCAGAGAAGGCCGCGTGAGCATGGATATGGCGCAATCGGCGCGGCAGTCGGGGCACGCGATCCGCGCGATCTATGTGCGCGAACTGTCCGCATACTTCCTGACGCCGCTGGCCTATGTGTTCATGGCGATCTTTCTCATCTCGCTGGGCGCCTTCACGTTCGAGATCGGGCGATTTTTCGACACCAACCAGGCCGACCTCTCGCCGTTTTTCCTGTTTCATCCGTGGCTCTATCTGGTCTTCCTGCCGGCAATCGCGATGCGGCTGTGGGCGGATGAAGCGCGCGGCGGCACGCTGGAATTGCTGATGAGCCTGCCGGCGCCGGCGTGGGCGCTTGTGGTCGGCAAGTTCCTCGCGGCGTGGACGGTGGCGGGGGCAACGTTGCTGCTCACAGTGCCGATGTGGCTGTCGGTGAACTGGCTCGGCGCGCCCGACAATGCGGCGATCGGGCTTGGCTATCTGATGAGCTTCCTGATGGCGGGGGCGTATCTGGCGATCGCGTGTGCGCTCTCAGCTGCCGCCGGCAACCAGGTGGTGGCGTTCGTGATGTCGGTGGCGGTGGGCTTCCTGTTCACGGCTGCAGGCTTGCCTGTGGTGGGCGGGGCACTGGGGCCGGCGATGGCGGATGCGCTGGCGTCGTTCTCGTTGCTCTCGCATTTCGAGGCGGCGCAGCGCGGCGTGCTGGAGCTGCGCTCGCTGATTTTCTATCTCGGCTTCATCGGCCTGTGGCTGACGCTGAACACCATCTGGGTCAGCGCGCGGAAGGGCGGGTGATGCGCAGGAGCCATTACGCCATCCTCGCAAGCCTTGCGGCCGTGCTGATCTTCGCGGGGCTCAATCTTGCGTCGTGGCGATGGCTTGGCGGGGCGAGGGCCGATTTCACGGCGAACGGGCTCTACACGCTGTCCACCTCGGCCAAGCACGTGGTGCAGCGGCTGATCGAGCCGGTGGAGATCGAGCTTGTCTATTCGCGGAGCCTGGGCGTCGACTTCCCGGCGATCCGCGCACATGCTGACCGCGTGCGGCAGCTGATGGCGGAAATCGCGGCGCAGAGCGAGGGCAAGGTGAAGTTGCGCGAAGTGGAGCCGGAAGCGTTCTCGGAGGAAGAAGATCGCATCGTCGCTGCGGGCCTGTCGCCTGCGCCCACGGATGGCGGGGAGCCGCTGTATTTCGGGATCATCGGACGCAATACGTCCGCCGACAACATCACCATACCGTTCCTCGCGCCCGAGCGCGATGCGCTGCTGGAATACGAGCTGGTGAGACTGATCTCGCAGCTGGACGACCCCGCCCCGCCAAAGGTGGCGGTGCTGTCGTCGCTATTGTCCTACCAGTTGCACCCGACCGAGGCGGGCTCGGCCTTCATGCTGCGCGAGGGGGCGCGGGCCTACGAGATCGTCATTGTGGAGGAAGATTTTCGCGCGCTGCCGGACGATGCGGACGTGCTTCTGATGGTGCATCCGCCGGCGCTGGATGACTGGCAGAGCTATGTGATCGACCAGTTCCTGCTGAACACCGGCGCTGCGCTGATCGCCATCGATCCGGTGTCGCGCGCGGCGATCGTGCAGCAAGGCGGGGCGCCGGTGGCCTCGTCGCTTGGGCCAATCGCGGAGATGCTGGGTCTGACGGAGCGCCCGGAGGCGGTAGCGGATTCGACGCTGGCGCTGCCCGTGAATGTGGACATTGGCGGCGGACGGATGGCGCAGGTGGGCCAGCCGTTGTTCCCGGCGCCGCCGCCGGCGCTGATGTCGCGAACCGATGTGATCACGGCGGATCTGTCGCGTCCGATCAATTTTGGCGCGCCGGGACGGCTGATCGTGCAGCCGCCGGCGGGCGTGACGTTCGAGCCTTTGGTATCGACGAGCGTTGAGGCGGCTTTGTTGTCCGCTGAACTGGCTGCGAGCGATCCGGGGCCGCGGCAGGTGCTGGAGGCGTATGAGCCGTCCGGCGTGGGCCAAGTGCTGGCAGGCCGCTTGTCGGGTCCGCTGCGTTCGACATTCGCAGGGCCGCCTGCTCTCGCGGAGGATGAGGATCCGGTGCTGGCGGAGCTGCTGCGGCGGGAAATGGCGCGTCATCCGCCTTTCGTGGCGGATTCGCAGCGCGACGCGCAGATCATCCTGGTCGCGGACTCGGACATGTTCGACGACAGTTTCTTCGTGCATCCGCAGTCGGGCCAGCCGCTGGCGGACAATGCGGCGTTCGTGCTGAACGCGCTCGACAATCTGGGCGGCGATCCGGCGCTGATGGAGCTGCGCTCGCGGGCGCCGGCGGCGCGGCCGATGGCGCGGGTGGATGAGCTGCGCGACGCGGCGCGGACGCGCCTGTTCGCGGAGCAGGAGCGGCTGGAGACACTGCTCAAGAATGCAGAAGAACGTGTCAGCGCGCTGGAGGCCCGGCGCGTGGGCGGCGCGGCGTCGACGCCGGAGGAACTGGCCCAGATCAACGAATACCGCGTGCAAGCGGCGGAGATACGCGGGCAGTTGCGCGGTGTGGAGCGCGAATTCCGGCGCGACATCGATGCGCTGGAAAGCCAGCTGGTGTTCCTCAATGTGTGGCTGCCGCCGATGCTTGTGGGGCTCGCGGGAATTGGCGTGTTATTCTGGCGTGGGCGCAGGCGGAGGGTCGCGGCATGAGTGCGGCGCGCGCCAAACTGAGGCGACGGTCGTTGATGATCGCGGGCGGCGTGGCCGCGGCGTCGATGCTGCTCGGCGCGCTGGCATGGATGCCGGCTGGCGCTGATCTCCAGCGCTCGGAGGTCGGCAGGCGCGTGCTGCCGGCGTTCGCCGAGAAGCAGGCGCTGATCGAGCTGATCATGGTGACGACGCAGGAGGAGAGCTACCACCTCGTGCGCAATGACGACGGCTGGGTGCTGTCGGAGAAAGGCTCCTATCCCGTCACCGACGCGAAGATCCAGGAGCTGACCGAGGCGCTGTCGAACATCACCTATGCCGAGGCGATGACGCGCGACGAGCGCAAGTTCGATCGCATCGGTCTGGGCGATCCGGCGACAGGTGGCACGGGCGCGCTGCTGGAAGTGGGCGACGGGCAGGGCAACAGTTTTGCCAAGCTGCTGGTCGGCCATCGCGACGGGCGGTCCTATGTGCGTAAGCCGGATGACCTGCAGGCATGGGCTGTTGCGGGCGCTGTGATGCCGCCGCTTCAGCGTGGCGCGGCGTGGGTTGATCTCGGCGTGCTTGAGATTTTGGCTGACCAGATTGCGGGCGCCGATGTGCGGCCGGCGCAGGGTCCGGCCTATCGGCTTGTGGCGGCCCCTGGCGGCGGGTTCGCGCTTGCGCCGCCGCATCACCGGTTGCAGGTGGTTGCGGCGCTGGCCCCGACGCTGACGGTGGAGGCGCTGGTGCGGTTCGCGCCCACCGACGTTGCGCCAGCGCGCGATGTGGCGACGGGCGCGCCGGTGGCGGAGCACATCACGCGGCTCGCGTCCGGCGTCGTGGTTGTCGTGCGCAGCTGGCGAAAGGACGAGCGCGGCTGGGTGACGGTGAGCGCGGCCGTGGCGGAGGGCGCGAGTGTCGAAGCAACAGCGCTGGTGAGCGAGATCAATGCGCGATGCTCGCCGTGGGCGTTCGCGCTGACCGAGCTGGATTGGGGAACGTTCTCGACGCCGCTGGAAGCGATTGCGGAGTAGCGCGGCTACTTCTTCTGCACCGCGCCGATGACCATGCCTTCGGCGCCGTTCTTCTGGATCATGACGACGCAGGCGCCCGGGCATTTGACGGGGAAGCGCTGGGCGCCGCCTTTCCAGTCGCCGACCTGCTCGTATTTGGTGACGAGATTCCAGTAGGACATCGGCTTGCCCTTGTTGGCGCCGCCGCCAGGCGTGACGTTGGTGACGCCCGAGCGGTAGTGCACGACGATGACGCCCGCTTTCTCTGTGTCGGCCGGCAGCGCGCCGGAGACGAGGACCAGATCCTTCTCGAAAGACAGCAGGGCGGGATAGGGACTGATGTCGCGGCGGCCGAAGGCTTCTTCGATATCCTTGATGTCGGTGCCCGGGCCATGCAAGCGGCCGGAATAGACGACCTGCGGCGTGTACGGGCCGCGGTATTTGAGGGCGCGGTTGTAGCGCTTCTGGCGCTCGGTGAATTCCGGCTTCGCGAACGTGTCGTCCCAGCCGAGATAGTCCCAGATGCCAACCGGATAGGTGAGGGCGATCACGTCGGAGCGTTCAGCCAGTTTCGCGATGTTGGCATTGGCGACGGGGCAGTTGCCGCAGCCCTGGCTGGAGAAGAGTTCCATGACGACAGGGCGCGTCGCGTGCTCGGGCACGTTCATGCCGCCGCGCTGGGCGAACGCCGGCGAAGACAGCGCGGCGAGCGCAAGAACCACCGCAGCAAAATGTGAGAGCAACAACCTCATACCGGTCCGTTATCTCGCAGCCGCACAATTCCGCGAATCAAGAGGCCGTGACCCCCCGATCACCTTTCAATCACGAAGCCTTGGCCGACCCCGAAGCCCTGGCAAGCTCGCGCAACACATAGTGCAGGATGCCCCCATTCTTGAAGTAATCCAGCTCGTTTTCGGTATCGATCCTGACCTTGGCCTCGATCGTGCGCTTTGCCCCGTCCGGGTACACGATTTCGACAGTGACGGTCTGACGTGGCAGCAGGGTGGCGATGCCCGAAATGGTGACGATCTCCGGACCGGAAAGGTTAAGGCCGCGCCAGCTCTCGCCCTCGGCGAACTGGAGCGGGAGCACGCCCATGCCGATCAGGTTTGAGCGGTGGATGCGCTCGAAGCTCTCGGCGATGACCGCGCGGACGCCAAGCAGCCGCGTGCCCTTCGCGGCCCAGTCGCGCGAGGAGCCGGTGCCGTATTCCTTGCCCGCGAAGATCACCAGCTGGCGGCCTTCAGCGACGTATTCCATCGCGGCGTCGTAGATCGCTTTCTGTTCGCCCTCGGGGAATTTTATCGTCACGCCGCCTTCGACGCCGGGGACGACGCTGTTCCTGATGCGGATATTGGCGAAGGTGCCGCGCATCATGACTTCGTGGTTGCCGCGGCGCGCGCCGTAGGAGTTGAAATCGGTGACCGGCACCTGGTGGTCACGCAGGTACTTGCCGGCCGGCCCCCTGGACTGAATGTCGCCCGCCGGGGAGATGTGGTCGGTGGTGATCGAGTCGCCGAAGAGCGCGAGGATGCGGGCGTCTGCGATGTCGGTGATGGGTTCGGGCGTCATCGTCATGCCGTCAAAGTAGGGCGGGTTCTGGACGTAGGTGGACGCCATCGGCCAGCCATAGGTGGCGCCGCCTTCGACCTTGATCGTCTGCCACGCCTCATCGCCCTTGAAGACGTCGGAATAACGCGTCGCAAACATCTCGGCCGTCACGACGGTGCGGACGGTGTCGGCGATTTCTTTCGTGGTCGGCCAGATCTCCGAGAGGAAGACCGGCTCGTTCTCGTCATCGTAGCCGATCGGGTCTTTCGTGATGTCGATGTTCATGGAGCCGGCGAGGGCGTAGGCGACGACCAGCGGCGGTGAGGCGAGATAGTTCGCTCGCACGTCGGGGTTTACGCGGCCCTCGAAGTTGCGGTTGCCGGAAAGGACCGACGTGGCGACGAGATCGCCTTGCGCGATGGCGGCGGACACGGCCTCGGGCAGGGGTCCGGAGTTGCCGATGCAGGTGGTGCAGCCATAGCCGACAAGATTGAAGCCGAGGAAGTTTAGATCGTCGGTGAGGCCCGCCTTGTCCAGATAGTCGGTGACGACCTGGCTGCCGGGCGCGAGCGAGGTCTTGACCCACGGCTTCGTGGTCAGCTTGCGCTGGCGGGCGTTGCGGGCAAGCAGGCCGGCAGCGACAAGCACGTTGGGGTTCGAGGTGTTTGTGCAGCTGGTAATCGCTGCGATCACGACATCGCCATGGCCGATCGAATAGTCCGTGCCTTCGACCTTTGCCCGTGTGTGGGCCTTGTCGAGGCGGTTGAATTCCTTGTCGAGCGCGATGGCGAAGCTGTCGGCGGCGTCGCGCAGGACGATGCGATCCTGCGGGCGTTTCGGACCAGCGATGGAGGGCTCGACCTTGGAGAGGTCGAGGTCGAGCGTGTCGGTGAAGACGGGGTCCTTCATGTCGGCGCGCCAGAAGCCCTGCGCCTTGGCGTAGGCTTCGACGAGCTGAACGCGTTCCGCAAGACGCCCGGTCGAGGAGAGGAAGTTGATCGTCTCCTGGCTGATCGGGAAGAAGCCGCAGGTGGCGCCGTATTCGGGCGCCATGTTGGCGATGGTGGCCTGGTCTTCGAGCGAGAGATTGTCGATGCCGGCGCCGTAGAATTCAACGAACTTGCCGACCACGCCTTTTTTCCGGAGCATCTGCGTCACGGTGAGGACGAGGTCAGTGGCGGTGGCGCCTTCCGGCAGCTTGCCGGTGAGCTTGAAGCCGATGACTTCCGGGATGAGCATCGAGACGGGCTGGCCGAGCATGGCAGCCTCGGCCTCGATGCCGCCGACGCCCCAGCCCAAGACAGCAAGGCCGTTGATCATGGTGGTGTGACTGTCAGTACCGACGCACGTGTCGGGGAAGGCGACGATCTCGCCGTCCTCCTCTTTGGTCCACACGGTCTGGGCGAGGTATTCGAGGTTCACCTGGTGGCAAATCCCGGTGCCGGGGGGCACGACGCGGAAATTGTCGAACGCGCTCTGGCCCCATTTCAGGAACTCGTAGCGCTCCATGTTGCGCTCGTATTCGCGCTTCACGTTGCGGCCGAACGAGTCGGCCTTGCCGAAATGATCAACCATCACCGAGTGGTCGATCACGAGATCGACGGGGACGAGAGGATTGATCGCTTTGGGGTCGGCGCCGAGCTTGGCCGCTGCATCACGCATGGCCGCAAGATCGACCACCGCAGGAACGCCCGTAAAATCCTGCATCAGCACGCGGGCCGGGCGGTAGGCGATCTCGACCTCGGCCGAGCCCTTGTCCTTCAGCCAGCCGGCGAAGGCCTTGATGTCAGACTGGGTGACGGTCCTGCCGTCCTCGAAGCGGAGCAGATTCTCCAGCAGCACCTTCAGCGATACGGGCAGGCGGGAGACATCGCCAAGTCCGTTTTGCGCTGCCGCCCCAAGGCTGTAATAGGCATACGTCTTGGCGCCCACCGTGAGGGTCTTGCGGGACTTGAAACTGTCGAGGGACGGCATGCTGGGGCGCCTTTCGGGGCATCGATATATCGACGTGCGGGAGCCGGCGGCCCCCCGCTCTGGCGGCGTTCCTACAGGACGTCGTTATGGGAAGCAAATGCACCTGAAGGGGTAAAGGAATTGTCTGGCGCTGGTGCCTCATCACTGGCCCTCGAGGTCGAAAACCTTGCGGCGTCGCGCGGGCTGCGCTTGCTGTTCGAGGGGCTGGCCTTTCGCGTTTCGGCCGGGGAATCGCTGGAGCTGCGGGGGGCCAACGGATCTGGCAAATCGACGCTGCTGCGCATCCTGGCGGGACTGACCCGGCCGCATGAGGGCAGGGTGCGCTATTCGGGCGCGGGGCCGGATTCGGACGGCGAGGCGGCGCGGCACTATCTGGGCCATCTCGACGCGGTGAAGCCGACGGAAACGGCGCTGGAACAGGCGCGTTTCTGGGCGCGCTATTTCGGCCGGCCGCAGGATGTGGCGGATGCCGCAGTCAAGCGGGTGGGGCTGGCGAACCGGAAGGCGGTGCCGGGGCGGGGGCTGTCCGCCGGGCAGAAACGCCGGCTGGCGCTAACACGACTGCTGATCGAGCCGCGTCCGGTCTGGCTGCTCGACGAGCCGACGGCTGCTCTGGACACGGAAGGTCGCGCGCTGGTGATGCAACTGGTGGCCGAGCACCGCGCCGGCGGCGGCATGGTGATCGCGGCGGTGCATGGCGAAGGCTTCGCCGGATCGCGCGTGCTGGACCTCAGCGCGCTTAAGTCGGTTGTGGCATGAGCGGCTCGTTCTCCGTCTTTGCGCGTGAGCTGAAGCTGGCCTGGTCAGGCGGCGGCGGGGCCGCATTGCCGGTCGGCTTCTTTGCGGCAGCCGCAAGCATGACGCCCTTTGCAGTGGGCAATGAGATCGGCAATCTCCAGATTGCCGGGCCGGGCGTGATGTGGATCGCGCTGGCGCTGGCGAGCCTGTTGCCAATGGAGCGCTTGTTCCAGGCCGATCTGGAGGACGGGACCCTGGATGCCTATGCGGGGTCCGGCGTCGGCATGGAGGGGATCGCGTTGGCCAAGACGCTGGCGCACTGGATCGCCACGGGGATTCCGCTGGCCTTCATCGCGCCGATCCTCTGGATCATGCTGCAGGGGCCACCGGAACAGGTTTTGTTTGTCGTTGGCGCTGCGCTGGTAGGCTCGCTGGCGTTCTTTTTCTTCGGCTCGATCGGAGCGGCGCTGGCGGCAGGACTCAGGCGCGGCGGGCTTGTCATCGCGCTGGTGACCCTGCCCCTCTATGTGCCGACGATGATTTTTGGGGCTGCGGCGCTGTATGCGGCGGCGGGCGGGGGCGACTGGGGGCAGCCGGCCCTGCTGGCCGGGGCGGTGGCGCTTTTTGGTATAGCGACATCGCCATTTGCCGCGGCGATGGCGCTCAGGATGGCGATTGACTAGATAGCGCCATGGACATGATCGACGATCCACTCAGCTTTTTTCATGAGCTTGGCCTTCTGCATGATGCCTCTGTGGAATGGCTCAGCTGGGGCGATGGCGAGTTCCGGCTCGTGACCGACAATCTCCACGCAAACTTCATGGACGGGCTGGAGCCCAGCCCGGAGTATCCAGGCTATGTCGCCCGTCCCGCCACTGTGGTTTTCACCGGCGTGAAGGATGTCGAAGGCCATCTCCGTGACGATACGGGCCTAATTTCGGAGCTTTCGGTGCAACGCTTGCGCGATTGTTACCATGTAAGCATCGTAGGACGGGGTACGTGGATGTTCGCTTTCGACTGTACGGGAGTCGGCCTTGAGCCTGCCGGAATGCCGGCCTCGGTGGACGCACACTACATGCAGCTGAAGGAGGCGTAGGGAGAAGATATGGCCGTCCTCTCTTACCTGGCGAACCCGCATCGCTTCATGGCGATCTCGAAGTGGTTTGCGTGGCCCTTCACGGGAATCGGCATCGTGCTGATCCTGATTGGCGCCTGGTTCGGGCTGTTCGTCGTGCCGGCGGATTTCCAGCAGGGCGATTCAGCGCGGATCATGTTCGTGCACGTGCCGGCGATGTGGCTGTCGTTGTTCGCCTATGCCTTCATGGTGGGAGCAAGCCTTGTGTCCTTCGTCTGGCGTCATGCGCTGGCGGATGTAGCGGCGAAGTCGGCGGCCCCCATCGGGGCGGCGGTGACGGCGCTTGGCCTGATGACGGGATCGATCTGGGGCTATCCGACCTGGGGCACGTGGTGGGAATGGGGCGACGCGCGGCTCGTCTCCGTGCTGGTGCTGTTCTTTATTTATCTCGGCTACATGGCGATCTGGCAGGCGATGGATACGCCGCAGAAAGCGGCGCGGGCGGCGGCAATCCTTTGCCTCGTCGGCGCGGTGAACCTGCCGATCATCCAGTTCTCGGTGGAGTGGTTCTCGACCCTGCACCAGGTGAAGATGAACGCGGCGGACGAATTCAAGTATCCGATGTACATCGTGGCGCTGGGCTATTTCGCGCTGTTCGGCGGGCTGACGCTGCACAACATGCGGGCCGAGATCATGAATACGCGCGCGGAGATGTTGATGCAGCGCAGGCAGGCGGCGGAATAGGCATGTTCGACTACGGAAAGTACACGCCCTACGTGCTGACGTCCTACGGCCTTGCGGCCGTGGTGATAACGGGGCTCATCATCTGGTCGATCGTGCGCGTCTCGAATGCGCGGAAAAAGCTGGCCGAGGCCGAGAGGGACGACACCCCATGAAACGCTGGTGGGCCATCCTGCCGCTCGCGGCGTTTGCAGGCATCGTGGTGGTGGCCTTCGTGCAGCTGTCGCGGCCTGCGCCTGCGCCAGCATCCTTCATATCGCCCCAGCGGCCGGCACCGCAGTTTGAGATTGCCGGACTTGATGGCGGGCAGGTGACGCTGGCGGACTATGCGGGACGCCCGGTGCTCGTGAATTTCTGGGCGACGTGGTGTGCGCCCTGCAAGCTGGAGCATCCGCTGCTGGTCGAGATGCGCGCTCAGGGCGTCGAGATCGTCGGCGTGCTCTACAAGGATCCGAACGGGCTGGACGGCGCGCGGCAGATTCTGGTGCAGGACGGTAATCCGTTCGCGGCGGTGGGGCTCGACCCCACGGGCGACCTCGGCATCGACATGGGCCTATCAGGCGTGCCGGAAAGCTTCCTGATCGATGCGCAGGGGCAGATCATCAAGACCAAGCGGAATTATTTCGTCGATGCGGACGTGACAGAATTCGTCGCGGCCTATCGGGCTGAGAAGGCGAAGCTGGCGGGCGCGGTGGGCGGCTAGCGTTTCACGCGGGGACGCGGGCGCTTCTTGGCGACACGGGGTTTCGGTCGCGCGGCCTTGCGGGCTGGCTTCACCGGCGCCGCTTCCGACATCTTGCTGTTGGCGGCCTCGGCCAGCTCCGCAAGTATCGCCTGAAAGGGCGTGCGTCTGGACGCCGGAAGGGCGGCGAGGAGGTTCCGGTCGACCTCGCGGATCGCGGGCAGCACGGCGTCGAGCCGGCGGCGGCCCTCATTTGTAAGCCGGACGGACTTGGCGCGGCCATCGTCGGCGGCGGCGGCGCGGGCGATCAGGCCCTTTTTTTCCATCCGCGCCATCATCTCGGCGAGCGTTGACCGGTCGACGCCGGTGGTGCGGACGAGGTCGGACTGGCTCGCGCCCTCCGCCTCCGCAATGGCTGCCAGCAGCACGGTCTGGCGCAATGTCACGCCATCGTGCAGCTCGGAGCGGGCGAATAGCTCCGCCGCGAACTGCTCGGCGCGGCGGAGCAGGTGGGACGGAGAGCGGCTGAGGCGGAACAGGTCGCGCGGCGATGCCTTGCGGCCGCCTGCGCCACTTGTGGCGCTTCCGCGCTTTGTCTGCCGCCTTGCGGCTTCACGCGTCGCCATGTCGTGCCTCGCTCCGGATGCGGAACATCAACTTGTCCTCGCCAGACTTCATGCCCAGAATCGGAATCTAGGGCGAGCTGTTCGTCTATGCATATCCCTGCATTATGTTTCTGCTGTGAGCGAGGCTTCGGCGCCGATGTCTTTTTCGATGAAGACCCCTCCGGGGGACGAACGGGCCCGCCGCGTGTGCGATTCGTGCGGCTTCATCGACTATGTGAACCCGCGTATCGTCGCAGGCGTTGTGGCGCATCGGGATGGGCGGATATTGCTCTGTAAACGTGCAATCGAGCCCAGAATGGGGTTCTGGACGCTGCCTGCAGGCTTCATGGAACTCGGTGAAAGCGTGGAAGAGGGGGCCTGCCGCGAGGCGCGCGAGGAGGCCTGCGCGGAACTCGAGGTGGAATGTCTGCTAGCTGTCTATTCGATTCCACGAATCGGACAGGTTCAGATGTTCTTCCGTGCACGGTTGATCAACGAACCGTCAGCTGGCCCGGAGAGCCTCGCAGTGGGGCTATTCGGGTGGGAAAGTGTTCCGTGGACGGAACTGGCGTTTCCGTCGGTGAAGTGGGCGCTGGAGCATTTCCACGAGACAGAAGGAAACAGTGCATTCGCACCATTCGGCAATCCGCCGGGAACCGACAAGCTGACGCGCTGATCAGGCGGGATCGCTTGCCTTCTTGCCGTCCGTCCCGTCGCCGTCCTCGATATTGTGCTTCATCAGGAAGGGCAGATTGGCTGCCATGAAAGCGATGGCCAGCGGGATCGACAGGAACAGCTTGGAGTTGGCCCAGACCTGCTCCGAGAAGTTGCGCCAGATCACCTCGTTGACGATGGCGAGCACGACATAGAAGGCCGCCCAGCGCAGGGCGAAAATCTTCCACGCATGATCCGGCATCGTGAAGGCGTGTTCGAACGCGGTCTTCCAGATGTTCCGGCCGATGGCGAGGCTGCCGAGGATGGTGGTCGCGAACAGGAGATTGATGATGGTCGGCTTGATGAAGGCGAAGGTCTTGTCCTGCAGGAACAGCGTCAAGCCGCCGAACACCATCACCACGGTTCCGGTGATGATCAGCATGGGCGGCAGCTTGCGGCCCTTCATCAGCGTCCAGCCGATGGCGGCGGCGACGGCGGCCATGAAGACGCCGGTGGCCCAGAAGATGGCGTTGTCCTTGCCGAACAGGCCAGGGCCTTCCGAGCCGTTCTGCAGCACGTTGAACACGATCACGAAGGCGAGCACCGGGCCGATGTCGGTCCAGATGTTTCCAGTCCCTTTCGGGATGGATTTCTTCGTTTCGGTCGGGGGTGCGTCGGTCATCGGGGTCACTTAGCGGTCATGGCCCTTCGCGGTCAAACATTGCGCGCACGGCGGGTCGCGAATTTCTGCAGGGCGGAACGGGCGCCCGCTGCATCGAAGATGAGGGCGGCAAAGACATACGCAACCGCGCCAACGCCAGTTTTCAGCAGCAGTACGGGCAATCCGCCGGGCGGTGGCGGCAGGCGGACCACGATCGCCATTGCGGCGCAAGACCCTGCCACCTTGAGGAAATCGACCCACGGCCAGACGAGGGGAACCAGGCGCCCGCTGGCGAGTGCGAGGCGCAGCGCGGGGTTGGTCGCGATGAGGATAGCGCCGGTCATCAGCGCGATGCCGATAGCGGCGGAGCAGGCGAGAATGGTGCGGATGTGGTTGGGCAGTTCGCCGCGCGGGGCCGCTGCGCCGGCGAACCGGTAGGCCGCCGCCTCGGCGCAGGTGACGGACAGGGTGTAGATGATGCCTATCGTGGCGAGGGCGAGGCTTGCCGGAAAATGGCCAAAAAGGCGTTGCCAGATCATGTCCCCCGCGTGGTCCTTTGCGGGGACCGTTTGTTCATCCCAGTAAACCAGAATGCCGTTCATGAAGCGTTTCCGGATGGAGGACATTGCAGGCGCATTGACCCGGAGAAGCGCCATTCTGGGCGCCGGGGTGCTGGCCGCGTGCAACAATTCAGCAGCGGTGGCCAAGCGGCCGGGCGTCCATCCGCTGTGGCCGCTGGACGGTCCGCCCGTGCTGCGCGGCGCGGTGATTGCGCAGCGGCGGCGGCGCATCGAAGTTGACGGTCCGACATTCGGCGGCGGCGGGCCGGTGCTGCCGGCCTATCGTCGCTCGGACTTCGACGGGCTCGCCGGAGCAGGCGCCAATCTGGTCGAGATGTCGTTTCCGGAATTCTGGACTGTGGGGCCGCCGTGGAAGCGCGATGCGCAGATGGCGGACGTGCTGGGACGGCAACTCGACGATGCGAAAGCGGCGGGGCTCTATGTCGTGCTTGCCATGCGCTCGGGTCCGGGGCGCTCGGATTTCGTCTTCCATCGCGACTCGGCGGGCGACTGGTTCAAGCCGGACCTGATCGTTGATTCCATCTGGCGCGAGGTGGATGCGCAGGCGGCGTGGGCCGCGATGTGCGAGGATGCGGCAAAGTTGGTGCGATCGCGCAGCGAGATCGCCGGGCTCAACATTATGGTGGAGCCGGAGCCAAATGTCGGCGGGCTCGATCGAGCGGGCGGGCGGCTCGGAGCGTGGGAACCGGAAGCGTATGCGGCGCAGGTGAGCGAGATTTCGGACTGGAAGCGGATTGCAGGCGATGTTGCGCTGAAGGTGAGGTCAGCGGCGCGCGACCTGCCGATCCTGATCTCCCCGCCGGCATTCGGGCGAACGGAATTCTTGCCCGTCATGGGCGCGCCTCCGGTGAGCGGCGTGGTGTGGTGCGTGCACGATTACGAGCCGCGGGAGTTCACGCATCATCCGGAAGCCGCTGCCGGCTATACCGTCTTCAGCGAGGGCGGCGAGCACACGTTCGCTGCCAGGATCGATCGGGCGAAAACGGGCGAGGTCCCGGTCTTTCTCGGCGAGTTCGGCGCGTCGCGCTGGGCGACGGGTGTGGACGATTACTACGCGGCGCGGATTGCAGCGTGCGAGGCGCGCGGGATCGGCTGGGCGGCGTTCCGCTGGCCGACGCAGGATGTAGCCTATGAACAGTCGGACGACATGTTCAACCTGGCGATGAGCGGGAGAGACGACCGTCCAGCCCTGGATACGCTGCTGCCAGCCTGGGCGAAGAATGCGCAGCGGCCAGGCAGGACGCGTCTGCGCGGGCGTAGCTAGCTGAACTGCAGCAGGCAGAGACCTGCGGCGAGGACGATCGCTGCAAGGGTGCGCCGCGCGCCAAAACCTTCACGCAGGAACCACCAGCCCATGATCGCGGCGAAGACGACCGCGGTCTCGCGCATGGCGGACATGTAGGCGACGGGCGCGACCGAGAAGCCGTAGAGCGCCATCGAAAACGATATCGTGGAGCAGCTGCCCGCACAGAGGCCGAGTCCAAGCGCGCGACGGGCGGATCGAACGAATTCACGCGGCCCGCGGGTCAGCATCATGATGGTGGTGATGCCGATCCAGTCGAGCGCGAAAAGCCAGACGATGAAGCTCCACTGCGTGCCAGTCGTGGCGAGGGCGGAGCGTACGCCCTGCGCATCGATCACGTTGTAGACTGCGATGCCGGCCCCGGTCGCCAGCGCCCAGAGCACGGCCGAATTGCGCACGCGGCGGGAGCCGCCGAAATTCTTCTCGGGCAGCGCGAAAACCACTGTCGCGAGGCTGGCGATTGCAAGGCCAAGCATGGCGACAGGCGGCAGGTGTTCGCCGAGCAGGACGGCGGCGGCGAGGGCGGTGAGCAGCGGCGCGGAGCCGCGCATGATCGGAAAGACGAGCGAGAGGTCGCCGCGCGACATCGCCCGCACCAGCGCCGTCTGGTAGAGCCAGTGCGCCGGAAGGGAGAGGGCGAGAAACCCCCATGTGGCCGGCGCCGGAAACGGCACGACAAACAAAAAGGGCAGCATCAGAACTGAGCCGGTGGCGGTCATCACCGTGCGGGCGCCGAGAATGTCCCTGGCCGCTTTGACGAAGGTGTTTGCGGCGGCCAGTGTGTCCGCCGAACCGGTGTTCTCCGGGGTTCGTCCGTGTACGCCCACATGCGGTGAAAGGCCTGTAAAATAACGTCTTTCCGTGAGAGTCTGTGTTCCCCGGTTCGGCGACGTTCACCGCAATTCACGCCCAACTGTAACACCGGCTGTAACATCGGGCGTACTGAAAATGGCGCGTATCAACCTCCTCAAGCCCCGCCAAGTTGCGACGCTTCTGGTCGGCTTTCACAGCGACGGGTCGAACCTCTATCTGCGAGTGACGGGACCCGATCGGCGCGCCTGGATCTTTCGCTACATGAGCGGCGGAAAGGTCCGGCAGAT
>JANOKS010000038.1:0-8883 GCA_031419455.1 Alphaproteobacteria bacterium
CGAAGAAGACAGGCTTCGCCGCCTCGCCTTCGAAGACGACGCGTTTACATCGCGCACCACCCTGATCGACGCCCTCGCCGACGCACTGTCGGCGGCTATGCTCACGCATGCCGGGCTGGCCGCGGACAGCGACGAAAATCCTGCCGCGCTGGACCGGGCTGAAGCTGTCGTGCGCAGGCTGACATCCGCAATCAACGACGAAGTGCGCGGCCTCGATACCTGACCACATCCGGCGTTGACGGCGCTTCGCCAGCGCGCGATCCCTGAGCGATCATTCAGGGATGCTGTCATGATGCGATTTGCTGCTGGCCTTGCCGCCCTCCTCCTGTCCGCTTGCGCCACACACGCAGGCCTGCCCGACCTGACGCAGTCGCCGCCGGGCAAGCCGCCGGCTTTCGACGAGGCCATCGCCACGTTTGCGGAGGCCGACCGCGCCGCGATGCCGTCAAAATGCGCGACGCTTTTCGTGGGCGCGTCCTCGATCCGGTTCTGGCGCAGCCTGAAAGAGGATTTCCCCGACCGCACGGTGATCAATCGCGGCTTCGGCGGCTCCACCATCTGGGAGGTCGATCACTATTTCGACCGCGTGGTCGCGCCTTACCGTCCGAAAGAGATCGTGTTCTACGCAGGCGAGAACGACCTCAATGCGGGTCGCACGCCCGACGAGGCCTATGCCGATTTCGTGCACTTCATGCGGCTCAAGGAAGAAGCGCTGGGCGCAACGCCGGTGTGGTTCATCTCGGCCAAGCCATCCAAGCTGCGGTTCGACCAGCTTGAGAAGCAGTCCGCGCTGAACGCGAAGATCAAGGCGCTGGCCGGGCAGCGCGATGATCTAGCCTACATCAACGTCGTTGCGGCGATGCAGAAGCCGGATGGGACGCCGAAGGACATTTTCGTGGAGGACAATCTCCACATGACGCCGGAAGGCTATGCGCTGTGGACGCCGCTCGTGGACGCGGCGCTGGATGCGGGCCAGAGCGCAAAAGCGCCGGGGTGTTGAGGACTACTTCCCCACCAGCGCCAGCCACTCATCCTCGCTGAGCACTTTCACACCATGCTTCTGCGCGTCCGTGAGTTTCGAACCGGCGCCCGGCCCGGCAACAACGAGGTCGGTCTTTGACGAGACGGAGCCGGAGACTTTGGCGCCGAGCGCGATCGCCTGCTGCTTGGCTTCGTCGCGTGTCATCTTTTCCAGCGAGCCGGTGAAGACAACGGTCTTGCCAGCAACGGGTGAACCGGATGTGTCGGCGATCTTGTGCGGAAGCACCTTCACTTTCTTCACGAGCGCCTGCACCACCTCGCGGTTATGCGTCTCGGCGAAGAAATCGACGAGCGCTTCTGCGGCGACGTCGCCGAAACCGTTGATGGCGGCGAGCGACAGGAGATCCTCGCCGGGGCGGCCCTCGGCTGCCACCTGCACCTGATCGCGAAGCGTCTCCCAGTCGCCGTATTCCGCGGCGAACGCGGCTCGCGCCTTTTTGTTGAGGCCATCGATTCCGCCGAGTGAACTCTCCAGCGTATCGTCCGCCGACACAGGCGGTTTCGCTGGCAGGTCCGCCGCGGCATCCAACAGCTTCTCGCGCGCGCCGGGACCGACGCCGCCGACGCTTTCAAGGCGACGGTAAGCATCGTTCGGCCGCTGCTTCGCGGCCTTGGCGACGGCGTCCTGCAACGCCTCGAACGAGCCGAACTGGCGCGCCAGCAGCAGCGCGTTCGTCTCGCCGATGTGGCGGATGCCGAGGGAGTTCAGAAAACGGTCAAGCGGTTGCTCGCTCGCCTTGTCGATCGCATCGAACAGTTTCTTCGCCGAAGTCTCGCCATAGCCTTCCCACTCAGCGAGCGGCGGACGGCCCGACTTCGCGATCTGCTCCTCGAACGTGAAGATGTGCTGCGGCGCCGTGATCACGCCTGCTTCAAAGAACTCCTCGATCTGCTTGGCGCCCAGTCCTTCAATGTCGAAGGCGCGGCGCGATACGAAATGCTTGAGGCGCTCGACCGCCTGGGCCGGACAGATGAGGCCGCCGGTGCAGCGCCGGTCGACCTCTTCATCGCCCTCGCCCCCTCCTCGCACAGCTTCTGAATTGCAGTAGGGGCAGCGGGTCGGGAATTTGTAGGCCCTGGCGTCCTTCGGGCGCTTGTCCTCCGCCACGCGGACGATCTGAGGAATGACGTCGCCGGCGCGCTGCACGATGACCCAGTCATTGATCATCACGCCGAGGCGCGCGATTTCATCCTCGTTGTGCAGCGTAGCATTGGAGACCACGACGCCGCCAACCGTGACGGGCTGGAGCCGCGCGACGGGCGCAAGCTTGCCTGTGCGGCCGACCTGAATGTCGATGCCGAGCAGTTGCGTCATCGCCTGCTGTGCAGGAAACTTGTGCGCGGCCGCCCATCTCGGCGAACGCGAAACAAAGCCGAGGCGTTGCTGCCAGTCGAGCCGGTCGATCTTGTAGACGACGCCGTCAATGTCATAGCCGAGCGACGCGCGCCGAGCCTCAATGCTGTGATAGACGGCGAGCAACTCGTCCACACTCCCAGCGCGCTTCATGTCGGCGTTCACGGGAAGCCCCCACGCCTTGAACGCCTTCACGGCGTCCCACTGCGTTTGCGCGAACGGCGCGGACACATCGCCCCAAGTGTAGGCGAAGAAGCGCAGCGGCCGCGACGCAGTCACCGAAGGATCTTTCTGGCGCAAACTTCCAGCAGCAGCATTGCGCGGGTTGGCGGGGCGTTTGCGGCCCGCCGCCTCCTCGGCATCCTGGAACGCCGCGAACTCGGACATGGTCATGTAGACTTCGCCGCGCACTTCGATGCGTTCAGGGTGTCCCCCCTCCTTGCCTTTGGAGCCTTTGAGCTTATCAGGCACGTCCTTCAGCGTGCGGATATTGGCGGTGACATCCTCGCCCACCGCGCCATCGCCGCGCGTCGCGGCGCGGACGAGCACGCCGTTCTCGTAGAGCAGGCTGCACGAGAGACCATCGATCTTCGGCTCGGCCGTGACCGCGATCTCTTCGTCGGGCTTCAGATTGAGAAAGCGGCGCACGCGCGCGATGAAGTCCGACACTTCTTCGTCGGTAAACAGATTGTCGAGGGACAGCATGGGTTTGAGATGGGTGACCTTGCCAAAGCCGCCCACGGGCGCTGCGCCCACGGCATCGCTGGGACTGTCGGCTTGCTTCATCTCCGGGAAGCGCGCCTCGATTGCTGTGAGGCGCTGGCGGAGCGCGTCGTAATCCGCATCCGTCATCGCAGGCGCGTCATCCTGGTAGTAGGCCGCGTCGGCCGCACGGATCGCCTCCGCGAGGCGTTTCAGCTCGGCTGTTGCGGTCGTCTTGGTGAGCTTATCGACGGGTTTTTCACTGGACATGGCGGTTTCTTACCCGCCACTCATGCCCCAGCCAACAGCCTGCTGGCGGCGGCGCGCGCCTCGCGGGTGACGCTCGCCCCTGCGAGCATGCGCGCGATCTCTTCCCGGCGCGCCTTCTGGCTCAGCATATCGACCGAGGTTACGGTCTCGCCAGCCGTCTCGGCCTTCGAGACGCGCAGCTGTTTCGTCGCGGCGGCGGCCACCTGCGGCGAGTGCGTGATCGCGACAACCTGCTGGCGCTGGCCGATGATGGCGAGGCGCTCCCCGATGGCGGCGGCCACGGCCCCGCCGACGCCCATGTCGGCCTCGTCGAACACCAGCGTGCCGGCAGGCGAGGCATCGGCGAGGCAGACGCTGACGGCCAGCGCGAAGCGCGCCATCTCGCCACCCGAGGCGATCCGGTCCAGCGCGCCGAAGCCCGCGCCGGGATTGGTCTCGACCTCGAAGGCGATGTCGTCGCAACCATTGGGTCCAGGCTCCCGCGAGCCGACGGCGATACGGAATTTCGCCTTGTCGAGCTTGAGTGGTGCGAGTTCGACGGAAACGGCTCGGGCGAGCTTTTTGGCGGCTGCCTCTCGGCGTGCTGTCAGGCGGCCTGCGGCTCCGTCATATGATTTCTGCGCGCCGGCCTCTGCAGCACACGCGGCGGCAAGCGCTTCATCCGAATGCGCGATCTCGTCGAGCTGCAGCCGCATGCGGCGGCGCAGGCCGGCCCGCGCATCGGGATCGACGTCGTGCTTGCGGGCCGCCGCGCGAAGCGCAAAAAGCCGGGTCTCCGAGACTTCCAGAGCAGCCGGCGAGAATTCACACGCCGCGGCGGCAAGCTCGATGGCGGCGCGCGCCTCGTTGGCCTCGATCACTGCGCGTTCGATCGCCTCACAGGCGGCGCGGATGCGGACGGCCAGCTCGCTGCCTGCTCCATCGCCAGCGAGGCCCGGCGCTGACAGGGCGCGCGAGACGGCGCGAGCGGCGTTCGCGAGCGCGCCTTCGATGTTCGCCTTGTTGAACTGGTGGCAAGCCGAATCCAGCGACTCCGCGACGCGTTCACCCGCCTGCATGCTGGCGCGGTCGAGCGCGAGGCGGGCCGTCTCGCCTTCTTCAGGCGCCAACGCGTCGAGTTCCTCCAGCGCGTGGCCAAGCCATGTCCGCTCGGCGGCGGCGCGCGTGAGCCGTGCTTCCAGCGCTTCTCGGGCGTCCCGCGCATGGCGGAGCGCCGACCACGCTTCCGACACGTCGGCAAGCGCCGCGGCGTTCTTCGCCCAAGCGTCCAGCAGAGCCCTGTGCCGCCACTGTTCGAGCAGGCCAAGCCCGTCATGTTGACCGTGGATGTCGGCGAGCAGCAGCCCCGCTTCGGCAATGAGCGCGGCGCTGACCGGGCGGTCGTTGAGAAAAGCGCGCGCGCCGCCACCCCGCTTGATCATCCTGCGGAACACCAGCGGCTCGGCAGGATCGCTCTCGATGCCGCGCGCCGCCAGCATCGGCCAGACAGCGTGGTCGGGCGCGGCCTCAAACGCGGCTGAGATTTCGGCTTGGTCCGCGCCTGGCCGGATCAGCCCCTGCCCGCCACGGCCGCCAAGCGCGAAGGCCAGCGCCGTCATCAGGATGGACTTGCCCGCCCCCGTCTCGCCCGTGAGCGCGGTGAAGCCCTCGCCAAGCTCCAGCGAGAGATGGCGCACCAGAACGAAGTCGCGGATCGACAATCCCGTCAGCATGTCTCGACACCGGTCTACCTTCGCGGCCAATACCATGTCTGGAACAAAAACGGAACATCTATTGTTGTGCTCAGGAAAAGGCCCTCGTTTGCACAGGGTTACCTGCGGCGGAAGAACGCAGACGTGATGTGCTTGGCGCGTGACGCAGGCGCACGTTTTGGCCATAACCCGCACTCGCCCGGCCGGAGCCGGATTTCGGAGACACCACATGAAGAAGCTTCTGGCCGCCGCCGCGATCGCCACGGTCGCCCTGCTGTCCGCCCCCGCCTTCGCCGCGCTGCAGACCGGCGCCGCCGCCCCCGAGATCAGCGCCAAGGGCGTGACCGGTGGGCAGGAGTTCAACTTCAAGCTGTCGGACGCCCTCAAGAAAGGTCCGGTGGTGATGTATTTCTTCCCCGCCGCCTTCACCAAGGGCTGCACGATCGAGACGCAGAAATTCGCGGAGAAGGCTGACGAGTTCACGGCTGCCGGCGCGACGCTGGTCGGCCTCACCGCGGGCGCCGCCATGGCGGACGGCAAGACGATGGTCAACGCTTCGGACAACCTCGCGCGTCTTGCCGAGTTCTCGAAAGAGCATTGCCGCGACAAGTTCCCGATGGTGGCGATCAACGCCGAGACGGTGAAGGCCTATGACGTCGTGCTCTCCGGCCGTCCAGACTGGAGCAACCGCACGTCCTTCGTCATCGCGCCGGACGGCAAGGTCCTGCTCTCGCACACCGACATGGCGCCGGACAGCCACATCGAGGAAACGCTGAAAGCCGTGAAAGCCTGGAAGACCGCACACGGCGCCAAGCCCGCCGGCCACTGATCGCCACGCAACGCCACAACGACAACGCCCCGCGAGCAATTGCGGGGCGTCTTGTTTTGGAACCTTGCGGCCTGACCTAGAAGATGTTGCCGATCCGGTCGAAGATATTGAATCCGGCCTTGGCGTCAGGCTTCGTGGGCAGCGCGACACCCTGACCCTGCATCAGCGCGTAGCTGTCCGAATACCAGCTTGAGCCGGGATAGTTGTGGCCGAGCACGGCCGCTGATTGCTGGGCCTGCCCCGTGAGGCCGATCGACAGATAGGCTTCGACCAGGCGATGCAGCGCCTCCGGCACGTGCGAGGTGGTCTGGTATTCCGTGATGACTTTCTTGAAGCGGTTGACAGCCGCCAGATGCTCCGACCGCTGCAGGTAATAGCGCCCGATTTCCATCTCCTTGCCCGCCAGCTGGTCGCGGACCATGTCCATCTTCAGTTCCGAGTCCCGCGCATAGTCGGACTCAGGAAAACGCGCCGTGACCTCGTTGAAGGCGCGCAGGGCGAGATCCGAACGCGCCTGGTCCCGGCCGACATCGATGATCTGGTCGAAATGGCTGATCGCGATCAGGTAATAGCCATAGGGCGCGCCATCGCCGCCCGGATGCAGGGAGATGTATTCCTCGGCGCTGGAGATCGCCTGCTGGTAGTCGCGGGAGCGATAGCGGGCGTAGGATGCCATCAGCATGGCGCGCTGGGCCCAGGGCGAATACGGGTGCTGGCGCTGCACCTCGTCGAACTGGAGGGCGGCGACAACCCACAGATTGCGGTCGAGGCTGGCCAACGCGGCGTTGTAGATCGTTTCCACCGGTTGCTCGATATAGGCGAGGTCCGTCTGACGGGAATTGGCGCTCGCGCAGGCGGCCGCGGCCAGCGCGACCCCGGCGGCCAGACAAACCTTCAAGCCATTCGTGGAACGCATGCAAACCTCACTCGCCCGGCAACAACCGCTCTTCTAGACCCCGACCTTCTAGACCAATGCCGCCGGGGCGTCCAAGCCCATTGGCTGCGGCTGGATGACCCCTGCATATCAAGGCTTTGCGCCTGAACTGGCCTTTTCCGTGGCCAGCCGCCGTTCCGCCTTGCGGACCCGGCGGCGGCTCAGCCAGCGGTAGCCGAAGGTCAGGAGCACGAGGGCGATCGCGCCGAAGACAAGGATCGGCAGGAGCGCCGCGACCACCTCGATGATCGCCCCCAGCGTGCGGGCAAAGGCGGGCATGAAATCCCCGAAGGCGTCCGTCACCGGCCGCCAGATCGACTGCGCCGCGGGGGCGTATTCAGCCTGGTAGTAGAAGGTGATCACCGACATCGACACGCGAAGTTTTAGCGCGGCCACGAGCGACTGGCGCGAATCGATGTCGCCCTGAGCCTGGGCCAGCGCCTGCTGGATTTCGAGCAGGTCGGACAGGCGGCCGGGCTTGTCCTCCACCATCTTCTGCAACGCGTCGCGATGCGCTGTCATCGAGCGCAGCCGCGCCTCGTTGTCGACGATCTGGGCGGTCAGTTCCTCGGCGCCGCGATTGGTCGAATAGACATAGGCGTCGAACGGCTTCAGCCCCTCATTAACGCCTTTCTCGAAAGCGCGGACCCATGGCTCCGTGGCGCGCATCGAAAGAACGCCGCTCGCGCCCTCGTCCTGGCCGATGGCGTCGAGCGAGGAGTTGGTGACATAGCAACTGGCCGGACCTGCATCCTCGCACAGCCTCTTGTGACTCGCCTGCAGTGCTTCCATGGCGCCTGTCGGGACGGCGTAGTTCCAGCTGTAGGTGTAGGCCATCAACGGCGCCGTGCCCGGAGGCGCGCCGCCGCCACTACCGTCCGGGTCCGGCTGGATGATCTGGCGCGCATCCTTGTCGAAGTCTGGCAATATGGCCTGAGGCGGCGGCGGCGCCATCGGGGCCATTGCCTGCATCTCTTCGGTCGCGACTGCGTCGTAGGCGGCGCTGCCGGCGTATCCGTCGCCGCTATTTTCCTGACCGCAGGCGGCAACCGCCATTGCCAGAACGATAGCCATGGTTGCGCGCAGCATGCTGATCCATCCCCTAGGTTACACGTGTAGTCTCACTCTCGCATCCGGGCCGAATAAAGGCGGGCCGGAAGGAAGATCAGCCGCGGCCGATTAAGTCCACGCAAAGGACGACCCGTCCGCGAACACAGCGCGCAGCAGCTGATTGTTCAGCGCGTGCCCTGGCTGCTCCGCCTGGTAAAGCCCCTCGATCGTCCCGCCCGCCAGAAACAGATCGCCGATCACGTCCAGCAGTTTGTGACGGACAAACTCGTCCTTCGCCTGCAGGCCGCCCGGATTGATGACGACGTCGTTCTCGATGACGATCGTATTGTCCATCGACGCGCCCAGCCCCTTGCCCATCGCGTGCAACTGCTCGGCCTGGTGCGCGAAGCCGAACGTGCGGGCCCAGGCAATCTCGCGCGCGAAAGCGCCGGGCGCCATGGTGAAGCTGATCGCCTGCCGGCCGATGGCGCGCGTGGGAAAGTCGATGGCAATCTGCATGGTGAAGCCTTCACCCGGCGACAGGCGCGCAAACTTCACGCCTTGCCTGACTTCGACGGGTTTCAGGATTTTCAGAACGCGTTTCGCGGCGGATTGTGCCGCAAGACCTGCACGCTCCAGCAGCGCGACAAAGGGCTTCGATGAACCATCGAGGATCGGCAGTTCGGGCCCATCCAGTTCAGCGCGCACATTGTCGACGCCAAGGCCGGCGCAAGCGGCGAGGAAATGCTCGACCGTGGCGACGGAGACGCCCGCATCATTCGTCATGTTGGTGCCGAGCTCGGTCGTCGTCACGCGCGTCGCAAGCGCCGGAATATCACCGTCGCGGTCCGTCACGTCTGTCCGGACGAACACCACGCCCGTCCCCGCGCCCGCCGGACGAATGGTCAGCGTCGCCGGCTTGCCGGAGTGGACGCCGACGCCGGAAACGGAAGCCGTGCCTGCGAGGGTGGTCTGATGGTTCATGCCCGGTCAGCTAAAGCGAGCGAGCGCG
>JANOKS010000039.1:0-1812 GCA_031419455.1 Alphaproteobacteria bacterium
CTGCTTTATACCGGCGTCACGCGGGGCAAGAAGCTGGTGGTGCTCGTCGGCCAGAAGAAAGCCGTCGCGATTGCGGTGCGCAGCGTGTCCGGCCGGCGGCGCTGGTCGAAGCTGCAGGAATGGCTGGCAGGGAGTCAGTCAGCCAGTCCTCTTTCGTTTTGAGGGCGGACCAGTGATGCTGAAAACTTAAGCCGGATTCGATGATGAGCGTTCGTAACGACATATCGGGATTGGTGCGCTTCATCAGCCGCGAAGAGACTTGGCGTGAGCGGCTGCAGGATGTGGTCGCCGAACACCTCATGCCGGCGCTTGAGGAATTAGATGTCGATCATGATGAACTGTCCGATGTTCTGGGCGAACAATGGGTGGGCGTGCTGTGGGGATGTGGGTTCGAGGACTTCCTCGGCCGTCGCTATGGCGACGAGAACATCGTCGATCTCTATCTGAAGCGTCGCGGCTGGCAGGAGACGGCGCTCAACCGGGCCTATTTCATGGCTCTACGCGATGCGCCGGTCAGTCTTTATGAGGTCAGCGGTGTCCAGCATGGCGCCTCGATGGTGCTAAGCGACCTCCTTGCGGATGCCGCGCCAGTGACCGTTCGGGAGAAGTCCGCCACCCAATCGCTGAAGCAATGGGACCGGATCGCGGTACGCGTGGTGGCGGAGCGCGATCACCATGTGATCTCCGGAGCACTTCTGCCGTTTTCCGCTGACGCCGTAGATCTACTGTTTACGGGATTGCGTGACGCGCTGAAGCTCAAGAAGCGCGCTACTCTGCGGCTCACCAGGAATCAGCTTCGTACTTGCGCGCCCGTTTTCACCGGCGCGTGGTTGTTCACTGAACTACCGCGTATCCTCACTCCCGTGGAGCCGAAGGTCTGTAACTCGGACGGCGATGAGATAGTGTTCCACGATCTGCGCTTCCAGCTCGTCACGGGGGTGACGCAGAAAGATGTCGCCGCGCGATTGGACAGGGTGGAGGGCTTCCTTCCTGAAAGCCCGCAGTTCTGGAATTGGGTCGCTCCACGGAAGGGGCGCGGGGGCAAGGCGGCCGGCGGCATCATGCTGGAAACGCAGATGGACGGTGGCACAGTGCTGGGCTCTCTCGAGCTGAAGGGCAAGGCCCTGCAGGTCGCCGTCAATTCGGCAGAGCGTGCCGCGAGAGTCGAGACGCTGTTGATCGTGGCTGCCGGAGAGCTCTTGAGACGCCCGCTGACCACAATCCGGACCGTCGAGCAGATGATGACTGAGACGCATCACGAACGGCCACAGGATGACGTTGACGAAATTCCGCCAGAGATGGCGAGGCAGATCGCCCGCGACTATATGGACGAGCACTATCGCGAAACGCTTGACGCGACGATACCCGCGCTCGGCGGCAAGTCACCCCGCCAGGCCGTGCGCAGCGCTGCCGGACGCAAGAAGGTGATCGAATGGCTGAAGCTATTGGAGAACCGCAGCGTCGGGCATCGTGATGACCCGATTGCCGAGTATGATTTCGGCTGGATGTGGACCGAACTCGGGCTACAGGATCACAAGAAATAGGGGAGTTGGGTGTTGACAGGTTAAGTTGCGGCCACAGATTCTAGCGCCGCGCGCGTGGCGGTGCTCAGGCAGCCGCCGCAGCCCAGATCGAATCCGCCCGCACCCGGAAGAGCCGAAGCGTCGGCCGGCGGGAGCTATGACCGAATCTTGGTGACGCGCTGAGGATCAAGCGGCGGCGACTTCGGCTTGAGGGTCAAGCGAGATTGCCTGCTCTTCGATGCCGTCTTTGAACTTCACCCCATAGATGACCTTTGGCAAGAAGAGAGCG
>JANOKS010000040.1:0-6438 GCA_031419455.1 Alphaproteobacteria bacterium
TTGAGAGGCAGGCCATAGAAAAGTGGTCCATTCTCCGAGGCAAAGGCTTCAAACCGCCCAAGTGCCTTCTCCTCATCGAAGGACGCTACATAGCTCTCCAGCGCAAACGGCGCATTGAATATGCCGGCGCAACCGCATGCAGATTCCTTCTCTCCAGCTGGATGTGGCGCTGAGTCGGTTCCAAGAAAGAATTTCTTCGACCCAGATGTCGCTGCTCTTCGTAAAGCAAGTCGGTGTAACTCGCGCTTCGCGACAGGCAGGCAATAGTGATGCGGCCGAATCCCGCCGTCGAACATGGCGTTACGGTTAATCGATAGGTGGTGTGGCGTGATGGTCGCCGCCAGATTGTTGTTCCCTGCTTCAACGAACGCAACGGCGTCAGCGGTCGTGATATGCTCGAACACCACCTTCAGCGCTGGAAAACTTGCGATCATCTTGGCGAGGATGCGCTCGATGAACACCGCCTCCCGGTCAAAGATGTCCACATCGCGGTCGGTAACCTCACCGTGGACAAGCAGCGGCATACCGATCCGCTGCATGAGCTCGAGCGTTTGGTTGAGTTTTCGGATATCTGTTACGCCGTGATCCGAGTTGGTTGTGGCATTGGCCGGATACAATTTGCATGCGGTGAAGACGCCTTCGGAAAAGCCCCGTTCAACCTCATTCGCATCGATGGCGTCGGTGAGGTAGCAGGTCATCAGCGGCGCAAAGGTGAGACCCGGCTCGACCGCAGCATTTATTCGTTCACGATACGCTCTTGCTGCCACCACGGTGTTTATCGGTAGCTTGAGATTCGGCATGACGATGGCGCGTGCAAACTGCCGGGCCGTGTAGTTGACGACCGACGCAAGCATGGGCCCGTCGCGAAGATGCACGTGCCAGTCATCCGGCTGTCGAATTGTCAGGCTCTGTAATGTCTTTGGTGGGGCGCCGGAGAAGCCAGTCGCCGGATCAGATGTCGGCATAGACGTGGTCCTCGGCCGCAGCGCCCGGGTGGGTTACGGCGCCGTACCGTGCTGCACCGACAGTCTGTGCGTACTTCCATATCGTGCCTGACTGGAAGCCATGTTTGCGCGGGCGCCAGCTGGCGCGCCGCGCAGACAACGTTGCCTCGTCTAGTCGGATCGAAAGTGTGCCAGCTTCCGCGTCTATGTCGATAATGTCGCCATCCTCGATCATGGCGATCGGACCACCGAGGGCGGCTTCTGGCCCCACATGGCCAATACAGAGGCCGCGGGTTGCGCCGGAAAAGCGGCCATCGGTTATCATCGCCACCTCCTCGCCCATGCCTTGGCCATAGATTGCGGAAGTGGTCGATAGCATTTCCCGCATGCCCGGCCCGCCGCAAGGACCTTCATAGCGAATGACGATCACTTCGCCGGCTTTATATCCTCCTGCCATGACCGCGGAAAAAGCATCCTCTTCTCGGTCGAACACACGCGCCGGCCCAGTAAACGACATCCGACGAAGACCGGCTGTCTTCAAAATTGCGCCGTCTGGCGCCAGATTACCCTTCAGCGCCGTTAGTCCACCGGTTGGAGACAGCGGGCGATGGGTGGGATAGACCACAGTCTGATCTTCGGGGAGCACTATATCCTTGAGGTTGTCCGCGAGCGTTCTGCCCGTGACAGTCATGCAATCGCCGTGCAGGAAGCCTCCTTCGAGCAACGCCTTCAGAACAACGGGCACGCCACCGATATCGTAAACGTCTTTCGCCAGATACCGTCCGCCCGGCTTGAGATCGGCGATCAGCGGCGTTCGTCGAAAGACCTCGGAGACATCGAACAGGTCAAACGCGATCCCTGCTTCATGCGCCATTGCCGGAAGGTGAAGGGCTGCGTTGGTCGAACCTCCCGTAGCCGCGACGACGGCCGCCGCATTTTCAAGAGACCGTCTCGTAACGATATCGCGTGGACGAATGCCGCTTTTTAACAGCTCCATGACGGCGCGCCCTGCTGCGTCCGCATACCGGTCCCTGGATTCATATGGTGCAGGCGTTCCCGCAGACCCCGGAAGAGCAAGACCAATCGCTTCGGAGACATAGGCCATGCTGTTGGCGGTGTATTGCCCTCCGCAAGATCCGGCAGACGGGCAAGCGACTGTCTCCAGCTCGGCAAGGTCGCGATCTGAGAGTTTTCCGGCGGCGTGCGCGCCGACGGCCTCGAAGACATCCAGTACGGTGACGTCCTTGCCGCGAAATCGGCCCGGGAGGATCGAGCCGCCATATAGAAAGACAGAGGGCACATTCAGGCGAAGCATCGCCATCATGAGCCCCGGCAGCGCCTTGTCGCAGCCGGCAATTCCCACGAGAGCGTCATAACAATGGCCGCGCACGGTAAGTTCTACGGAGTCAGCTATAACCTCCCGACTGACAAGCGACGCCTTCATCCCTGAATGACCCATGGCGATGCCATCCGTCACCGTAATGGTCGTAAACTCGCGCGGTGTGCCGCCCCCGGCGATGACGCCGCGCTTGGCCGCTTGGGCCTGGCGCGAAAGTGTGATGTTGCAAGGAGCCGCCTCGTTCCATGTACTCACAACGCCGACAAACGGCTTTGCAATTGCCTCCTCCGATAGGCCCATTGCGTAGAGGAACGATCGGTGCGGTGCGCGTTCGGGCCCGATCGTTGTGTGCCGGCTCGGGAGTTTTGCTTTGTCGATTCTTTCCGGCTGAGAACCTGACGGTGGCGTAGAGCTATCGGACCAGTTGCTCATCGACTTGTTCCAGCGTTCGTTGTTCGCGAAGTCGTCTTGAAGCACCGCAAGCGATTGTTGTCGACCACGATTTTCTGTCGTTCGATAAAACAGAACGCTTCCTTGCAATATTTGAACTGGCACGACCAGCGTCGCAAGCGTAACGATCTGCGTGAAAAAGATCGGAGCTCTTGGTGGCACTGGTGCGAGCCGACATGGGCTACATATGTCTCACTGTGCCGCCGCGAACGCGAAAACTCGTCGCCTGTGAATCGAAATGACGCGTTGCGCATCCTTCGCCGACCGCTAGAGCGTGTCTGCGACGCGAGTTTCCGGCTCTTTGTACGAGAAACGGTTGTGGTGGTCTTATCTAACCTCTGAACTGCTGAGTCATAACTTTTGCCTCCAGCAAGTAGGCGCTGACAGCGTGCAGCAAGCGGTTCGATCAGAGAGCTCGCCGACCAAGGAGCTTTACAATGTGGGGGGAGGTCCCGCCGCTGTTTCATGTCCCCGCCCGGATGTGGGCTTGGGCGATCCGACGCGACAGGCACGGACCGCCCGCCAAGGCGATGCGGCAGGAAGCCGTCCCGACGCCGACGATCGGAGACACCGACGTGCTCGTGCTCGTGATGTCCGGAGGTGTAAACTACAACGGTGTCTGGGCTGCGCTTGGCGAGCCAATCTCGCCATTTGACCGGCATGGCTTGCATTATCATGTCGCCGGTTCAGACGCCGCCGGGGTGGTCTGGGCCGTCGGTTCTAGGGTTAACCGATGGAAGCCGGGTGATGAGGTCGTCATTCATTGCAATCAGGACGATGGTGATGACGAGGAGTGCAATGGCGGAGATCCGATGTTCTCGGCGTCACAGAGAACATGGGGGTATGAAACCAGCGACGGCGCTTTTGCTCAATTCTGCAAGGTTCAGTCCCGTCAACTAATGCCCCGTCCGAAGCATCTCACATGGGAGGAGAGCGGCTGTTACGTGCTGACACTCGCGACGGCCTACCGCATGCTCTTTGGCTTCCGACCGAACGTGCTTCGGCCGGGCCAGAACGTACTGGTATGGGGCGCGAGCGGCGGCTTGGGTGTCTTTGCCACTCAGCTTTGCGCCATCTCCGGCGCCAATGCGATCGGCGTGGTGTCGGACAACGCCAAGGCCGATTATGTCCTGAGCATGGGAGCAAAGGCTGTTCTCAACCGCCGCGATTACGATTGCTGGGGCGCTCTTCCGAAGGTCAATAGTGACGCCTTCAAAGCTTACATGAGCGAAGCTCGAAAGTTCGGCAAAGCGGTCTGGCGGCACACCGGCGGGAAGGATGTCGATATCGTCTTTGAGCACCCAGGTGAGCAGACCTTTCCGGTGTCGGTATTTCTCGCCAAGCGGGGAGGCATGGTCGTCATATGTGCGGGCACGACCGGATTTAATCTCAGCCTGGATGCACGCTTTCTATGGATGCGTCAGAAGCGGGTCCAAGGCTCGCATTTTGCCAACCTGCATCAGGCCAGTCAGGCCAATCAGTTAGTGCTCGATCAACGCATTAATCCGGCGATGTCCGAGGTGTTTGCCTGGGATCGAATTCCAGAAGCGCACGAAAAAATGCTCGCGAACCAGCATGCGCCCGGCAATATGGCCGTGCTGGTCACAGCGCCGCGGACGGGTCTGCGGACACTGGAAGATGTCATCGCGGTCAGTGAGGGCAGGATGAGCCGATAAACGTTTGCCGGAATCGCACACGCGGCGTCATTGGAGCGGAGGGCCTTTCGGCCCCACGGGATCAGAGCCAGGTTCGACATCTTCCACTTCCTGCCAGCCTTGAAGGATCGTTGAGTGTGACGGGTCGAAGCGAAAGATCATCCGAAGCGGTGCTTCACCGCCTTACAACGCTCCACAGCCGGCCGGTCGACTTGTCCCTCGATCGAATGAGGCGGCTCTGCCATGCGCTCGGCAATCCACAGCGCCGTCTGGCCCCGGTCGTTCACGTTGCCGGCACCAACGGAAAAGGATCAACGATCGCATTCCTTCGTGCAATGGCCGAAGCATCGGGACTACGCGTACATGTCTACACATCGCCTCATCTCGTCCAATTCAGGGAGCGCGTACGCTTGGCTGGCGCCCTCGTAACGGATGATGAGCTTACCGGCCTGCTGGAGCGGGTGGAGGACTGCAACGAAGGCAAGCCGATTACACAATTTGAAGCGACCACCGCCGCTGCACTCCTGGCGTTTTCAGAGGTCGCCGCAGATCTGTGCCTCGTAGAAGTCGGCCTCGGGGGTCAATTTGATGCAACCAACGTGATTGATCGGCCGGCCCTCTCTGTCATCACGCCAGTCGCACACGACCACTGCGAGTTTCTTGGTGACACAATTCCCGAGATTGCCTTTGAGAAGGCTGGCGTCATTAAGGCTGGCGTTCCAACGGTTTCATCAGCCCAAGACAGTCTGGCGCGCGATGTTATAGAGCAGGTGGCGCTGCGTGCGCGTGCGCCCCTGGAGATCGCGGGCCGTGACTTTGTCATCGAAAGCCAAGGCGGCGAGATGGAATTTCGCGATGGACTAGGAGTGCTCAGACTGCCCAGCCCCGGCCTGCCGGGAGCGCACCAGGTCGCCAACGCCGGAGTTGCGGTGGCAGCGGCCAGACGTCTAAGAATGTCGCATGCGTCGATCGCGCAAGGGGTGTTGAATGCTGTCTGGCCTGCCCGACTCCAGCAAATAACCCAGGGCCCCCTGTGGCGTCGCGTGAAGGCGAGAGGCGCTGAACTATGGCTTGATGGGGCGCACAATCCGCACGCGATAGCCACCATTGTCCCCACGTTGGATCGCCTTCGGGGCGAGAGCGGCCGACCCCTTCACATCGTATTGGGGCTGCTCGAGAGCAAGGACGCTCAAAAGATCCTTGAAAATCTCAGGGGACTGCAGCCGTTCCGCCTCACCGTCACTGACTTCAGCGCCGCCTCGGCTGCAAAGGCAGAAACTCTGGCCGCCTTCGCTCATGACGCTGGCTTGGCCGTTGAAACAGCACCCTCGTTAACGGCTGCTGTGGAGCTGGCGCTCGAGACATTGGAACCCGCGCCGATCATCGTCGTCTGCGGATCGCTCTATCTCGCCGGCGAGTTACTGCGGATGGCCCCATCAGCCTGGCCTTCATAGGCGTTGCAAGCCGCTCGGAATTGGCAAACGCAAGAACAACGGAGCTGCAAATGAAGGATATAGTCGACGCACTTGAGAAGAAGCGCGAGAACGCCCGACTTGGCGGCGGAGCGAGGCGCATTGAGGCCCAACACGCCAAGGGCAAGCTCACCGCGCGCGAGCGGATCGCGCTGCTGCTGGACGAGGGCTCGTTCGAGGAGTGGGACATGTTCGTCGAACATCGCTCCCACGATTTCGGCATGGAGAACCAGCGCGTCCCCGGTGATGGCGTCGTTACCGGCTGGGGCTTGATCAACGGCCGTCTCGTCTATGTGTTCTCGAAGGACTTCACCGTGTTCGGCGGCTCGCTATCGCGCGCGCATGCGGAGAAGATCGTCAAGGTGCAGAAGGCCGCGATCAAGGCCGGCGCGCCGGTGATCGGGCTGTTTGATGCCGGTGGGGCGCGCATCCAGGAAGGCGTCGAGGCGCTGGGCGGCTATGCCGACATCTTCCTCGAGAACGTGCTGGCTTCAGGCGTCATCCCGCAGATCAGCGTCATCATGGGGCCGTGCGCGGGCGGCGACGTCTACAGCCCCGCGATGACGGACTTCATCTTC
>JANOKS010000041.1:0-59233 GCA_031419455.1 Alphaproteobacteria bacterium
CTTGTCGCCGACGGCATCCAGGGCTTTCATCAGCGACCTGAGGCCGACCACGCACCACGGGCAGGCGACATCCGAGACAAAGTCGATGCGAAGCGGGACGGCCATGGCGGAACTCCTTTCGACCAATGTAATGCTGCGCCCGACCTTGCGCCACCGCCGTCGCAGGCGCGATAGTTGCGCCGGGAGAAAAAGCCATGGCCACACGCGCGTTCGACACCAGCCTGGAAACGATCGGCCAGGTGCTGGCGGGGCCGTGGCGCGCGCCCGTTAATATGCTGCTGGAGCAGAGCTACGACAATCACGTCTCGCTACATGACGATGCGATGGCGCAGAAGCTGGGCTTCAAGGCCGGGCCGATCGAGGGGCCGACGCACTACAGCCAGTTTATTCCCCTCGCAGAAGCGATCTGGGGCGAGCGGTTTCTCGCCGAGGGCTGCCTGTCGGCGCACTACCGCAACATGGTGATGGAAGGGGAGGAAGTCCGCGCCTTCATCGAGCGGGAACCCGGCGAGGACCACGCGACGGTCTGGGCGAGCAAGCGGGACGGGACGGAGGTGCTGCGGGGGACTGCGTCGGTCGGAACACACGCGCCGCCGACTGCGCTGGACCTGCGGCTGAACGAACTGGCCCCGCTGCAGCAGCCCGTGATCCTGCGCGACCTGAAAGTGGGCCATCGCACGGCGCGCACGCGCATCCGCATGGACGCAGACCAGCACATGGGCGAACTCTATCCGTTCTCGCTCGACCAGAAGCTCGCGAAGATCACCGAGCCATCGCCATGGTATTCAGGCGCCGACAATCCGTGGGACCGCGCGATCATCCCATGGGAGATGGTGAGCGTGCTGGTGCAGTATGTCGCGCGCGAGGATCGACTGCCGATCAAAGGGCCGGCCGTGGGCCTGTTTGCGGACCAGGAAATCCGAATGACCGATGGCCCGCTATTCGTCGGCGAGGACTACGAGATCGAGCGCGAGATCGTGGCCCTCAGCGGAAGCCGGCGGACGGAGAGCTACTGGACGCGGACGTTCGTCTACCGGCCGGGTGGGTCGAAGGTGATCGCCACGATGCTGCTGAACCAGGCGACGCTGAAGGAGTCATACGCGCCCTATGCTCAGGAGCACGGACAGCTCTATCCGGCTTGACCGGGCGCGAAGGAAATTTCGTGATCTTGTCCCGTTGCGGCAAGCGATTGCGCAAAGGACCACCGCTGCGGGCAGCGTTCCCGCTGCAAGGCCAGAAGCCGAAAGTCGCTTCCAGAGGCACAAGCGGTGCGTACACAACCTCTTTAGTGCAGCTCCACGCAAATAATGCCGCACCTTGGGCTATTCGATTGAAATTCTGTGCCTAGCTGGTAGGCGCTCAGGTTCACCTCGGACTGAACGAGTATACGCGCATGGAAATTGGTCTTCCCCCCGCACAGGGTCTTTACGATCCGCGCAATGAGCACGATGCCTGCGGCGTCGGCTTCATCGCAAACGTGAAGGGCAAGAAATCCAACCACATCGTGGCTCAGGGGCTCCAGATTCTCGTGAATCTGGATCATCGCGGCGCTGTCGGCGCGGACCCTCTGCTGGGCGATGGCGCGGGCATCCTGATCCAGATTCCGGACAAGCTGTTCCGGGACTGGGCGAATGGCGCGAAAGTCGACCTGCCCCAGCCGGGCGAATACGCGGTCGCCATGTGCTTCCTGCCACGCGATGCGGCGGCGCGCGACTTCGCGATGAACCAGTTCGCCAACTACCTCGCCAAGTCGAAACAGATCCTGCTGGGCTGGCGCGATGTGCCGACAGACACGCAGGGTATCGGCAAGGCGGTGATCGCCTCCATGCCGGTGATCAAGCAGGCCATCATCGCCAAGGGTTCGCCCGCGATGGATCAGGATGCGTTCGAGCGGAAGCTGCTCGCTATCCGCAAGGAGACGCAGAACCCGCTGGCCGAGATTGCGAAGAAGAAGAACCTGCCCGGCCTCGCCGAGTTCTACATGCCGTCGCTGTCGACGCGCACGATCGTCTACAAGGGCCTGCTGCTCGCGGGCCAGGTCGGCACGTTTTACAAGGACCTGACCAACCCGTTGTGCGAAAGCGCGCTTGCGTTGGTCCACCAGCGTTTTTCCACCAACACCTTCCCCAGCTGGAAGCTGGCGCACCCGTACCGGTTCATCGCGCACAATGGCGAGATCAACACCGTGCGCGGCAACGTCAACTGGATGTATGCGCGCCGCCGCTCGATGGAGAGCCCGCTGCTGGGCGCCGACCTCGACAAGATGTGGCCGCTGATCCCGCACGGACAGTCGGACACGGCCTGCCTCGACAATGCGCTGGAGCTGCTGGTGGCGGGCGGATATCCGCTGAGCCACGCCATGATGATGCTCATCCCCGAAGCGTGGGCCGGGCATCAGGACATGGCGCCGGCGCGCCGCGCGTTCTACGAATACCACGCAGCGCTGATGGAACCGTGGGACGGCCCGGCGGCGATCGCGTTCACCGACGGCCGCCAGATCGGCGCGACGCTGGACCGCAACGGACTACGCCCTGCCCGCTTCATCGTGACGGACGACGAGCATGTCGTGCTCGCGTCCGAGTCCGGCGTGCTGCCGATCCCGGAGGAGCGGATCGTCCGCAAGTGGCGGCTGCAACCGGGCAAGATGCTGCTGATCGACCTCGAAGAGGGCCGCATCATCGAAGACGAGGAGATCAAGAGCGCGATAGCGGGGAAACACCCCTACGAGGCCTGGCTGCAGGACATGCAGTTCAAGCTGACCGAGCTTTCCGACCCGGAGGATCAGGAAGGGCCGGCGCTGCCGAGCAGTGTCAGCCTGCTCGATCGCCAGCAAGCGTTCGGCTACACGCAGGAAGACGTGTCGTTCTTCCTTGAGCCGATGGCGCAACTCGGCGACGACCCCATCGGCTCGATGGGAACGGACACGCCGATCGCCGTGCTGAGCCGCAAGCCAAAGCTGCTCTACAACTATTTCAAGCAGAACTTCGCGCAGGTCACCAACCCACCGATCGATCCGATCCGCGAAGAGCTGGTGATGTCGCTGGTCTCGATGATCGGGCCGCGGCCGAACCTGTTGGGACTGGCGGCGGGCACGCACAAGCGTCTTGAGGTCTCGCAACCTGTCCTGACGAACGCGGACCTCGACAAGATCAGGTCGATCTCCGAACTCGTGGATGGCGCATTCCGCACGGCCACGATCGACATCACCTGGGACGCCAGCGAAGGCGCGGCGGGCCTCAAAGCTGCGATCGAGCGCATCCGTCTGGAAGCAACCGAGCATGTGCTGCAGGACATCAACATCCTGATCCTGTCGGATCGCGGCGTATCGGCGGAGCGCATCCCCGTGCCAGCCCTGCTTGCGCTGTCGGCGGTGCACCACAAGCTGATCCGGCAAGGTTTGCGGATGCAGGTCGGGCTTGTGGTCGAGACCGGCGAGGCGCGCGAAGTGCATCACTTCTGCACGCTCGCCGGCTATGGCGCCGAAGCGGTGAACCCGTATCTCGCCTTCGAGACGCTAGAGCAGATCCGACAGCGCGAGGGCATCCAGCTCACCGCCAAGGAGGTGAAGAAGAACTACATCAAGGCCATCGGCAAAGGCATCCTGAAGGTCATGTCCAAGATGGGCATCTCGACCTACCAGTCCTATTGCGGCGCTCAGATTTTCGACGCCGTCGGTCTGTCGACCGAACTGATCCAGGAATACTTCACCGGCACCGCAACGACGATCGAGGGCGTCGGGCTGAGGGAGATCGGCGAAGAAGCCGTGCGCCGTCACGCGGCAGCGTTTGGCGACGATCCGCTCTACAAGGATTTGCTCGATGTCGGCGGCGATTATGCCTACCGCATCCGGGGGGAGGACCACGCCTGGACGCCGGACTCCGTTGCGAAGCTGCAGCACGCCGTGCGCGGAAACGTTTCGGAGGACTACAAGGCTTTCGCGCAGTCGATCAACGAACAGAGCGAGCGCCTCCTGACCATTCGCGGCCTGATGCAGCTCAAATTTGCGGACAAGGAAATTCCGATCGACGAAGTCGAACCCGCCGCCGAGATCGTGAAGCGGTTCGCCACGGGCGCCATGAGCTTCGGCTCGATCAGCCGCGAGGCGCATACGACGCTCGCCATCGCGATGAACCGCATCGGCGGCCGCTCGAACACGGGTGAAGGCGGCGAGGAGCCGGATCGCTTCGTCCGCATGAAGAATGGCGACTCGATGCGGTCCGCCATCAAGCAGGTCGCGTCTGGGCGCTTCGGCGTGACGACCGAATATCTCGTCAATGCCGACGACATCCAGATCAAGATGGCGCAGGGCGCAAAGCCCGGCGAAGGCGGACAGCTGCCAGGCCACAAGGTGGACAAGAATATCGCCAAGGTGCGCCATTCGACGCCCGGCGTCGGCCTCATCTCGCCGCCGCCGCATCACGACATCTATTCGATCGAGGATCTGGCGCAGCTGATCCACGACCTGAAGAACGTGAACCCTGTCGCGCGCATCTCCGTGAAACTCGTGTCTGAGGTCGGCGTCGGTACAGTCGCGGCTGGCGTTTCCAAGGCGCGCGCGGATCATGTGACGATCTCGGGCTATGAAGGCGGCACGGGCGCATCCCCGCTCACCTCCCTCACGCACGCAGGCAGTCCGTGGGAGATCGGGCTCGCTGAAACGCAACAGACCCTCGTGCTGAACGAACTGCGCGGGCGGATCGCGGTGCAGGGCGATGGCGGCCTGCGCACAGGGCGCGACGTGGCGATCGGCGCGCTGCTGGGCGCGGACGAGTTCGGCTTCTCGACGGCGCCGCTGATCGCGGCAGGCTGCATCATGATGCGCAAGTGCCACCTCAACACCTGCCCTGTCGGCGTGGCCACGCAGGACCCGGTCCTCCGCGCGCGTTTCACCGGCGCGCCCGAGCACGTGATCAACTATTTCTTCTTCGTCGCCGAGGAAGTGCGCCACATCATGGCGAAGCTTGGCTTCCGCAAGTTCGAGGAGATGGTCGGCCGGGTCGACCTGCTCGACATGCGCAAGGCGCTTGATCACTGGAAAGCCAAGGGCGTCGATCTGTCGAAGCTGCTCTACCAGGCGCCGGCCAGGCCGGGCGTCGCGGTGAAGGTTTCCGAAAGCCAGAACCATGGGCTGGAAGGCGCGCTGGATCACAGGCTGATCAAGGCAGCCAAGGCTGCGTTCGGGAAGACGCCAAAACCGGTGCAGATCAGCGAGACCGTTCGGAACGTGAACCGCACGGTCGGCGCGATGCTCTCCGGCGAAGTGGTGCGGAAGTTCGGTCATGCCGGGCTGCCGGAAGACACGATCCAGATCGCGCTGACCGGCACTGCCGGACAGAGCTTCGGAGCGTTCCTTGCGCGCGGCGTGTCGCTGAACCTCGTCGGCGACGCCAACGATTATGTCGGCAAGGGCCTGTCGGGCGGTCGCGTCGTCGTGCGCCAGCCAGATGGCGTGAAACGCGAGCCGACCGAGAACATCATCGTCGGCAATACGGTCCTCTACGGCGCCATCGCCGGCGAGGCCTATTTCGAGGGTGTCGCGGGAGAGCGCTTCGCCGTGCGCAATTCAGGCGCGGTCGCAGTCGTTGAAGGCTGCGGCGACCATGGCTGCGAATACATGACCGGCGGCGTGGTGGTTGTGCTTGGCGAGACCGGGCGCAATTTTGCGGCCGGCATGTCGGGCGGCGTAGCCTATGTCTACGATCCGAAGAAGGGCTTCGTCAGCCGGTGCAATCCATCGATGGTGAAGCTCGAAACTGTTAAGTCGGCGATGGGCGGGCCGGAAGCGGATGCCCCCCTGCAGCGCGCGCCATCTGCGGAGAACAGCGGCATGGGTGACATGCTGGCGTTCGATGCGGAGCGGCTACGCATCATCATCGAGCGGCACTTGCTTCACACGGGCAGCGCCCGCGCCCGTGAAATCTTGGACAACTGGGACGTCGCGCTCGGACACTTCGTGAAAGTCATGCCCACGGACTACGCGCGCGCACTGGTAGACATGAAAGCGGCGAACCAGGCCACAGTGGCGGCCGAGTAGAGTCAGGGGAGCACGAACATGGGCAAGCCCACAGGCTTCCTCGAATACGAAAAAAAAGAACGCGCCTACGAAAAGCCGGAGGCGCGCAAGAAGAACTACGCTGAATTCCTCAAGCGCATGGACAATGCGGAAATCCGCACGCAGGCAGCGCGCTGCATGGGGTGTGGCATCCCGTTCTGCCAGGGCACGGGGTCGGTGGCGCCCGGCACGCCAGGGTGTCCGGTCAACAACCAGATTCCTGACTGGAACGATCTCGTCATGCGCGACCACTGGAAGACCGCGCTGGAGAACCTGCACTCGACCAACAATTTCCCGGAGTTCACGGGCCGCGTCTGCCCCGCCCCGTGCGAAGCCTCCTGCGTCCTGAACATTAACGACAACCCGGTGTCGATCAAATCCATCGAGTGCGAGATCATCGATCGCGGCTGGGATGAAGGCTGGATCAAGCCGCAGTCAGCGCCGCGTGGAACAGGCAAGCGCGTCGCTGTCGTCGGCTCAGGCCCGGCTGGGCTGGCGTGCGCGCAGCAGCTGGCGCGCGCAGGTCATTCGCCAACCGTGTTCGAGAAGTCGGACCGCATCGGCGGCCTGCTCCGCTATGGCATTCCCGACTTCAAGATGGAGAAGAAACACATCGACCTGCGGATGCGGCAGATGGAAGGCGAAGGCGTCATCTTCCGTCCGCGCATGCATGTCGGCATCGATGTGTCCGTGCAGCGTCTGCTCGACGACTATCAAGTGATCGTACTGGCGGGCGGCGCGGAGAAGCCGCGCGACCTGCCCGTGCCGGGGCGCGAACTCGACGGCGTGCACTACGCAATGGATTTCCTGACGCAGCAGAACAAGCGCGTGGCAGGCGACGACGAGAACACGGCGGCTCCCGGCGGCACGATCTCGGCCAGTGGCAAGCATGTCATCGTGATCGGCGGCGGCGACACAGGATCGGACTGCATCGGCACATCGAACCGGCATGGCGCGGCCAGCATCACGCAGCTGGAGATCATGCCCCGGCCGCCCGCGCATGAAGACAAGGCGCTGACCTGGCCGGACTGGCCGCTGAAGCTGCGCACCTCGTCAAGCCACGAAGAAGGCGCAGAGCGCGATTGGGCGGTCATCACCAAGCGCGCCATCGGCGACGGCGAGAAGGTGAAAGCCATCGTCTGCGCGCGCGTCGAGTGGGTGAAAGGCGCCCGCGGGCTGGAGATGAAGGAGGTCGCGGGCTCGGAGTTCGAACTCAAGGCCGACCTCGTCCTGCTCGCCATGGGCTTCACGGGGCCGATCGTTCCCGGACTTCTCGATCAGTCGAAAGCTGCGCTCGATCCGCGCGGCAACGTCGCGGCAAGCACCGACGACTACAAGACGAGCTCCGAGCGGATCTTCACCTGTGGCGACATGCGGCGCGGACAGTCGCTGGTGGTGTGGGCGATCCGCGAAGGTCGCCAGTGCGCGCGTTCGGTGGATGAGTATCTGATGGGCGCGAGCAACCTGCCGCGGTAGGAAAACGCCACCCTTCCGCCACGTGAAATTGACGTGGCCCTCCGCACGCACCACCCTGCCGTGACCTTCGCAAAAGGCCTCACCATGAAATCGTCCATCTGCGAGATGCTCGGCATCGATTTTCCGCTACTGGCCTTCAGCCATTGCCGCGATGTGGTCGCCGCCGTGTCGCGCGCGGGCGGCATGGGCGTGTTCGGCGCGGTCAACCTGCCCCCGGACCGGCTGCGCGAGGAACTGACCTGGATCGACGCCCATTGCGGCGGCAAGCCTTATGGCGTGGACCTGATCGTGCCGAACAGCATGGAGGGCAAGTCCGAGGCGTTCAGCCGCGACGCGCTCCTCGCCGCCGTACCGCAAGGCCACAAGGATTTCGCGAGCGGCATTCTCACCTCGCACGGCATCGAGCCCGGCAATCTTGACGAAGACCGTGAGCGCAGTGTCGGCTTTGCGCGCAACATGCGCGCAGAGGGCGCCGCCAATTCGCTGGAAGTCGCCTTTCAGTTTCCGATCCGCTTGATCGCCAATGCACTCGGCGTGCCGCCGCCAGTCATGCTGGAGATGGGCAAACGCCATGGCGTGCCGGTGGCCGCGCTCGTCGGCGCGAAGGAGCATGCGGTGGCGCAAGTGCAGGCGGGCGTCGATATCCTGGTCGTCGCTGGCGGCGAAGCGGGCGGCCACTGCGGCGAGGTATCGACAATGGTGCTGGTGCCGGAAGTGCACCGCGCCGTACAGGCGATGGGCGCCACGACGCCGATCCTCGCCGCCGGCGGCATCACGACCGGAACGCAAATGGCGGCGGCCATGTCGATGGGGGCGGCAGGCGCCTGGTGCGGCTCGGTGTGGTTGACGACGACAGAGGCCGAGACCAGCGAGACGATCAAGCAGAAGATGCTGGCCGCTTCATCGCGCGACACGGTTCGCTCGCGCTCGCGCACCGGCAAGCACTCGCGGCAACTTCGCTCGCCATGGACCGATGCATGGGAACGCGCCGATGCGCCAGTTCCGCTCGGCATGCCCCTCCAGAGCTTCGTCTCGGAGCCAGCGCTGCGACGCGTGAACAAGCTCGCGGAAACCGGGCACGAAGGAGCGAAACAGTTGGCGACCTACTGGGTCGGCCAGGGCGTCGGGCTGATGAACCAGTCCATGTCCTGCGTGCAGGTCGTGCAACAGTTCCGGGAAGAGTTTCTCGAAGCGCGCGAAAGGTTGATCGCGCTGCTGGAAGATTAAATCGCGAATTGCGCTAGCGCTTCCCTCCTCCCCCTTGTGGGGAGAGGGGAAGCCATCGCATTCGCGGGGCATGATTTCCGAAATTGCAACCGTTCCCAACCTCCCCTATACGCCCCCTCACTGGTCTGGTGTGCGTTGCGCCACCCCCATGAAGGACTACGCAGATGCTCCGCATCCAGGAACTCAAGCTGCCGCTCGACCATGCCGAGCCAGCGCTTAGACAGGCAATCCTGAAGCGCCTTGATGTCTCCGACCAGAACCTCGTCTCATTTACCGTGTTCAAGCGGGCTTATGACGCCCGCAAGACGTCGGCGATCCAGCTCATCTACACGATCGACGCCGCGGTGAAGGACGAGGCCGCCGTCCTGAAGCGGCTGTCGAAAGACAAGCAGGTCGTCCGCACGCCTGACCTGCACTACCACGCGCCCGTACAGGCCGCGGCGGGTGTGAACCGACCCGTGGTCGTCGGCATGGGCCCATGCGGGCTGTTCGCTGGGCTGTTGCTGGCCGAGATGGGCTTCAACCCGATCATCCTGGAGCGTGGCAAGATCGTCCGCGAGCGCACGGTCGATACATTCAAGTTCTGGCGCAAGGGCGTACTCAACCCTGCCTCCAACGCGCAGTTCGGCGAAGGCGGCGCAGGCACCTTCTCCGACGGTAAACTCTACTCGCAGATCAAGGACCCGCGTCATCTCGGCCGCAAGGTCCTGACGGAGTTCGTCGAGGCTGGCGCGCCTGAAGAGATCATGTACGTCTCCAAACCTCACATCGGCACGTTCCGCCTTGTCTCGGTCATCGAGCACATGCGAGGAAAGATCGAAAAGCTCGGCGGGGAGATCCGGTTCGAGCATCAGGTGACCGACATCCTCCTGCACGAACGCAATGGCGAGAGGCAGGTCGCCGGGATCGTGCTCGCCAATGGGGAGACGATCGAGACGGATCACCTCGTCATGGCGCTGGGTCACTCGGCGCGCGACACGTTCGAGATGCTGCACGACCGCGGCGTGTTCTTCGAGGCGAAGCCGTTCTCGATCGGCGTCCGGATCGAGCATCCGCAATCGATCATCGACTGTGCCCGTTTCGGCCCAAGCGCGGGCCACCCCATTCTCGGCGCTGCCGACTACAAGCTGGCCCACCACGCCAGCAATGGCCGCAGCGTCTACTCGTTCTGCATGTGCCCGGGCGGTACCGTGGTGGCGGCTGCCTCCGAGGACGGACGCCTCGTCACCAACGGCATGAGCCAGTATTCGCGGCACGAGCGCAATGCGAATGCCGGCATCGTGGTTGGCGTAACGCCGGAGGATTTCCCGGGAGACGCACGCGCCAGCCCGCTCGCGGGCATAGCATTCCAGCGATACTGGGAGGAGAAAGCCTTCGTGGCCGGCGGCGCGTCATGGTTCGCGCCTTGCCAGCTGGTCGGCGACTTCCTGAACAACCAGCCCTCCACAGCGCTCGGCTCGGTCACTCCATCCTACAAGCCTGGCGTGACGCCGACCGATCTCAATCTTTGCCTTCCCGAATATGCCACGACCGCCATGCGCGAGGCGCTGCAGGTGTTCGGCCGCCAGATCGAGGGTTTCTCGATGGACGAAGCTGTCATGACCGGCGTCGAAACGCGTACATCAAGCCCCGCGCGGATGACGCGCGGCGCTGACTTGCAGTCGCTGAGTGTGAAAGGGCTTTACCCAGCCGGCGAAGGCGCGGGCTATGCAGGCGGAATACTTTCCGCTGCTGTGGATGGCATCAGGGTTGCCGAAGCCGTGGCGCAGAGCACCATCGGCCTCGTCGCAACCTGAGCAATCAATCTATTGTTCGTCGCTTCTGTTCCGCAGCATAATCACTGCAGCGACCACCGCCCCAACGGCGGCGCCGATGGCCAGCGTTCGCAGCGGATGCTCGCGCACCTCGCGCACGACGAATTTGGCGGCCTTGCGACCACCCTTCGCTGCACCTTCCGCGAATTCGCCCGCAAATTCCTGCGCGCCGCCAAGGGCGCGTTTCGCACGCTCTGAAAGTTCTGACATATCGCCCACCACTCTCCCGGCCAGACTTTCGGCCGAGTTCCTGTAATCCGTTTCCGTCCGACGTCCTGCCATTTTCAGTCTCCGCTTCCGACCCGAAACGCTCCGGGTACGGAATTGGTTCCACTGCGCTGGCGTCCGCGGACGATTTCAGAATAGCCTGACGTCATGGCCACTGCCCAGCAGCAACTCGACGCCTTTCTGAAAAAGTATTCGCCCGAGATGGAAAAACTCGGGCGGTCCGCGATCACACACCTCAGAAAACGCCTGCCGGGCGCAATCTGCCCGGTTTACGACAACTACAACGCCCTCGCCGTCGGCTTCGGACCGACGGCAAAGATCTCCGCCCTGCCGATCTCGATCGCATTCTACCCGCGCTGGGCGACGCTGTTCTTCATGTTCGGCGCGACGCTCGATGACCCTGACGGGCTCATGGAGGGCAAGGGACCGCGCATCAGGTCGGTGCGGCTGGACGGGCTCGGCATGCTGAAATCGGAGCCGGTGGACGCGCTCATCACCGCGGCGGTCCTGCAGGCGGGCTGGAAGCTGGACCTGAAGGCAAAGGGTGACCTCATCATCCAGTCAGTGTCCGCCAAACAGCGCCCGCGACTGCCATGACACAATCGTCGCGGAAAAAGTTCAGCTGCCCCGCTTGACGTCTATAACCTGCCGGTTATTATCACCATATGGTTATGGATATGAAGTGATGACAGCCGCCCAACGCCTCGACGCCACCTTTGCCGCCCTTGCAGACCCGACGCGACGCGCCATCCTTGCGCGCCTCGCCCGGGGGGAGGCGTCTGTCGCCGAACTCACCGAACCCTTCGCGATGAGCCAGCCCGCCATCTCCAAGCACCTCAAGGTGCTGGAGAATGCCGGCCTGATCATCTCCACTGAATCCGGTCAGCGACGTCCCCGCAGGATCGAGGCGGCTCCACTCGCAGACGCCAACGCTTGGCTGGAGAACTACCGGCTGCTGTGGGAGCGCCGCTACAGCGCACTCGATCAACTGCTGGGCCACATGCAGGCAGCGCCTCCAAAATCGAAGCGCAAGCGCAACTAGAATCCCAACCCAAGAAGACAGGACACAGTCATGACGAGAACTCTGGAGAAGGCAAAGGTCTCGCTGCCCAGCGACACCGAAGTGCGCGTCACGCGCGACTTTGCCGCTCCACGCAGGCTGGTGTGGGACGCCCATACCCAGCCGGAACTGGTGAGGCGCTGGATGCTTGGCCCGCCCGGCTGGTCGATGCCGGTGTGCGAGATGGATGTGCGCCCCGGCGGAAAATATCGCTGGCGCTGGCGCTCGGATGAGAAAGGCAAGGAGTTCGGCTTCTTCGGCGAATTCCGCGAGGTCGATGCACCCGCCCGCATGGTCCACGAGGAGAACTACGATCCCGGCGAAGTCGGCGGCGCGATGGACGCCAGCAATCCGGCGATCATCCGCACATCCTTCAGCGAGAAGAACGGCGTCACCCAGCTTGAAATGGTCATGAAGTTCGCGAGCAAGGAAATCCGCGACGCCGCTGTCTCCACCGGCATGACCGACGGCATGGAGATGGGCTACGAGCGGCTCGACGCGCTGTTTGCCGAGCAGCTGGGCGGCTGATCCGCCCCCGTCGACAAACTGTTAAGCCGCATGGCCTAATGTTGTTCGTCCATTGTCGCCCGCCGGCTGGTCCGGCGGGTGCAAGCCCGGGAAACACATGACGGCCTACGCACTTCTTGCCCCCGGCGACCCAGCCCCGCGCGTCATGCAACGCAATTCGAGCGGCGAGCGCTACAATCTCGATCTCGCCGCCGGTCGCTCTCTGGCGCTCTGCTTCTTCCATGCCGCCACCACCCCGCATGCGGCTGCCGTCCTCGCAGCAGTGAAACAGCGCCGCGATCTATTCAACGATCTCCATGCGGCGTTTTTCGGCGTCACGACCGATCGCGAGGACGAGGCCCAGAAGCGTCTCGCCTCCATTCTGCCCGGCTACCGCTTCTTCTGGGACTACGACAATCTTGTCGCCCGCGCCTACGGCGTCGTCCCGCTTGAAGGAGAGGGCATCTATTTCGGCAAGTGGGTGATCATCAATCCGATGATGCGCGTAACCGCCGTCATTCCGTTCCGCAAGGATCAGGGCGACATCGCCGAGGCGCTCGAGCATGTCGCGAGCATTCCCGCCGCTGGTCGCATCGCCGGCATGGACGTTCAGGCGCCGGTGATCATTCTCGACAATGTCTTCGACCCGGACACCTGCCGGCAGCTGATCGCGGGTTATGACGCCGCCGACCGCGACCTGTCCGGCGTGATGCGCGAGATCGATGGCCGTACGCGCCTTGTGCTCGACGACGTGCAGAAGCGCCGCCGCGACTACATGCTGACCGATGAGACGGAGCGCAAGACCGTCACCGCGTTCATCCGCCGCCGCATCGTGCCGGAGATCGAGAAAATCCACCAGTTCACCGCGACGCGGATCGAGCGCTATCTCGTCGCCTGCTATGCCGCCGAGGATGAAGCGCACTTCCGGCCCCACCGCGACAACACGACCAAAGGCACGGCGCATCGCCGGTTCGCTGTGTCGATCAATCTGAGCGAGGATTTCGACGGCGGTGAAGTGGTGTTCCCGGAATACGGCGCGCGCGGGTTCCGTCCATCAACGGGCGGCGCCGTCGTGTTCTCATGCTCGCTGCTGCACGCCGTGACGCAGGTCTCGCGCGGACGGCGCTACGCCTTCCTGCCTTTCCTGTACGACGACGCGGCGGCGCAAGTGCGCGAGCAGAACAAGCAGTTCGTCGACCCCGGCTAAGCCGAGGCCTGCTCCAGACGCGCCCGCGCTTTCTCGGCGCCGATCAGCAGCAGCATCCGGTCCATCTCCGGCCCGTGCTCCTGGTCTGTCAGCACGCGGCGCAGGGGCTGGAACAGGCTCTTGCCCTTGCGGCCTGTCGTCGCCTTGACCGCCTCGGCCCATGTCTTCCACGTCTCCAGCGTGACGGCGCCCGCCGGAAAAAGCTTCGCCGCCTCGCCAACAAACGCCCTGTCGTCGGCATCGAAGTCCGGTCCCGTCAGCCCCCCGCCATAGACGACCGCCAGCCACAACGCTGCATCCTGCACGCCCTTGAGGTTGCCGCGCACCACATCCCAGAATTCCGGCGTCGCCTGGTCGCCATAGGCAAGCTTCGCCAGTCGTGGCTTCACCGTCTCGAAGCTCATCGCATGCACGATCTGCGCGTTGAGGCCATCGAGCTCGTTCTCGTCGAAGCGCGCCGGCGCGCGGCCCATCTTGGAGAACGCGAATTCGAGCGCCAGCTGTTGCAGGCTCTCACGCGCCTCCACGGGATCAGACGTGCCGATCTTGGCCAACAATGACAGGAGCGCGAGCGGTTCGTAGCCCTCATTTCGCAACTGCTCCGCCGACAACGAGCCGAGCCGTTTCGACAGCCCCTGCCCGTCCGCGCCAATCAGCAGCGGCATGTGCGCCATTTCCGGCGGCTGCGCTCCCAAGGCCAGGAAGATCTCGATCTGCGCGCCGGAATTGGTGACGTGGTCTTCCCCGCGGATCACGTGCGTGATCTTCGCGTCCACATCATCCACCACGGACGGCATCGTGTAGAGGAAGGAGCCATCCTCGCGGATCAGCACGGGGTCCGACACCGACGACGTGTCGATCGACTGCTGCCCGCGCACGAGATCGTTCCATTCGGCGCGTCCGCCCGACAGCTTGAAGCGCCAGTGCGGCTTGCGGCCCTCCGCCTCCAGCACCCTGCGCTGTTCGTCCGTCAGCTCCAGCGAGGCGCGGTCATAGACCGGCGGCTTGTTGCGGCTCTGCGCGATCTTCTTGCGCCGCTCCAGTTCTTCCGGGCTTTCATAGCAGGCATAGAGAAGCCCCTTGGCCTTGAGCTGCTCGGCCGCCTCGCGATAGCGCTCGAACCTGTCCGATTGCTTGAACGTCTCGTCCCACGTCATGCCCAGCCAGGTGAGATCGCGCCGGATGCCCTCCTCGTTCTCCTTGGTGGAGCGTTCAATGTCCGTGTCGTCGATGCGCAGCACGAACGTTCCGCCCTGGGCTTTCGCAAACAGCCAGTTCACCAGCGCGGTGCGGATGTTCCCGACGTGCAGCTTGCCCGTGGGCGAAGGCGCAAAGCGGACTTTGACGGTCATGTGTGGCTATTCCGGGTTGCGGAGGGGGTGGCCGGATGCATGTACCCATCCGGCCCGGCTTGGCAAGCTGAGGCGGCGATTCCCGCCCTACCCGAACGCCGCCGCATTGCGCGCAAAAAGTTCCGACATCAGCGTGGCGTCGAACATGCGCGCGCCATAGTCGATGGAGAACGAGTCGAGCCGCGACAGCAGGTTCACCCCCACGATCAAGGCCGGATCGCGATTGAGGTCCCACAGGTCGAAAATCGAGGCGTCAGCTGCGACGCAGCCGGCGTCATCCACCTGGAATGCCCTCAGGTTCACGCGAGGCATGGCGATATGCTGCCCGACGATCTTGTGGCCCGTGACGCCGTACACGCGAACATTGTTCACGCGCTCCAGCCGGGGGTGGCGCCGGCGCAACGCGTCGCTCAGCGCCATGTTGGCGATGCAGACCTGCGCGCCCGTGTCGAGCATGAACCTCACATTCACGCTCCCGACCTTGCCATCAATCTCCGCCAGCAGGCCGTTACGCACGCGCATGTTGCCCAGCGCCTTGCGGGTCGCGCGGCGCGTCGGCTCGACCCTCACCTGCTTCTGCTTGATGTTGAACACCAGCCTGCGCCCTGCAAACATGTCGGCGCCCAGGATGCCGTCCTCACGCTGCATGGTGGAGTCCGGCAGCACGGCGACCCGAAGGGCGTCCTTCGTCACGACGCCACACTCGACACGATCAAGGCGCGCAACAGGCATCTCGGCCGTGCCGGTCGTTCCCACGACTGTTGCAACGCCGATTGCGGGAGTTCGCAGTCGCTCAAGCATCCGGTTGGCGATCACCGTCGTGGTCGAGCCGGTATCGACCATGAACTGGAACGGGCCCTGCCCGTTGATCATCACGGTGGCGGTTGGGCGACCATAGATATCGACCCACGCGTCGGGCAGGTAATCAATCTCGCGATCTTGCGTGGGGTTGATACCGATCGACGTTGACGGCACGCCTGACGGTGCCCTCTGGGCAATGGCTGGCTGGCCTGCGCCCAGCACTGGCAGGCCAAGCGCGGGAATCGCGCCCAGCACGGATCGCCGCGAAACCAGCACGGACCGCCGCGAAAACTGTGTCATGGGCGTCCTCCCGCCCGTCGCCTTTAGCGGCGACTTTTGTCTGCAGTCAGCATGATCCTCGCCGCGTCCCACGGCAAGGGCGACGTACCAGTCAGCCGTTCGACATTTCCGCTAGATGCCCGGCAAAGCGGCCAGAAGCACCATCGCGATGCCGGCCAGCGCAACAGTCCAGACTATCGTGCGAAGGAAGGGCACGCCGATCGCGTAGAGCGGCAAGAAGGCCACCCGGCCCCAGAAATAGAGCTGTGCTCCCAGGGCGGCGAGGTCGCTGTCCTGCGGAACCTGCGCCTCGACCAGGATCGCCGCCACGAACAACGGGAATGTCTCGACGAAGTTCTTCCACGCCCGGTCCAGCCGCGCCGCTACCTTGCCGATCGCCGCACCTGGCTCGTCGCGCGGGCCCACAGCCCAGGGCAGGCCACGCGCCAGCACGGTCGGAATGACAGCGGCCAGCAAGTAGATGACCCCGAGCAAGGCGCTCGCCCACAGCATGGTTATTTCGGTTGAGCCGAGATCCGGCATGTACGCCTCCCCTGACATATATCCGGGAGCGTACGCTTGAACTGTCTAGTTGCAATCGGCGCCGTGGCGTCAGTCGCCGCCGGTCGGCGGCCGTTATTTCACCCGGGTGATCGACTTGATCCCGAGGGGCGGCAGCCCCGAACGCTCGGAGATAGCCTTGTCCTGCGCCTCGATGGCGGCGCGAATGGCGCCGTCCTTGTCGTAGGGATCTTCCAGCACATCTGCCGGAACCTTGCGGTTCGACTTCTGGCTGCCGTCTTCATAAACGACGTTGAAAAAGACGAATTCGGCGCGAGCAGTCGGCTTCCTGGCCATGTGTCAGTCTCCGGGGCTCGGTTGGGGGCTGCGGCTGATCTGGGCCGGGCGTCGTGAATCGCAAGGGGTTGCGACAAGCTGCGGCGCGTCTAGGGCAGAAACAGCTGCTTTGAAAGGTCGTTTACGCCGCAGCGACCGACTGTTCGGCCATCGCGCAGCCTTCAACCAGCTCGGCCATCGCCGCCGCACGGGCGCCAACGCCACCGGTGATGACCGGGGCCGCGCGACCTTGCACGGCTGCAACAAACGCCTCGTCAGCCGCTTTCAGCGGGTCCGGCAGGATCGCGGACACGTCGGCGCGGATGTCGAACTTCGTGGTGTTTTTCACTTCACGCGTGATGAAATCGATCTCGACCACGCCCGAAGCGTACTCGATCTTCATCCAGCGCTCGCGCTTCTCGGCGCAGCGCGATGCGGTGAGCTTGGCGTGCCCGTTGTTGGCGAAGTGCAGCTCGGCCGAGGCATGGTCCAGCAGGCGCGTATGCGCGCTGTAGCCAGCGCCATCCGCGCCCTTCACTTCACCGCCGAACAGTTCAGCCGTGAGATCGAGATCGTGGATCATCAGGTCGAACACGACCGACACGTCTTCACAGCGGCCTTCCGGCGAGGCGGGGCCATTGCGGACAGCTTCGATGCGCTTCGGACGCTCGCCCGTGGAGAACAGCCCCATCGCCCGGAACACCAGACGCTCCTGGTGGCCAACGGAAAGAACCAGATCGCGCTCCAGCGCCAGCTTGGCCAGCGAGCGCGCTTCAACGCCCGTCAGCGCCAGGGGCTTCTCGACCAGCGCATGCTTGCCGGCTTCCAGCGCCTTGCGCGTGAGAGCGGCGTGCGACGACGCCGAGGTCGCGATGACCAGCGCATCGCAAACATCTGCCAGCGCTTCAAATGTCGTGAACACGGCGCCCGTGCCGACCTTCGCCACGACCTTGGCCGCAGCTTCTGCGCTCAGATCAAAGACGCCGACGAATTCTGCATGTTCGCTCGCGGCGAACTTCTGCGCGTGGTAGCCACCGAAGACACCCGCGCCGATCACGCCAACCCGGACCTTGCCCTGGTGGCGACCGACGACAGTGGCCGTTCTGGCCGGGTTCTCGATACGCTTCAAAACGCTACCCTCCGACACGCCCTAAGGCGCAGGGTGAGCAGATACGCGAATATCGCAGCCGCACAATGAGCGGGGGCATCAAGGTTGGTTACAGTATCTTTCAACCGGCAAATGCCCGAAAAGACTGGAAAAATCCGTGCAAAGGCGCAATGAGCGCCGTGCGACAAATTGGAGGCCGTAATGGCGTCAGTAACATCCCGTGAATGGCGCCTCCGCGCCCGACCCGTCGGCGAGCCGAAACTCACGGACTTTGAACTCGCTACGGCTGAATCGCCCGATCCGGGTCCAGGCCAGGTCCAGGTCCGCAACCTGTGGATGACCGTCGATCCGTACATGCGCGGCCGCATGAACGACGCCAAGAGCTATGCCGCCCCCTTCGAGCTGGGGCAGGCCATGAACGGCGGCGCGGTCGGCCAGGTGGTCGCCTCCCGTGATGATAATTTCAAACCCGGTGACCTCGTGTCCTCGTTCGCCGGCTGGCGGGAGGCCTTCACCGCCCCCGCCGCCGCCGTGAACCTCGCCAAGCTCCCGAATCTCCAGCTGCCCACCCAGGCCTATCTCGGCGTCGCCGGCATGCCGGGTCACACAGCGTGGGCAGGCCTCCTCAAGATCGGCGAGCCCAAGCCGGGCGAGACCGTGTTCGTCTCCGGCGCTGCCGGCGCCGTCGGCTCCCTCGTCGGCCAGATCGCCAAGATCAAGGGCTGCCACGTGGTCGGTACCGCGGGCGGCAAGGACAAGTGCGACTACCTGAAGTCCATCGGCTTCGACGAGGCGATCGACTATCGCGCCGCCGGCGACCTCCGCGGCCTCACCAAGGCGCTCCAGCAAGCCGCGCCAAAGGGCGTCGACGTCTACTTCGATAATGTCGGCGGCGATCACCTCACCGCCGCCATCGCCTGCGCCAACATGAATGCGCGCATGCCGATCTGCGGGATGATCTCGCTCTACAACGCCTCCAGCCCGACGCCCGGTCCGAACAACATGATGAACATCATCGGCCGCCGCATCAAACTTCAGGGCTTCATCGTCTCCGACTTCACCACCACCTATCCGGAGTTCGTGCAGGAAATGGCCGGCTGGATCGCCTCCGGAAAGATCAAGTACGAGGAAACCGTCATGACCGGGATCGAAAAGGCCCCCGAAGCCTTCCTCGCCCTGTTCAGCGGCGGAAACACCGGCAAGATGCTCGTGAAACTCGGCTAGCCAGCCTATACAGCCCTCAAGACCCCAAGGTCTTTCGCCTTCCCATAGTGGAATACACCTGCCGCGCGGACCGCGGCTGCATGTTTGAAAGAAGACCAGCAATGGCCCGCCTGTTCGACAGCTATGTGATGGTGGACTGGAGCGCCGCCTCCAAGCCAGCCACCGGCGCTGACTCCATCTGGATCGGCGCGCTCACGCCGGACTCGCGCCTCAAGCTGGCGTTCAAGGCGTCGAACCCGCCCACGCGCGCCAAGGCGCTCGAAGAGCTGACCGACTTGCTCGGCCGCTGCCTCAAGCGCGGCGACCGCGTGCTCGTCGGCATGGACTTCCCGATGGGCTTCACCGCCGGGACCGCCAAAGCGCTCAAGCTGAAAGGCGAGGCGCCGTGGCGTGCGACGCGCGATTTCCTGCTCAAGGAAATGAAGGACAAGCCCGACAACTCGAACAACCGCTTTGCGCTTGCAGCGCGGATGAACCGCCTCATTTCCGAAGGGCCGTTCCCGTTCTGGGGCTGCTCCAAGAAGGACGAGCTGACCACGCTCGCCATGAAGAAGACGCGCGAACACGGCCCGAAGGACATTCCCGAATTCCGCGTCACGGAAGAGCACGTCGCCGAGACGCGCAAGCTCCGCCCTCAACCCGTGTGGAAGATCGCCTATGCCGGCGCCGTCGGCGGCCAGACCCTTACCGGCCTGCCCGCGGTCGAGCGCCTGCGCGCGTCCTTCCCCGCCATGAAGATCTGGCCGTTTGAACTGCCCCTCGCCAAACTCGACGAGGAAGCCCTCACAGGCACGCGTATCGTCGTCGCCGAAATCTACCCCCAGCTCGTCGCCAAGCAGATCGGCGCCAGCGAAATCCGCGACGAGGCCCAGGTCCGCACCATGGCCGAATGGTTCGCCGAGCGTGACGCGAACGGAAAGCTCGGCCAGGTATTCGCTACGGAAGCCAAGCTCACCGACGCCCAGAAGGACGTGGTGACGCAAGAGGAAGGCTGGATTCTGGGGATATAATCCTGCCTTCCCCGCACGTCCGGTATTGAAGAATCGTGACAATCGGCGCCCGATCAGGGGCCGCTCTGTCGCGGCTTCAAAACTGCGAGCGGGCAAATGAACAAGTCCGACCTCATCAAGCTGATCGCCGACACCAACGGCATCAAGCTCACCGAAGCGACGCGGTTCGTGGACGCCGTGTTCGACACGATCACGCTACAGCTCAAACGCGGCGAGCAGGTCGCGATCTCCGGCTTCGGCACGTTCGTCACCAAAACCCGCGCCGCCCGCGACGGCCGCAACCCCGCCACTGGCATGACGATCAAGATTCCCGCGCGAACGGCAGCTGCATTCAAGCCGGCCGCGGCGATGAAGGATTTGAAGTAACTCTGGACCGCCGGGCTCCTGCCCGGCAGCGCGTCGCGTAGCGATGCGGCATGCCTCAAGCATTGCCACGACGTTTCATTGTCATTCCGGCCGAAGCGCGCAGCGCGTAGAGCCGGAACCCAGGAGCTGCTCGCGCCGCCCCTGGGTTCCGGGCCTCGCTATGCTCGCCCGGAACGACAATCTGAGAGGCTACCGCAGCAAACTTCTCAATGCGCCACCACCCCCGCAGCGGCACCCTGCACCTCCGCCCGCTCTCCCGCAGTCCGGCTCTTGATCTCCAATGCCAGCACCTGTCCCACCCCAGCCGCCACTGACGCCACGCTGATCCCGATGAACACGCCCCACACACCGAGGCCCAGCCCGCCCGGAAAGCGTTCCGGCCCGAACGCCAGCCAGACGCATAGCGGCAGCATCACGACGATGTAGCTCCCGACATGGATCAGCGTCGGCAGCCAAACCACGCCCTGCGCCCGCAGACCCATGGCGCCCACCACCTGCAGCCCGTCGAACAGCGTCACCGCTGCTGCGAATGCCAGCATCAGCGCCAGCGTCGGCATCAGGCTGGTCGCATGTGACTCGCCGGTGGCCTGCGCTTCCGGCCCTGTGAGGAGCCAGTGCGCCAGAGCGTCCCTCAGCAGCACGAGGATCAGCGCAAGCACGAGCCCGACCGCGATCGCAGCGACCACGCCAAGCCGCGACGCCTCGCGCACGCCCAGCCCGTCCTTGCGCCCAAACCGTTCCGCCACGCGCACGCTCGTCGCCGTCCCCATGCCCATGTAGATCATGAAGATCACGCCCATCATCTGGACGGTGAGGCCGTAGATCGTGCCCGCGTCGATCGACACCAGCGTCGCGATCACGAACGTCAGGTTGAACGCGCCCCACTCAGCGGCGTTGGCGACACCCGTGCCAACGCCAACCTTGTTCTGCCGCAGGAATTCTCCCGGCGGCCCCCTGGGCGAGGGTTTGAACGCGGGCGTCGCCAGCGCAATCACAACCAGAAAGACAATCATCATGTACAAGCGCGACGCCGTCGTCGCCCACGCCACACCCACGGCCCCGTATTCCGGCACAAGGATCAGGGCCACCATCGCATTCAGCACCACGGCCGACATTGAAACAGCCGTGACAAGGTTCGGTTTGCGTAGAGCTTCCAGATACATCGAGCACGCCATGCCCAGCATGTGACCCAGCGTGCCCAGCGCCAGGATCTGTGTCGTCTGCACGATGGGCGTGACCAGCTCCGCGCTGAATCCGAATGAGCGGACGAGCGGCTCGGAGATCGCGAACACCAGCAGCGTCGCCAGCAAGCCGTAGAGCGCGCCCACCCACAGCCCGCGCCGCACGATGCGCCCGGTCTCTCCACCCTTGCCCGACCCGCTGAGCTCCGCCGTCATCACCGAGACGCCAAGCATCAGCCCCATGCCGAATCCCATGGTCACCCCGCTGGGCAACCATCCGTTCAACACCAGCGGCAATTCACCGGGCGCGTACCACGCGAGAATGATCGCGTCCGTCAGCCCCATCAGCATGAACGACGCACGCGACATCGCCACCGGCACGGCAAGGCGCGTCAGGTCGAGAATGTCCTTCGGCCGCGCCCAGGCAGGCAGGCGCGCGCTCAACGACGCCTTGAATGACATGGGGTACTCCATCGCGCATCTTCCGTGCGCGTCTGGTTCGCGTTTCCGGGGAGCGCTTAATCCTCCGGCGGCGTCCAGTCGTCAACAGGCCGGAAGTTTGCAGCCCCCGGTACGCGCTCGAAAACCGCGCCTTCGGGCTCGTCCAGCAGAGGGATTATCGTGGGGTCATAGTTGGCAATCGTGTTCACGTCATAGATGCCGTGATTGTCCGCCTCGTCCATGTAGTCCTGGGTCTCCAGCCCAGACATGAAGCGCCAGCCCGAGTCCTGGGCATTCTCCGGCTTCTCGCGATACATGAAGCCCACGCGCTTTCCCTGCCGCGTGATCATGTCCGTGGCGACGCACGCGCCGCGCCCCGTGGCGAGCGGCCTGATGTCTTCCGCCTTCAGCTTGAACCCACGCGCCATCCGCCCGTCGCGCCTCAGCGCTTGCAGGTCGTGACGATGCCTTCCTCGGTCGTCGATACGAAGGAATTGTCGCCGAACGCCACCGTGGTGGTCGACGACTGGCCAACCACCCCATCGACCATCGGCTGCACCAGCGAGGCGACCATCGCCGGCGCCATGTCCTGTCCGCCCATCTTTGCAGACGTCAGCTTCATCGCCGTGACGGTCTCGGTCATCTTGCCGTCAGCGCCAAAGCCCCAGGTCGAATCCGCATCCGCCGTCAGCACGATTTTCACCGCGCCGGCATTCACATCGATGTTGGACGTGCTCTTGGCGAGCCCATTGGCCTGATAGTCGAACACGCCGCTGATCGCGATGTCGTCGGTCTGCGTCGCACAGTTCCACTTGCCCATGACCATCTGCTGCGGCGTCTGCGCCGAAGGCGCCGAACTGCACGCCGCCATCACGGCAAACGCCATCGTCCCGATAGCAATCCGAACCATGCGCGCCGCTCCTGCAGAACCATCCTGACCGTTGATCGCCATACGCCCGGCGAGCCCCCAAGTCCACCGCACCGCCCGGCGTGTTACGGGCAAGTCACGCGCGGCACGATCGCCCTACCGCTTCGCCGCCAGCTTCTCGGCCAGCTGAAACGACAGCTCCAGCGCCTGCTCATTGTTGAGCCGCGGATCGCAATGCGTGTGATAGCGGTCCTGCAGCTCCATCGCCGTGATCTCCCGGCCGCCGCCCGTGCATTCGGTCACGTCCTGCCCGGTCATCTCGAGATGGATGCCGCCCGCATGAGCGCCCTCACTCTCGACCACGTCGATGAAGTCCTTCACCTCTTTCAGGATGCGCTCGAACGGCCGCGTCTTGTAGCCGCCCTCGGTCTTTTCCATGTTGCCGTGCATCGGGTCCGACGACCACACCACCTTGCGGCCATCGCCCTGAACCGCCCGCACCAGCTTCGGCAGCCCATCACGCACCTTGTCCGAGCCGAAGCGCGCAATCAGCGTCAGCCGTCCCGGAATATTCTCCGGGTTCAGAATGTCGATCAACCGAAGCAACTCATCCGGCGCCAGGCTGGGGCCACACTTGAGGCCGATCGGATTGCGCACGCCGCGGCAAAACTCCACATGCGCGCCATCTGGCTGCCGCGTGCGATCGCCGATCCAGATCATGTGCGCCGATGTGTCGTAGAACTCGCCCGGCCGCGTCGAATCCTCGCGCGTCATCGCCTGCTCGTAGCCGAGCAGCAGCGCTTCATGGCTGGTGTAGAAATCCGTCTGCGACAGCGCAGGCGTCGTCTCCGGCGTGATGCCGCACGACTCCATGAACTCCATCGCGTCCGTGATCCGCGCCGCCATAGCCTTGTAGCGGTCTGCGGTGGGCGAACGCTCCACGAACCCCAGCATCCAGCGATGGATGTTGTCGAGGCTGGCATAGCCGCCCTGTGCAAACGCCCGCAGCAGGTTCAGCGTCGCCGCTGATTGCAGGTAGGCCTGCAACAGCCGTTGCGGATCGGGCGTGCGCGCCTCGGGCGTGAACTCCATCCCGTTGATGTTGTCGCCGCGATAGCTCGGCAGCGTCACGCCGTCGATCGTCTCTGTCGGCGCCGAACGCGGCTTGGCGAACTGCCCCGCAATGCGCCCGACTTTCACCACCGACTTCTTGCCCGCGAACGTCAGCACCACCGCCATCTGCAGGATCAGGCGGAACGTGTCGCGGATGTTGTTCGGATGGAATTCCTTGAAGCTCTCCGCACAGTCGCCGCCCTGCAGCAGGAAAGCCTTGCCCTCCGCCACTTCGCCCAGCTTGTGCGTCAGCGTCCGCGCCTCGCCCGCAAACACCAGCGGCGGATAGCTCGTCAGCTGCTTCTCGACAGCGGCCAGCTTCTCCATGTCCGGATAGTCCGCCGGAATGTGCATCGCAGGCTTCTTCCGCCAGGAATCCGGCGACCAGCCCGCAGGGCCAACACTCGATCCATCTGAAGGGCTCATGTCGCCGCCTGCTCCAATCGAACCCGCGCGTGCCTGCACATCGCCAAAGCCCGCATCAATCCGGTCGTTACGCATCACACACGCTCTACGCTGTAAATCTAGACAAGACGTTCCGCGATCTGCACCGCATTCAGGGCCGCGCCCTTCAGCAGCTGGTCGCCCGAAATGAACAGCGCCAGCGAATGGCCCGTCGGGTCCGAGATGTCCTCGCGGATACGACCCACCAGCACGTCATTCTGCCCACCGCTCTCGTTCGGCATCGGGAAATGGTTCCTCTCGCGATCGTCCACCACCTTCACCCCCGGCGCCTTGGCCAGCAGCGCGCGCGCCGCCTCCACCGACACTTTCGAGTCGAACTCCGCCGTGATCGCCATCGAGTGCGCCCGCAGCACCGGAACGCGCACGCAGGTCACGCCCACGCGCAACTCGGGCAGCCCCATGATCTTGCGCAGCTCGGCGACAACTTTGGTCTCTTCGCCATTGTAACCGTCCGGCCCGATCGCCGTGTTGTGGCTGAACAGGTTGAACGCATACGGATGCGGCATCACGCGCGGCGGGTACGCCTCGCCTTTCAGATACGCCCGCGTGGATTCCTCCAGCTCGTCCATCGCCGGCCGCCCCGCGCCCGACGCCGACTGGTAGGTCGACGCGATCACGCGCTTGAGCCCACCCGCCTGGTGCAACGGCCACAGCGCCATCACCATTATCGCCGCCACGCAATTCGGGTTCGCGTAGACTTTCTGCGAACGCGTGATCAGCTCGCCATTCACCTCCGGCACCACCAGCGGCACCGACGCATCCATCCGGAACGCCGACGAATTGTCGATGGCATACGCGCCGGCCTGCGTGGCGATCGGCACATACTGTTTCGAGATGTCGCTCTCGGACGCAAACAGCACCACGTCGCACCCCGCGAACGAGTCGTCGGTCAGCACCTGCATCTCGACATCCTTGCCGCGGAATTTGAACCGCTTGCCGGCCGAGCGCTCGGACGCAAACGCCTTCAGCGCGCCGGTCGGATAGGACGACTCTTCAAGGCAGCGCAGCATCTCGGCGCCCACCGCGCCGGTCGCGCCCACCACGGCGACGGTTTTCGCGCCAACGCCGACGCTGGAGCTACGCTCTGCGGCTTGGGCTGCCTGGGTCACGGGGTAGTCTCCTCTTGAGCCGGGAGACAGGGCGAACTCTGCCCCATCCGGTTTCCGGCGGGGCTGGTCGGCGGGCTTCTGGCTAGTTCGTAACAGCCAAGCGCGCCATCAGCCCCGCGGGGGTAATGGTCGTCCAGTAGCGCTTGAAAAACGAACCTTGCATGGGGCCGAGCTTCTACGCGGCCCGCTGCGGAAGGTCAATCCGTGCATGCCGGGGCGCTGTTCAGGCGCCGCCGTGGCAAAGTTGACCCCGGCGATGCCCGGCGGCCCGCACACAAATCGGCGCCGAGTTTGGGGAAAGTCGTTGTCACGATTTGGGGGAAACTCAAAAATCTTCGCCCGTGAATTCAGTGACTTGCCCGAAAATTTTGGCACTAATATACTTGACTCAGTGACCTGCTGCCCCTAGATTGAGGGCATGAAACGCGAACCCGCCACTCTTTCCGAAGCCATCCGCTACTTTGCAGACCCGGATACGTCGCTGCAAACCATGGTCAGCCTTCGCTGGCCCGATGGCGTGCATTGCCCGACTTGCGGGCGCACGGACGTGAAGTTCCTGCCGACCCGTCGCCTCTGGGAGTGCAAGGAGAAGCATCCGCGCAAGCAATTCAGCGCGAAGGTCGGCACGGTGTTTGAGGACAGCGCGCTTGGCCTCGACAAGTGGTTCACCGCGATCTGGATGATCGCCAACTGCAAGAACGGCGTGTCGTCTTACGAGCTGGCGCGCGCCATCGGCGTCACGCAGAAATCTGGCTGGTTCATGCTTCACCGCATCCGCCTCGCCATGAAGGCCGGTTCTTTCGACAAGATGGACGGCACGGTCGAGGTTGATGAAACCTACGTGGGCGGTCGCATCAAGAACATGCACAAGCACAAGCGCCCCAAGTTCAGCGCTAAGGGTGGCGCGGGCAAAGCCATCGTTGCTGGCGTCCTTAAGCGTGGAGACGAAAAGTCCGCTAGCCGCGTGCGCGCCATGCTGATTGCAGACACCACCGGCCCGACCCTGAAAGCCCTCGTGCGCGACAACGTCGAAGCGGGCTCCGCCGTGATGACCGACTCGCACAGCGGCTACCTTGGCCTCTCTGGCGCCTACGAACATGCCTTCGTGAACCACACCACCGAGTACGTTCGTGGCAACGTCCACACGAACAGCGTCGAGAACTTCTGGTCGCTGCTGAAGCGTTCGCTTCGCGGCACCTACATCAGCGTCGATCCGGCTCACCTGCTTGCCTATTGCGACGAACAAGCGTTCCGTTTCAATGAGCGCAAACTGACAGACGGCGAGCGCTTCCGCTCCGTGACTGGCTCGGTCGTCGGCAAGCGGCTGACCTACAAGGACCTCATCGGCAATGACGAAAAAGCCCTCCCCGCCTGACTCAAAGCGCGCCTCAAATACGGCGGCAGGCGTCAAGGCCGCGGGAAAGGCCACCGAAACAGAGATGTCGCGATTCCGTAAGCTCGCAACTAAGGTGGTGCGAGCCAATCGCGACGATGTTGCTGCTGAAGAGCGACGCGAGCGCGACGAAAAAGACAAAGGTGATTAGTCGGGCTTGGACGCCTTTTCCGAAGTAAGGCTGTCATGAAAAGCTTTTCGCCCTGCCTCTGCCTCAGGTGAATCCAACAGTTCAATTAGCTTGGAAGTTGGCACGACCACGCCGATGCCGACTGGGACCTTGACGGCACCGTCGCGAATTTCTGCTCTCAGTATCTCTTCAGGATCGCCCTCCCAAGAGCCCTGCCACACCCCCAGCAACATGACATTCGCGTCTGGCCAGACGTAGTGAGGCGGCGGCTGGCCGTCTTTCTGCGGCACCCACTCAGCTACGGTCGAGGCCCTCACGAAAACTGGAGAGCCGCTGAGGCCGCCCAGACTGTTGGTCTCGATAAGATAACCTTCAACATGAAGCGTCGGCGGCTCGTTTTTTCCAACGCGCCAGTTTTTCACCGGGATTTTCTCGTCACCAGGCAGCATGCCGATGTGGCCGGTGTGGACGAAAGGAAGGTTTCGACTTTTTCCGCTGAGGAGGTGGAAGAGGCCTACCGTGTAGCAGAAATCACCGACGCCAACGTTTTCCTCTTCAAACTTAGAGTCTGCGATGAACAAAGATTCGGGAATATACCTCGCGTCCGCGCCAGCCATGCGCAGGTCCGCTCGAAACAGCAGAGCGGCGACATCCACAGTGTTGTCACTTGGTAGCAGCCATTTGTAGTTGGCTGCGATGAAGTCGTTTAACGGATCAAAGTCCATATCCAGCGCTGGACCGTCTTTGCTGTTCACTCGGAACACGCACGGGTCATCGCCGATCTGTTCGACGGTATGTCGCGAAGTCACCAGATACGGGGTTCCCTTGTACCAAGTGAGGAAGGCCGTCCCGTAGCTCTCGAACGTCTCGCCCTCACCGGTCCCGATGAAGACAACGCTCTTTCTGACATCATCACGAAGACGCACGACCCCGCCTCCAAGGGCCTTCGGTCGGTAGGGCCGTGGCCACAGGTCCCACCCACTACGCATGGCGTGGCACTGAGTCAAATATATTGCTCCCAAAATTTTGGGGGAAACAGAGGCACAGGATCGGCGGGGGGAAATGCTGACTTATAATGGCCCGCATGACACGAGCACGAAACCGCACACAAGGATTAGGCAACCCGCCGCTCATCCAGCTTTGGCTGGAGGCGGTGCTGTGCGCATTCGTGAGCCTCGTGCAAGGCGCCGCAACAACGCTCAGGATGATCTTCAACCGCAACCACCGTGATTGGCACACGGAGACTGCGGACGAGGCTCTGCCCCAGGCGACGTCCGGCATTCAAATTCAGGAATCCAAAACCACCCACGGAGTCATTCTCGGGCTCGTCCCGAGAATCCCTGTTGGACCAACGCGGGGACTCAGCATCGATCCCCGCGAAGCCATCAACCAAGACGCCCGGCACAAGACCGAGCGTGACTCCGTTGATGCTGCTCCATCCCTGTCATTCCGGACGCACGCGCAGCGTGCGAGCCGGAACCCAGGGGCCACACGCACATCTGTCACACCCGACTCCCGGGTACCCGCGCGCGCTGTTTATCCTGAGCCTGTCGAAGGACGCGTCGGGAATGACAATGCTGGTGCGTGAAGAACCAGCGCGCTCCTAGAGCCGCGCACCCCCTCACCCTAACCCCGCCGCCCCCCGGCAGGGATCGCGCCCGTGCGCCCTCCCCCTAGCGCGCCAAACCCGCTACCATCCACGCCAATGCGCGACCCGATCCTCTTCCCCTTCTACAATGACCTGTCGAGCCTTCCCGGCGTCGGCCCGAAACTGCGTCCCGCCCTCGCCCGCCTGATCGGCGGCGAGACATGGCTCGACCTGATATTCCACTTGCCCCTAAGCTGGATCGACCGCCGCAACCGCGCCACCATCGACGAAGTCCAGGTCGGCGAGATCGCCACCATCACAGGCACGGTCGATAAGATCGATCACGCCCGCGCGAAATTTCCCGCCCGCATCCGCCTGCGCGACGACACCGGCTTCATCACCCTCGCCTATTTCCACGCCAACCGGCAGTGGCTCGAAAAGACGTTCGAGATCGGCAAGACGGTCATCGCCTCCGGCAAGATCGGCGACTTCCTCGGCGGCCGCCAGATCGTGCACCCCGATCACGTGCTGAGTCCCGACAAGGACGACGAACTCCCGGAGGTCGAACCCGTCTACCCGATGACGGCCAACGTTACGCCAAAGCAGATCCGCAAATTCATGGCCGCCGCGCTCGACGGTATTCCCGATCTCGACGAATGGATCGACCCGCACCTGATGAAGCGCAACGCCTGGCCCGCCTTCAAGCAGGCGCTGCTCCGCATGCACCAGCCGAAAGTCTACGACACTGACGCCTTCGAAATCGCCCGTCAGCGCCTCGCCTATGACGAGGCCCTCGCGCGCGAGATCGCAATGGGCCAGGCCCGGCTTGCCCGCGAACGCCGTCACGCCCGCGCCATACCGCGCGCAGTCGGCGTCGAGAAACAGATCGTCGACGCCCTTCCGTTCAAGCCCACGCGCGCCCAATTGAATGCCTACAAAGATGTGGCTGCCGATATGGGCCGCCCCGTGCCGATGCGGCGGATGATCCAGGGCGATGTCGGCTCCGGCAAGACGCTCGTGGCTGCGCTCGCCGCAGCGCAGGTCGCAGCCGATGGCGGCGTCACCGCCCTCATGTCGCCGACCGAAATCCTCGCGCGGCAGCAAGCCGAAGCCATCGGCCGCTTCCTCGCCCCCGTCGGCATTCGCGTCGCAGCTCTTACAGGTCGCGACAAGGGCGCCGCCCGCGAAGCCATCCTCGATGACGTGCGCGCCGGAAAAATCCAGGTCCTCTCCGGCACGCAGGCGCTCTACCAGTCGGACGTCGACCTGCCCGAACTCTCGCTGGTCGTCATCGACGAACAGCATCGCTTCGGCGTCGCCGACCGTTTGAAGCTCACCGCGAAGGGCGCCTCACCCCACATGCTTGTGATGAGCGCGACGCCAATTCCGCGCACCATGGCGCTGGCTGTCCACGGCGATCTCGACATCTCCGTCATCGGCGAGAAGCCCGCCAACCGGCAGGAGGTCGTCACCGCCGCCGTCCCGGACAGTCGCATTGACGAAGTGATTGAGGCCGTCTCCCGCGCAGTCGACCGCGGCGAGCGCGCTTTCTGGATCTGTCCCGCCGTCGACAGCGAAGACGCCGGAGACGCCTCCGCGATTCAGCGGCGCGACGTGCTGGCCAACTACGTTCAAGCCCCGGTCGAACTCGTTCACGGCCGCATGCCGGCGCAGGATCGCGATGCAGCGCTCGAAAAACTCCGCACCGGCGAAGCGCCGATCCTCGTCGCCACCACCGTCATCGAGGTCGGCGTCGATGTACCCGAAGCCACCATCATGGTGATCGAGCACGCCGAGAAATTCGGCCTCGCCCAGCTGCACCAGCTGCGTGGCCGCGTCGGTCGCGGCGAGAAGGCGTCCAGTTGTCTCCTGCTCTATCAGTCCCCACTTACTGAGAACGGCAAGGAACGCCTCGATATCCTGCGCAAGACCACCGACGGTTTCGAGATCGCCGAAGCCGACTTCCGGCTCCGCGGCCCCGGTGACCTCTTTGGCCTCCGCCAGTCCGGCCTGCCAGCGTTCCGCGTGCTCGACCTCGCGCGCGACGCGAATCTGATCGAGACCGCGCGCACCGATGCGAAGTCAGTGCTGATGGCCGACCCAACACTCGCCGGCGCACGCGGCGCCGCCGTCCGCCGCGCCCGCGATCTCTTCGCACCACGCATTGCTGAGATGGTGGCTGAGAGCGACTGACAGGAGGCTTGAACACATGGCCGCAAAATCCATCTCCATCCGCATCGACGCCGCTACCGAAGTCTCCGCCCTGCTGGACCAGCCACGCGATGCAAAAGCTCTTCTGGTTCTCGCGCACGGCGCCGGCGCGGGCATGACGCACAAGCACATGTCCGCCACAGCCGAAGGTCTGGCCACACGCGGCATCGCCGTACTGCGTTTCAATTTTCCCTATATGGAGAAGGGCTCGAAGCGGCCGGACAGTCCTGCCATCGCGCACGCCGCAATTCGCGCGGCCGTCGCCAAAGGCAAAAAGCTCGTAGGCGATCTTCCCATGTTCGCCGGCGGCCGTTCCTTCGGCGGATGCATGACGTCACAGGCGCAGGCCGAAAACCCGCTGCCAAATGTGCGCGGCCTCGTCTTCTTCGCCTGGCCGCTTCATCCCTCAGGCAAGCCCGGCACGGACCGCGCGGAGCACTTGTCGAAGGTGAAATCGCCCATGCTGTTCCTGCAAGGAACGGCGGACGCGCTGGCCGAGACGCCCCTTCTGAAACCCGTGGTCGCCGGCCTCGGCAAACGCGCGAAGCTGCAACTCGTCGAACACGCCGACCATTCCTTTCACGTGCCCGCAAGGACAGGCCGGAAGGATGCGGAAGTCCTCGACGAAATCCTCGACGCGGCGCGCGACTGGATGCTTGAGAACATCTAGGTGTTCAATCTCGCCCGAGCGTGCCCCGAGATAGCGCGCTACTTCCCTTGAACACTACGCAACCCCGCCTCGACTTGATCGGCCGAGCGGATACCGAACGAGATCACCAGCTTCGCGGCCTTCTCGACGGCCATGTCGAGCGGCCTGATCCGCTCGGGCGTGACGAACACCAGCTGGCCCATCGCCGGGTTCGGCGATGACGGTATCAGAACGCCAACGACATCCGGCGCATGCGCGAGAATTTCAGCGTCCGGCGTCCGGCTGGTGATGAAGCCGATCACCCAGAGACCCTTGCCGGGATACTCGACCAGCACGGCTTCCTTGAACGACGACGCATCGTTCGACGCGATCGTCTCGACCACCTGCTTCAGGATCGAATAGATCGACCGCACCAGCGGAACGCGGGCGAGCAGAAGTTCGCCCAGTCGCAGCGCCTGCTGCCCCACCAGGTTGGTCACCAGCGCGCCGAGCACGGTCAGCACCAGCACAGCTGTGATGATGCCGAGCCCGGGCAACTCGAAGGTTAGATAGGTTTCCGGATTCCACGCCCGCGGGATCAACGGCACGATGTGCGTGTCGACGAGAACAACGACGCTCCACATCAGCCATATCGTGATCGCCAGCGGGGCTGCGACGACGATACCGGCGAGGAACCAGTTCCTCAGCCGGGTCAGGACGCCGCCCGATCTGGCGGGCAGGTGTGGTGATGGCTGGTCCACCGGCATGGCTTCACTCCGCCGGCATCTATGCTTGATTCGGGTCCGTCACGACCCCAGGTCAATCGTCGCGGGTCAGACGTCCGCAGCGACTTTCGCCGTCACGATCTTGCCGGGCTTGCGCGGCGGCTCGCCCTTGGGCAGCGCATCGACGGCGTCCATGCCGCTGACCACATTGCCCCACGCGGTGTATTTCTTGTCGAGGAACGACGCGTCGTCGAGGCAGATGAAGAACTGGCTGTTGGCCGAGTTCGGGCTGCTCGAACGCGCCATCGAGCAGACGCCGCGCTGGTGGCTTGTGTCGTTGAACTCGGCGCGCAGATCGTCCTTTTCGGAACCGCCCATGCCGGAGCCGGTCGGATCGCCGCCCTGCGCCATGAAGCCGTCGATCACGCGATGGAAAACGACGCCATCATAGAAGCCTTCGCGCGCCAGCTCCTTGATCCGCTCGACATGGCCCGGGGCCTTGTCCGCCAGAAGCTCGATCGTGACGACGCCGGTATCCAGCGTGAGGATCAGGGTGTTCTCTTTGTCAGCAGCGCTCACGGCTTCGCCCTTTCGATAACGACTTCGACGGGCGGCAGGTAGCACGCGTCGAACGGGTCGGATACCTTGATCTCGGCGGCCTTCGCCATGAATTCCGGTCCATCCGTGCGGCGCACGTAGACGGCCGGCTGCTTGGCCGCAGGCATGTCGGCGACCATCACGGCTTTGGTCAGCACGTCGGCTGTTCCGGGCGGCAGCACGCCATTCTCGTCCTCGTCGCCTGTCTTGATCGCGCGGATCGTATCGACGCCGGAAACGCTCCAGCCCCAAGGCGTGTACTTCTTGTCGAGCCCGTCCGCGCCGACCCGCGGCTGGCGCATCAGGAAGAACTGCGTCGTCGCGCTGTTCGGATCATTCGTCCGCGCCATCGAGGTGACGCCGGAACAATGCAGCATCCACGTCCGCGCCACAGCGGGGTAGGAGATCATCGCCAGCTCGTCCGGCTGGCCCTGCACGAGCAGGCCATCCATATAGCCGAGCTTGTAGCCGTCCGGCGTCGCGCCAATCCACGTCACCTTCTGCTTCGAGGGATCACGCGCCCAGGTGAACTCTCCGCGCAGCATCGGATACTCGACTTGCGGATAGACCAGAGACGTGTCGCCGCCCTGCGCCATGAAATCGTCGATCACGCGGTGGAACGGCACCTTGTCGAAATGGCCCGCCCGCGCGATCTTCGTGATCTGCGCGACGTGCGTGGGCGCGATATCTGGACGCAATTCGACCAGCACGTCCTGGCCGTTGATGGTCAGCTGCAGGAGATTCTCGGCAGCGACCTTGCGCCAGTTGGCCGGATCGTCCGCCGGTCCGGCCAAGGCGGCGCCAGCAACAGACAGCGAGGCCGCAGCAGCGGCCCCCATCAGCAGTTTTCGCAACATTACTTACTTGCCCTTCTTGCCGCCGTACTTGGCGAGCAGCCGCTTATGGACCGCTTCAGGGACGAACAAATCGGCGTTTCCGCCCAGCCGCGCAATCTCTTTTACCAGTCGCGAGGAAACGGCCTGATGGTGCGGGTCCGCCATCAGGAAGACCGTCTCGATCTCGTCGTTCATCTGCTGGTTCATGGCGACCATCTGGAACTCGTACTCGAAGTCCGAGACTGCCCGCAGCCCGCGGATGATCACCTGGGCGCCACACTGTTCGGCAAAATGCATCAGCAGGTTGTCGAACGGCCGCGCCTCGATCTCGACGCCATTCGCCAACTTGCCAGCCTCGGTCAGAACCATCTCGGTGCGTTCCGCCAGCGTGAACAGCGGCTCCTTGCCCTCGTTGATCGCGACGCCGATCACCAGCTTGTCGACCAGCTTCACCGCCCGGCCGATAATGTCTAAGTGACCATTCGTGATCGGATCGAAGGTGCCGGGATAAAGCCCGATGCGTTTCGTGGGCCGCCGGGCCAGTGCGGACCGCGCCGTCGCCGATCCACGCACAGGGCGAGGCTCACCCGCCGCCCGTCTTTCCGGCCGTCTCGTCACCGCCCTGTTCCTCCAGTCTCTCCACAGAGACGACTCGCTCCCCCGCCGCCACACGCAGCACGCGAACCCCCTGAGTCGCCCGGCCCGCGATGCGGATCTGACCGACAGCGCAACGTATCAACTGGCCAGCATCTGTCACCACCATGATTTCGTCAGCCGCGTCGATCGGGAAGGACGCGACCAGCTTCTGGCCCTTGGACAGCTTGTGGGCGATCAGGCCCTTCCCGCCGCGGCCGGTGCGGCGATAATCGAAGGCCGACGCGCGCTTGCCCATGCCTTCATCGGTGATCGTCAGGATGAACTGCTCGGCCGACAGCAGCGCGCCGAATCGCTCTTCGGTCAGTTCGACCTCGCCATTGGATTCGGCGTCTTGCGCGGGCGCTGCTTCGTCGCCATCTGCAGACGCATCCTCTTCAGCTTCGACCTCCTCGACGGCTTCGTCACCTTCGGCGCGGCGGGCGGCATTGGCGCGCTTGAGAAAGGCGCGGGCCTCCGCCGGCGTGACGTCGATCGTGCCCAGAACGCTCATCGCGATTAGCGCGTCTCCGGCGCCGAGCCGGATGCCGCGCACCCCGGTCGAAGTCCGTCCGGTGAACACGCGCACTTGCTCCACGGGGAAGCGGATGCACTGGCCGAGCGCCGTGGTCAGCAGCACATCGTCCTGCGGCGTGCAGATCTGCACATCGACAATGGCGTCCGAGTCGTCCTCGAGTTTCATGGCGATCTTGCCGGCGCGGTTCACCGACAGGAAGTCGGTGAGCAGGTTGCGCCGCACGCCGCCCGACTTGGTGGCGAACAGGATGTTGAGCCGCGCGCGTTCTTCCTCATCCTGCGGCAGCGGCATCACGGAGGTGATGCGCTCGCCTTCTTTCAGCGGCAGGATGTTGACCAGAGCCTTGCCCCGCGCGTTCGGCGCACCGAGCGGCAGTCGCCAGACCTTCTGCTTGTAGGCCATGCCGGTCGAAGAGAAGAACAGCAACTCGGTATGCGTGTCGGCCGCAAAAAGTCGGATGACGAAATCGTCTTCCTTCGTCTCCATGCCGCCGCGGCCCTTGCCGCCACGGTTCTGCGTCCGGTAGGCGGACAGCGCGGTGCGCTTCACATAGCCGCCATGGGTGACCATGACGACCATGTCTTCCTTCTCGATGAAGGCTTCGTCCTCAAGATCGAGGTCCGCCTCGACGAATTCCGACCGGCGCGGCACGCCGAACCTGGTGCGGATGTCGGTCAGCTCGTTCGTGATGATCTCGAGCACGCGCGCGCGCGAAGCCAGGATCGCCAGCAGATCCTTGATCTTCTCCGCCAACCCCGATGCTTCCTTGCCGATCTCGTCTCGGCCGAGATTGGTGAGTCGCGACAGTTGCAGCGCGAGAATGGCGCGGGCCTGATCGTCGGACAGCTTGATCTCGCCCTTGTCGTTGAACACGGTACGACGATCAGCGATGAGCCCGATCAGCGGCGCCATGTCCATCGCCGGCCACGCCCGCTCCAGCAACGCGATGCGGGCGGAGTCTGGATCGGACGAATAGCGGATGATCCGGATGATGTCGTCGATGTTGGCGACGGCAAGCGCAAGGCCGATCAAGACGTGAGCCCGGTCACGCGCCTTGTTCAACTCGAACTTGGTGCGGCGGGCGACCACGTCCTCGCGGAAGCGGATGAAGGCCTGCAGCATTGCGCGCAGCGACATAAGCTCGGGCCGGCCGCCATTCAGCGCCAGCATGTTGACGCCGAACGAGGTCTGCATCGGCGTCATGCGGAACAGGTTGTTCAGCACGATGTCGGCCGACGAATCCCGCTTGATCTCGATCACGACGCGGATGCCGTTGCGGTCGCTTTCGTCGCGCATGTCCGAGATGCCTTCGATCCTCTTCTCGCGGACAAGCTCGGCGATCTTCTCGACCATCGTGGCCTTGTTGACCTGAAAGGGAACCTCGGTGACGATGATGGCCTCGCGGCCGCCCTTCATCGTCTCGATCTCGGTCCTTGACCGCATGATGACAGAGCCGCGTCCGGTCATCATGCCGTTGCGCGATCCGGCCCGGCCGATGATCAGGCCCCGGGTCGGAAAGTCCGGACCTGGCACGATGTCGAGCAGCGCCACGTCATCCAGCGCCGGGTTTTCCATCAGCGCGATGGTCGCGTCGATGATCTCGGTCAGGTTGTGAGGGGGAATGTTGGTCGCCATGCCGACAGCGATGCCGCCTGCGCCGTTGACCAGCAGGTTCGGGAACCGCGCGGGCAGCACTGTGGGCTCCTGGCGGGAGCCGTCATAGTTGTCCTCGAAATTGACGGTGTCCTTGTCGATGTCGTCCAGCAGGTTCGCCGTGACGCGCGCCATGCGGCTTTCGGTGTAACGCATGGCCGCCGGCGGATCGCCGTCGATCGAGCCGAAATTGCCCTGCCCGTCGATCAGCGGAAGCGACATCGAAAACGGCTGCGCCATCCGCACGAGCGCGTCGTAGATCGACTGGTCGCCATGCGGGTGCCAGCGGCCGATCACGTCGCCGACGATGTTGGCCGACTTCCGGAACGCCTTGTCGTGCGTGTATCCGCCCTCATAGGCCGCATAGAGAATCCGGCGGTGGACAGGCTTCAGCCCGTCGCGAACATCGGGCAGCGCGCGGCTGACGATGACGCTCATCGCGTAGTCGAGGTACGATTTCTTCAGTTCGGCGGTGATGGAAATGGGAGCGATTTCACCCGCGCCATTTGCCCCCGGAGGGGCGGGATTTTCAGGCGTGTCGCTCAAGCGGAAAACGTCCAGACAGAGGGCGGCGCGGCCGCCGGGATTCGATCTCCTCTTCTAGCCCATTTGTGCACCGCCGCACAAACGTTTGCGTAGGTTGATCCACAGCCGTGACGCTTTGATTTTCGCCGATTTCCGGGCAAAAACGCCGGTGGCAACGATGTCGCGCTTCGGAAGGCGGTTCCCGGCGATTTCCGGCCTCCGAATCCGCAGAATTGGATCGCCGGAAACGGAGGTTCGGGGCGGCCTAGCTGAACGTCCAGCGGGCGCTCAGCATGCCCAGGACCTGCGAGTTGCGGCGCTCGGTCTCGGTGAAATCCAGCGGCGAGATATCCCGGCCGCCGGGGAAGACCTGACGTTCGATGTTGAAGCTGAACGGGTCGAGGTTGGAGAGCTCTGCACGCAGCGTGAAGCCTGGGTCGGGCTTCCACTCGACGAACGAATTGAAGAAGTCGCGCAGCTTCAGGTTCTCGATGCTCGTTCCCTGATAATAGCTCTCACGCCAGCCTTGGAACCAGCCGAACCCGAAGGTCAGATTCTGCTCCGGCAAGTCCTGCCGGAAACTGAGGTTGATCTCCTCCGGGCGCTGGCCCGAGATGCGGCGCATCTCGCCTGTCAGCGGATCGGTGACCTCGCTGTTCTGCCATTGCGTCTCGGCTTTCACTTCCGCGCCCTTGAGGCCAAGATTCGCGAGCGGCAGGGTGAGGTTGAAGATCAGCACGTCGTTCGTGCCGTCCCCAATATTGCCCGGCCCCGAAATCAGCGTCGTCGAGTCGTTAACGCCATCGCCGTCCGTGTCGATCGGAATGCGGCGCGGAAATAGGTCAGTCGCATCGGAGATGTCTTCATGCCTAAGCGTGAGGACCGCAGCCGCGCCTTCCCAGAAACGCTTTTCGTATGCAGCTTCGTAGACCCACGATTTGTAAGGCTCGAGGTCGGAATTGCCGGTGTCCTGCTGTCCGCTGTTGAGGTTCACTTGCGAGGCAAAGTCCTGAAAGTTGAGCTGCCCGACTTCGCGTTCGATGCGCAGCCGTAGTTGATCGTCCTCAGTAGGTGACCACGTGCCCACGAGACGCGGCTTGGGATAGGTGAAGGAGCGTTCCTTGTCCGTGTCGCCCGACTGCGTGATCGTCGATTGCTCGACGCGGACGCCGCCCTCCAGCGTCCACTGCGGCGAAGGCCGCCAGGAGCCCTGGACGTAGAGCTCGCCGCGGATCTCCTCCACCAGCACGTCAGACGCTGGCAGCGGCACCGGCGCGCCATCAACGGCAAGCGAAACCTGCTGATCGCGATAATTGTAGGCAATCTCGCCGCCACCTTCGAACGATAGTTCAGGCGACATGGTGTAGCGCAGCGTCGTCCGGCCGATGCGTTCGCCGGCTTCCGCTTCGATCTGGAAGAGTTGCGAAGAATCAGGATCGACACCAGTCGGATCCTGTACGAGGCCAGTCGCGTCCAGGCTGCCAAATGCGAGCTTGGCGAGGCCGAGGGTTTCCCACTCGATATCCGGGCCGAGGTCCATCAGGAAGTTGACGCTGACCTCGCCGCGGTCGTTGGCCGAACGGTTGACGAATTTCTCGTCCGTCGTCGCCGACAGGAAGCGCTGCTCGTTCTTGAACTCGTCAGTGCCGATCACCCCGTTGAGCGACAGCGTGCCGCCGAACTGCGGACCCTTGTAGCTGCCGCGCAGGTTGTGCGGCACGCCGTCGCCCTCCGAGCGGGAGGTTTCGAACAGGTCGAGATTGCCGGTCTGGGCATCGACCGTGGTACGCCAGCCCGCGCCGACCGAGTCGTCCATCGCGATGCCGCGGCCCGCGGATACATCGAACTGATGCTCGCCCACCCGCCGCGTCGCCTGGTAGTTCCAGCCCGGGATCGTCTTGCCCGACTCGGAAAACAGGAAGCCTCGCACGCTGAAAACCTGCTGGAACGTATCCACTTTCTTGCGGATGACGTTGGCGACCACCGTCTGTCCCTGCATGTCGATGCCCGGCACGGAGCCGCGTATGACATCGATGCGTTCGACCTGGTCGATGGTGATGCGGTTCAGCGTATCGCCAAGCGAGTCGGTCTTGATGGTCGGGCGCTGGCCGTCGATCAGCACATTGCCCGCCGCGCCGGCAAACCCGCGCACGCTGTCGCCACCGTCAAACGAGAATCCCGGCAGGCGGCTGATCATGTCGAGCGCCGTGTTCGGCCGCGCCGCCGCAAAGTCCGCCGGGGTGTACGAAATCACACCCTGCTGCGCGACTGACTCCGCGGCTGGCTGCGTGGTCTCCTGGGCGTAGGCTGGCGCCGCCAGCACCACAGCGAGAATTGACGCCAAACTAAATGGATAGTAGCTCGACATGACAGGATGACTCCGCGCGATGGCGGACTCACCCGCCTGACCTTGATTTATCGATAGTCGATAAATCTGCCACTCGCAACGGCTCAATCAGGGCAATTTCGAGGCACCCTGGTTTCCTAGTCCAAATCCTGCACCGCGGTTTCCGGACCCAGCTTGTGGCTGAGCGAGGCCTGCAGGAACGCGTCGAGATCGCCATCGAGCACGCCGCCGGTATCGGACGTCTCCACCCCCGTCCGAAGATCTTTCACCATCTGGTATGGCTGCAGCACATAGGAACGGATCTGCCGTCCCCAGCCGATCTCCGTCTTCGAGTCTGCCTCCGCCTGCGCCGCGACTTCGCGCTTCTTCAGCTCCATCTCGTAGATCCGCGCGCGCAGCATGTCCCATGCCTTGGCGCGGTTCTTGTGCTGGGAGCGTTCTGCCTGCACCGCCACGACAATGCCCGTAGGCGCGTGTGTCAAGCGCACGGCGCTATCGGTCTTGTTGATGTGCTGGCCGCCCGAGCCCGACGCGCGATAGGTGTCGGTGCGAACATCCTTCTCCTCGATGTTCACCTCGATCGTATCGTCGATCACCGGATAGACCCATACGCTCGCAAAACTCGTATGCCGCCGCGCGTTGGAATCATACGGCGAGATGCGTACGAGGCGATGCACGCCGCTCTCGCTCTTCAGCCAGCCATAGGCGTACTCGCCCTTGATCAGCATCGTTGCCGACTTGATTCCGGCCGTCTCGCCAGGGTGATCGTCGATCTCTTCCATCTTGTAGCCGCGCGCATTGGCGTACCGCACATACATGCGGCGCAGCATCGAGGCCCAGTCCTGGCTCTCCGTACCGCCGGCGCCTGCGTTGATCTCGATATAGCAGTCGTTTGCGTCGACCTCGCCGGAGAGCAGCGCCTTCAACTCGGCGTCCTTGGCCTTCTCCAGCGCCGCGCGAACATTCGCTTCGACTTCGGCAAGCGAGCCCTTGTCGCCCTCCGCATCCGCCATCTCCCACAGCTCGACAGCGTCGTCGGCCTCGCGCTCCAGCATGCGGATGTCGTTCATCGCCGACTCGATGCGGTTGCGTTCCCGCATCATGGGCTGGGCTTTCTGGGGATCGTTCCAGAAGTCAGCACGCTCGGAAAGTGCGTTCAGCTCCGCGAGGCGCTTTTCGGCGACGCCCCAGTCAAAGACGCCTCCGGAGCAGGCTCACCGACTGCCGGATCGTCTCGATCATGTTTTCAACTTCGGGCGTCATGGTTCGCTCTGTGTCCGCACTTCGGGAACGAAGCGTCTAGAAGGTGCCGTCGTCGAAAGTCAAATCCTCGTCGGCCGGAGGCTCGACGGGCTGGGGCTGAGGATTGTTCGGATCGACTGGCTGGCCCACGGGGTTGGGCTGGGATGTCACCTGCCCGTCGCGCGTGGAAGACGCCGTTTCGTCGCCCGCAGCCACCTTGCTGAAATCGACGCGATATCCGTCCGCGCCAACCGGCGCTTCACAACGATCCGTCGGCGCAGAACCCGGACGGAAAGCCTCAGTTATGATCAGGCGCGTGTCCGGCCCCGGCTGACAGCCCGTGTCGGCATCTACCTCGACGTGCTCGACACCGTTCGGAACCCGGAAGGTCACGGCCGGACGATCCTTCAATGCCGCAAGCATGAAGTCGCGGAAGATCGGCCCTGCGACGCGGCCGCCGCTCTCGCCCGTGCCCATGTCGCGCGGCGTGTCGAAGCCGATCCAGACGCCTGCGACGAGGTCAGGGCTGAAGCCCATCGTCCACGCATCGAACTGGTCGTTGGTCGTGCCGGTCTTGGCGGCGATCGGCTTGCCCACCGAGCGGATGGTCGTGCCCGTGCCGCGCTGCACCGCGCCCTCGAGGATGGAGACGACCTGATAAGCCGTGATCGGGTCGAGAACCTGCTGACGGTCGTCTGCAAGCGTCGGTGGCGCGAGGCCGCCCTTCCACTCCGTCGCGCAACCCTCACAGGCGCGCTGGTCGGTACGATAGACGGTCTTGCCGTACCGGTTCTGGATCCGGTCGAACATGACGGGGTGAACCTGCTTGCCGCCATTCACCGTTTCCGCGTAGGCAACGGCCATACGCATCAGCGTGGTGTCGCCGGCGCCGAGCGCCATGGACTCGTAGGGCGGCAGCTGGTCGTAGATGCCAAGTCGCACGCCGATCGCGGATACTTTCTCGAAGCCGATCTCGCTGGCAAGCCGCACAGTCATCGCGTTACGCGACTTCTCGACACCAATGCGAAGCGGCGTAAGGCCGTAAAACTGCTCCGAGTAGTTCTGCGGCTTGTAGCACGTCTCCTCGCCCGCAATGGTCTGGCACGACACATACGGCGTATCGAGCACGCGGTAGGACGGGGTCCATTTATAGAGGCCCGTCGCCGGATCAGGCGTCTCCATGGCGGCCGCATAGACGAACGGCTTGAACGCAGAGCCCGGCTGGCGCTTGGCCTGGATGGCGCGGTTGAACTTGCTCGACACGAATGAATAGCCGCCGGTCATCGCGAGGATGCGACCCGTGTGCGGGTCCATCGCCACAAGCGCGCCCTGCACGGCAGGCACCTGGCGCAGGCGCCACGGCGCATTCGCCGCGCGCTTCTTCGGCACGCCGTACTCTGTGATCAGCTGGACCGTGATGTCCGGCGTGGGGCTGCCGGCGACGAAGATCACGTCGCCTGCCTTGAGCCCCGCGCCGCCTTCCTTGCGCTTGAAGTTCGCGGCCCATTTGACATCGTCGGCGTGCAGCGTACCCGTCTCGCCGCCATCGAGCCCCAGACGCACGCTTTCGCGGGACACCGAGCGCACAACGGCTGTCTGCCAGTCATTGCCGGCGCCGCCGATGACGACCTTGTTCGCCTCTTCGTTGGCGAACTTCTTGAGCGCCTCGGCGAACGTGTCGTCCACCGCGATTGTGCCGATCGGGCCGCGCCAGCCATGGCGGCGGTCGTAACTTTCGAGGCCTGCACGCAGCGACGTCTGCGCGATGAGCTGGAGGTTCGAGTCGATTGTCGACCGGATTGACAGACCACCGCCGAGCAAAGCCTTGCTCGCATCTTCGCGGCTACCAATACCTTCAAGCTTCTGCGACTCGCCGAGCGACATGATCTCCTTGCGGAGTTCCTCGACATAGTAGGCCGAGGCGACGTTCTCGTCCGAGTTGAGACGGTCGACAACCTTCAGCGGCTCGGCATAGGCGGCGTCAGCAGCGGCCTTGTCGACGAAACCGTTCTCCAGCATGCGGCCGATCACATAGTTGCGGCGCTTGATCGCCGCCTCGGGGTTCAGGAGCGGATTCACGCGGCCCGGCGCCTGCGGCAGGCCGGCGAGCATCGCGTTTTCCGCGAGCGTGAGCTGGCCCAGCGATTTTCCGAAATAGTTCAGCGCCGCGGCGCCAACGCCATACGAACGACCGCCGAGATAGATCTCGTTCATGTAGAGTTCGAGGATCTGCTCCTTGCTGAGCTGCCCCTCGATGCGCATGGCGAGCACGGCCTCGCGCACCTTGCGGTCGATCGAGCGCTCGTCGCCCGTCAGCATGTTCTTCACGACCTGCTGCGTGATCGTGGAGCCGCCAGTCATGCGCTTGCCCTGCAGCGCGTTCAGCACGGTGCCGCGGAACATGCCCCACAGGTCGATGCCGGAGTGCTCGAAGAACGACTTGTCCTCAGCCGAGATGAAGGCCTGCACCAGCTGCTCGGGCAATTCTTCCGACGGGACGTAGACGCGGTGCTCGGTTGCGAACTCCGCCACGAGCTTGCCGTCGCCGGCGTGCACGCGGCTCATGATCGGCGGCTCGTAATTGCGCAGCTGTTCTTCGGAGGGAAGGTTCTGCGTCACGATGAAGAACCAGACGGCGAACGCCACGACCGCGATCCCGATCACCGAGGCGATCGAGATCAGGATCGTCTTCCAGTTCCAACGCGACATCGTCAGTTGCATTTCTCACCGGCCGAAGTGGGCAGTCCAGACACAGGCTTTACCGCCCGTTTCGGACGGAACGCCTAAGCCTTCGGAATCACCAAGGTTTGCGGTGACTTTAAGGCGCGGAACCTGCGGATGACAGGCCTTCCAAGGGTTAAACTCAGAACATACTTGCCGCAGCCCCATGGAGGCTTGGAGGCTTTCCGGACCAGGAGGGACTCAACTCTCAGCTGCAGATCAGCGGGAAGCGACCAGACGGGTCTGGTTCTCGAAGAACTGGTCGATCGCGCTGACGACGCCTTTCACCAGCTTCCGCCGTTTGCTCTCCGAAACCATCGCTGCGGCATCGTTGTCATTGGTCATGAACCCCATTTCCAGGAGCGCGGCTGGCACATCCGGGCTCAGCAGCACGTAGAAACCCTTCTGGCGATGCGTGTTCTCCAGCGTCGGCCAGCCGGCCTGCGCAATCGACTCGGCGAGCATCTGGGCAAAGCGGGCGGACTGGTTCTTCGTTTCGCGCTGGACGAGATCGGCCAGAATCCGGTTGACCTCTTCCGGCCTGCCAGAGTCGATCTCCACATCGAGAATCCAGTCGTTTTCCTTCCGGGCGCCGTCGATGCGCTTTTCACCCTCCGGCGACAGTGTATAGACTGATGCGCCGCTGGTGGATGGCTTGGGACCGGCATCAGCGTGCAGCGCGATGAACAGGTCAGCGCCCAGCGTGCGCGCCTTTGTCACCCGGTCTTCAAGTTCGATGAAGACATCCGTCGAGCGCGTGAGCGCGACATCGTAGCGTTCGGACTTCAAGAGATCGTCGCGCAGGGCGACCGCTGCAGCCAGCGTGATGTCCTTTTCCTGCAGGCCTGATTTCGAGATCGAACCGGGGTCCTTGCCGCCATGGCCCGGGTCGATGACGACCAATGGCTTGCGAGCTGTCTGCTTGGAAACCGGCTGCGGCCCAGACATCTCGCCGGTCGCAGCCTTGGCGAAGGCTTCCGCTGTGGCGGACTCCAGGTCGAGCACCAGCTTGTGGCGCTCGCCCTTGGCCTTCGGCGGCAGAACGAACTCGCGCGCGACGATGGCCGGGCCTGCGAGATCGAGCACAAGCCGGGATGTCGTGCTGGTGTTGTGGGCGTAGCGAAAACTGGAAACGACGCCGGCGCCCTTGCCGGAGCCCGCCTCGGCTGTCAGCCCGTTGATCGACCAGCGCACGCGCGGAAGATCGATCACCACGCGGTTGCTGCCAGCCGCGAGCAGGAAGACGTGATACTTCATGGGCGCATCGGATTCGATGACGACGCGGGTTGCCTGTCCCTCGCCGCCGATCCGCACGGCCAACACGCGATCCACCGGCGGCGCAGCCTGCGCGCCGACGCCCGCCAGCATGGCAAGGCCGACAAGCGACACGATGGTCAGCAACCAGGCCCGCACGTACTGCCCTTCCGGCCTAAACGTTGAGCAGTATCTGGGTGTCGTTAACTGTTCGTTGGGATCGTGGCTGACGCTCGACAGAAGGTGCGTTATCAGGTGTGGTCGTGAGCTGTGGGGGCGCACGGGACGAGTTCAGCGACGATGAAAGCTCTGCACCTGAGCTATTCGCTGGCGGCGCTGCTCCTTGCGGCTTGCGCCACCACACCGCCCAACCTCGACGACGACCTTGTCGTGCGCGGCAAGAGGATCGGCGAAATCGAGATAGGCATGCCGCTGGCGACTTTGTTGGCGGTCAAAGGCGCGCCTGTACGCACCGCTCCCATCCCGAACACCTCTGCGACCACCTACAGCTTCCCTAACGGCCTGACCGTCGGCGCGGACGAAAAGGTCTACTGGATCATCACCGAGGATGCGCGTTTCCGCACGGAAAATGGCGTCAGGCCCGGCGCCGAGCAGATTTTTGCACGGGCGGCTTTGGGCAAGCCTCGGTGTGTTGAGAGCCGCGCCGACACGACGATGTACGACTATGGGGACATATACTTCGAGGCGGGGAACATTGACGGGCGCGTCAAGCGGGTGGGGGTGATCGCCCACAGCCGGCCCTGCCCACAGCAATAGTAGGGCTATTCGGCCACTTCCCCTCTGCCCGCAATGCGTGCATAGGTGAGTCACAAGGCGGTCCCAGCGACAGGCCTTGCGCGTCCTGGCGGCGGTTTTTCCGAAAAAACCTATCCAGTACAGGGCGCTAAACGGCTTCGAGCGTTTCGGCGGTCAGCGATCCAGCTGCCGCCATGGTCAGGGCATTATGAACGCGATTTCGCGAGATTCAGTCAGCCAGACCGGACGCCGAGACCTCTCGTCACTTCCTCTCCCAACCCATTCGCGGGCCCAGGCCGCGCATCTGCGCGCCGCCCGCTATTCACACGAGGTTCCAGTCCATGAGCAAGCTCATGTTGATCGACGCCACCCACCCGGAGGAGACCCGGGTGGCCGTCGTCGCAGACGGTCAGATCGAAGACTTTGATTTCGAAGCCCGCAACAAGCGCCAGCTTCGCGGCAATATCTATCTCGCCAAGGTAACGCGGGTCGAACCGTCCCTTCAGGCGGCGTTTGTCGATTATGGTGGCAACCGCCACGGCTTCCTGGCTTTTGCGGAGATCCACCCCGACTACTACCAGATCCCCAAGGAAGACCGGGAAGCGCTCCTTGCCGAGGCCGACGAGGAAGACGGCGACGACGAGGAGCCGGATGAAGAAGGCGCCACCGAGAATGGCGGCGACGATGCCTCCGACGAGGAGGAAGAGCGCAAGCAGAACCGCCGCAACGCCCTGTTCCAGCGCAAGTACAAGATCCAGGAAGTGATCCGCCGCCGGCAGGTGATGCTGGTGCAGGTCGTCAAGGAAGAACGCGGCAACAAGGGCGCCGCGCTGACCACCTATCTGTCGCTCGCCGGACGCTACTGCGTGCTGATGCCCAACACGTCGCGCGGCGGCGGCATCTCCCGCAAGATCACCAATGCGGGGGATCGCAAGCGGCTCAAGTCGATCACGTCCGAGTTTGAAATCCCGCGCGGCGCTGGCCTGATCGTCCGCACCGCCGGCGCCAAGCGCACCAAGAACGAAGTGCGCCGCGACTTTGAATATCTGACCAAGCTCTGGCAGCAGATCGTTGGCAAGACGATGGAGTCCATGGCGCCCGCCCTCATCCACGAGGAAGGGCATCTTGTCCTGCGCGCCGTGCGCGATCTCTACGACAAGGACGTCGAGCGCATCATCGTCGAGGGCGAGGACGCCTACAACGAAGCGCGCAACTTCGTCAAAATGCTGATGCCTTCGCACACGCGGAAAGTCGTCCACCATGACGACAACGGCCCGCTGTTCGTGATGACGGGCGTCGAGGACCAGCTCGAAGGCATCTACGCGCCAACGGTTCAGCTGCCGTCCGGCGGCTACATCGTGATCAACCAGACCGAGGCGCTGGTCGCCATCGACGTCAACTCGGGCAAATCTACGCGCGAACGCAACGTCGAAACCACGGCTTTGAAAACCAACATGGAAGCGGCGGCTGAAGCCTCTCGCCAAATGCGCCTGCGCGATCTCGCCGGGCTCATCGTGATCGACTTCATCGACATGGAGGACATGAAGAACAACCGGGCCGTCGAAAAGAAGATGAAGGACTGCCTGAAGATCGACCGGGCCCGCGTGCAGACCGGCCGCATCTCGCAGTTCGGCCTGTTTGAAATTTCGCGCCAGCGCCGCCGCGCCGGCGTGCTGGAATTGTCGTCCGAGCCCTGCGATCATTGCGGCGGCACTGGCCGCACGCGCTCGATCGAGAGCGCCGCAATCCAGCTGCTCCGCATGATCGAGGCCCGCGCGGCCGACGACCGGGTGCAGACCGTGCATGTTGAGGCCGCATCGGAAGTCGCGCTCTACCTGCTCAACGAGAAGCGCTCGTCCATCGCCGCCATCGAATCCGACAATCATGTGCTCGTGCGCATCGAGGCGGACGAAGATCTCAAGGCCGGCGAGTTCAACATCGAGGGTCGCGCCGACGGCAATGTCGTTGCGCCCAAGCCGATGCAGCCGATCGACCTGCGCAAGCTGAAGCCGCTGCCCCCGCCGGCGGCGGACGAGATCGAGGAAGATGACGAAGACATCGTCGAGGACTCCGACGACGAGTCCGATGACGATCAGGAAGTTCAGGATCAGGAAGACGACGAGGATTCCGAGGAAGAAGCCAGCGCCGACGCCGAAAACGATGACGACGATGGCGGCCGTGGCCGCGGAGGACGCCGTGGCCGGCGTGGCGGACGCCGCCGTCGTGGCGGCAAGGAACGCGGACGCGAGACAGCCGAGACAGAAGACAGCGAGACGCCGCAAGAGGCCCAGCCCGTTGTGGCGCGTGACGACAGCGAGCGCGACGACGGTCGTGGCCGTGGCGGGCGCCGCCGGCGTCGTGGCGGTCGCGAACGTCCTGAACGCAGCGAACGCAATCGCACGCCGGACATCGCGGCGGATGGCGGCGAGATGCTCGACTTCCTGGCGTCGGCCCCGTTCCTCGTGGCACAGGCCGCGCCCGAACTGGAAGACCCGGTGGCGGAACCTGCGCCGCTCGCGGCAGCTCCGATCGTGCCAACGCCGGTGTTCGAGGCGCCCGTGGAAAGCGAACCTGTGGAAGCAGTTGCACCTGAGCCCGAACGGCAGCCGGAACCCGTCGCCGCCAAGCGGGAACCCGCTCCCGCAGCCGACCACGAAATCGCCGCATCCGCCCCGCAGCCTCCCGCTGTCGAGCCCCAGCCCGAACCGGCCGCATCCGCGGCCGACAGGGCTGAGGCCCGGCGCCACGCCATCCATGGCGCGCCTGAAGACCCGGCCCCGGCCGGCGAGGCGCCACGGAAAGCAGGCTGGTGGAACCGTCGCCGCACAGGCTGAGCCGCACCGACAGGCAGCGGAACAGCGCGGCGGCTTTGACTATCCTGGCTTGATGGCTAGCGTGGCTATGGTCGGGATTGAGAGAGAGCGTTCGCATGGGCGTTATGCAGAAGCTTCTTCGCGCCGTCGCTGCGCCCCTGCTCGCGCTGGCGCTGCCGCTGAGTGCAACCGCGCAGGGCCTGATCCGCGATGCGGAGATCGAGCAGATCCTGCGCGACTATTCGGACCCGCTGTTCGCGGCCGCCGGACTGAAGCCCGCGGATGTGAACATCTACATCATCCAGAGTGACGATATGCAGGCTTCCGTCGCGGGCGGACAGAACATGTTCGTCTACACCGGTCTCATCATGGAGTCTGAGACGCCTGAAGAGTTGAAGGGCGTCATCGCGCACGAGACGGGGCACATGGCGCTTGGCCATAGCGTAACGCGCCAGGCCAACGTCGGGGCGAGCAGCAGCGTCTCGCTGATCACCATGGGCCTTGGAGCTCTCGCTCTTTTTGCGGGCGCCCCAGATGCAGCCATGGCTCTCATCGGCTCGGCGCCGCAATTTCAGTTGGCAAATATCTTCAAACACATACGCCCCGAAGAGAGCGCTTCCGACCTGTTCGGCCTCGGCCTGCTCGAAAAGACAGGTCAGTCGGCTGATGGCTTCACAACTTTCATGGAGAAATTTCGCTACCAGGAATTGATGACGGAATCCCGCCGCAATCCGTATTTCCGCTCTCACCCTATCTGGAGCGACCGCATCGGGGCCGCCACGAAGCGCGCCCGTGAAATCTCCGTCAAGGCCAGACCGCAGACGCCGGAAGAGATCATGCAGCTTGCTGTGATGAAGGCCAAGCTTGTCGGCTTCATCGGCCCGCCGAACCGCGTACTCTCGCGCTATCCTTCGACGGACACGTCGTTGCCCGCCCGCTATGCCCGCGCGATCGCCGCCTATCGCGCCGTCGATATCAAGGCCGGACTGACGCAGACCGACGCCATCATCGCAGAGCAGCCCGACAATCCCTACTTCCATGAACTCAAAGGACAGATTCTGTTCGAGAGCGGCAGGGTAGCCGAATCCGTTGGCCCGCACCGAAAGTCTGTCGAGCTTGCGCCGCAGCACGCGCTGCTCAAGATCAACCTTGCGCGCTCGCTGACGGCGACGAAGGAAGAGGCTGCGATCAAGGAGGCCGAAGGCTTGCTGATGGACGCGATCCAACTCGAGCCGGACAACGCCTACGCTTGGACATTCTTGGCTGACGCCTACGCCAAGCAGGATCGCATCGGCGACGCCAACCTCGCGACCGCGGAAGCCGCCTACCATGTCGGCGACATGCCGAGAGCCTTCAACTTCGCGCGACGGGCGCGCGACAAGCTGGACATGAACACGCCGAATGGTCAGCGTGCGGATGACATCATGGCGCTGGCTGACCCCCGGAATAATCCGCGCGCCATGCGCCGCAACCTCACCGAGATGGCGCTGGAAGGTCAGCACTGAGGCTGTAAATCCGGGCCGGATCGCCCTTTTTCTCTTAAGACCCCCCATCCTCCCTTAAGAACTGGGGGGCAGGATGGCCCGCAAGGAACCTGCACATGCGCCTGCACACTGCTATTTCCGCGCTTCTGGCCCTTGGCGCCGCCGCATGTTCGGGCGGCGAGGTGAAGGCGCCTGACTCGGTCGGCGGCCTGGAGAAGGCGCAGGTGGAGGCGATCGTGAAGGAGTATCTCCTGCGCGAACCGGAAATCCTGCTGGAGATGCAGACCGCTTTTCAGCGCAACCAGCTGGCGACACAGACGTTGGCGGCGGAAGGCGCGTGGGAAAAGCTGATCGCATCGTCGAAGGACGATCCGTTCATCGGCCGCAAGGATGCGCCGATCACCATCGTGGAGTTCAGCGACTATGACTGCGGCGTGTGCAAGGCCGCCGTGCCGTGGGTGATGAGCCAGGTGGATGACCGCCGCAGCGACATCAGGGTGATCGTGAAGGAGTCAGCGGTGCGCGGCGAGGATTCGCGCCGGGCGGCGATCGCGGCGATGGCAGCGCACCAACAGGGCAAGTACCGCGAGATGCACGTTGCGCTGATGAAGGCCCCGGCGAACGCCTACACGCCCGCCAACCTCGAGACGATCGCACAATCGGTGGGGCTGGATATCGCGCGCTGGAAGAAAGACATGGCGAGCGAGCAGCTGATCAGCCGCGTTGATCGCTCGGTGGAAGAGTTCGACATGGCGGGGCTGCAGGGCACGCCGTCCTTCCTCATCAATGGCCGCTTCGTCGGCGGCTTCGGACAGGAAGAGCTGGAGTCGCTGATCGAGGCGACACGGCAGCAGATCCGCAGCTAGATCATTCCTCCAAGCGGACTGGACGGATCAGCATAGCGCTTCTTCGGCATGCGGCCGGCGAGATAGGCTTCGCGCCCTGCGATCACGGCATGCTTCATCGCGCGGGCCATGCGGACAGGGTCTTTCGCCGCGGCGATGGCGGTGTTCATCAGCACGCCGTCAACGCCCAGCTCCATTGCGATTGCGGCGTCGGAGGCGGTGCCCACGCCGGCGTCGACGATGACGGGGACTTTGCACTGCTCGACGATGAGCCGGATGTTCACCGGGTTCTGCACGCCGAGGCCGGAGCCGATCAGCGAGCCAAGCGGCATGATGGCGCAACAGCCTGCGTCCTCGAGCTTGCGGGCGTAGACCGGGTCATCCGAGCAGTAGACCATCACGTCGAAACCGTCGGCGATAAGCGCCTTCGCGGCGACCAGCGTTTCCGACATGTCGGGGTAGAGCGTCTTCTGGTCGGCGAGCACTTCCAGCTTCACGAGATTCCAGCCGCCCGCCTCGCGCGCGAGACGCAGCGTGCGCACCGCCTCGTCCGCGGTGTAGCAGCCGGCGGTGTTGGGCAGGTAGGTGAAGCGCTTGGGATCGAGGTGATCGACCAGCCGCTCCGAGCCCTTGTCGGCGACGTTCACACGGCGCAGCGCGACGGTGACGATCTCCGCGCCCGCAGCCTCGGCAGCTTCGGCGTTCTGGGCGTAGGAGGCGTACTTGCCCGTGCCCACGATGAGGCGCGAGGTGTATGCCTTGCCGGCGATGATGAGGCGATCCTGATCCGGAACTGACGTATCTGGCATCACCCGCCTCCCACAAACTGCACGATCTCGATCCGGTCGCCGTGGGCGAGCCTTGTCGTTCCATATAGCGATTTCGGGACGATCTCGCGGTTGCGTTCCACGGCGACGCCCTTTTCGGGCATGGCGAGTTGGCGCAGGAATTCGGCCAGGGTGGCGCCGTCAGGGGCTTCGGTCGCCTCGCCGTTGAGAAAGAGGTTCATTTCATCGTCCGAACGCTTGAATCAGGCATTTGAACCGGCTGGGGATTCGCCTATTCAGTCTCACCGCCGGGCCGCTGATCTGGCTGCGAACTGGTCTCAGGTAAAGGTGCTCGATGAGCCTGACCATCTACTGCCTGAACGGCCCCAACCTCAACCTGCTGGGTGAGCGCGAGCCCGCCGTCTATGGCAAGGGCACGCTGGCTGACCTGGAGAAACTGACGCAGGACGCCGCCGCCGCAGCTGACGCCAGCCTGATCTTCCGCCAGTCCAACCATGAGGGCGAGCTGGTGGACTGGATACAGGAAGCCCGTAGACAGGCGGGCGGGCTGATCATAAACGCGGGCGGCTATACCCACACCTCGGTCGCAATCCACGACGCGCTCAAGGTGTTGACCATTCCTGTCGTGGAAGTTCATCTCAGCAACCCCGGGAATCGGGAAGAGTTCAGGCACAAGAGCCTGGTGTCTCCAGCAGCGTCCGGCGTCATCGCCGGCTTTGGTCCCCTGGGCTACCGGCTTGCCATCGAGGCAGTCGCCGCCCTTGCCGAACAGAAGAGAGTTTGAAGATCATGGCCGACAAGCCTTCCGAAAAGAATGGCAGGTTCGACACCGGGCTGATCCGCGAGCTTGCGGCTATTCTGCGCGAAGCCGATCTCGGCGAGATCGAGATCGAACAAGGCGGCATGCGCATCAAGGTGGTGAAGCCTGAGGCGAAGACCGTCCACATGGCGCAGGCCTACGCACCAGCCCCGGCAGCTGGGCCGGCTGGCGCTCTCCCTGCTGCGGCGGCGCCCACGACCAAGGCCTCTCTCCGCGATCATCCAGGCGCCGTGAAGTCGCCCATGGTCGGCACGATCTACCTTCAGGCCGAGGAAGGCTCTCCGAAATACGTGAAGGTCGGCGACGTGGTGAATGCCGGCGCAACACTGCTGCTCATCGAGGCAATGAAGACGTTCAATCCCGTGACGGCGCCCCGCGCAGGCAAGGTCGTGCAGATCCTCGTCGACAACCAGCAGCCCGTCGAATTCGGCGAACCGCTCGTCATCATCGAGTAACGCGATGTTCGAGAAAATCCTGATTGCAAACCGTGGCGAGATCGCTCTCCGCGTGCACCGCGCGTGCCGCGAGATGGGCATCCACACCGTGGCCATCCATTCGGAAGCCGACCGCAGCGCCATGCACGTTCGCCTCGCCGACGAAAGCGTGTGCGTGGGTCCGGCGTCGGCCGCAAAATCCTATCTCAACATTCCGGCGATCATCACGGCCGCCAAGATCACCGGCGCGCAGGCGATCCACCCCGGCTATGGATTTCTCTCGGAGAACGCCAAGTTCGCCGAGATCGTCGAGAAGTCGGGCATCACCTTCATCGGACCCAAACCAGAACACATCCGGATGATGGGCGACAAGATCACCGCCAAGGAAGCAATCCAGACAGCCGGCGTGCCCGTCGTGCCGGGGTCAGACGGCGGCGTGCCGGACCTTGATGATGCGAAGGCGACGGCCAAGCGCATCGGCTATCCGATCCTGATCAAGGCGACAGCCGGCGGCGGCGGACGCGGCATGAAAGTCGCGCATTCGCCCGAGGAACTCGAACTCGCCTTCACGACGGCGCGCACCGAGGCGAAGACCGCGTTCGGCAACGATCAGGTCTACATGGAGAAGTATCTCCAGAAGCCGCGGCACATCGAAATCCAGGTCGTCGCCGACAGCCATGGCAATGTGATTCACCTCGGCGAGCGCGACTGCTCGCTGCAGCGCCGTCACCAGAAGGTTTTCGAGGAAGCGCCATCGCCCGTCATCGACGAGGCAACCCGCGCGTCGATCGGCAAGACCGTCACGACCGCTATCAAGAAGCTCGGCTATCTCGGCGTCGGCACGATCGAATTCCTGTACGAGAATGGCGAGTTCTATTTCATCGAGATGAACACCCGCCTGCAGGTGGAACACCCGGTCACTGAGATGATCACGGGCGTTGATCTCGTCCAGGAGCAGATCCGCATCGCGTTCGGCGAGGAGCTTTCGCTCAAGCAGAAGGACGTGAAGATCAGTGGGCACGCCATCGAGTGCCGCATCAACGCCGAGAACCCGGAAACCTTCACGCCGTCGCCGGGCCTGATCCAGGAGTTCCACGCGCCGGGCGGCCTCGGGGTTCGCCTCGATAGCGCGGCCTATTCCGGCTATCGCGTACCGCCGCATTACGACAGCCTGATCGGCAAGCTGATCGTCCACGCGCCCACGCGCGCCGAGGCTTTGGCTCGACTCCGCCGCGCGCTGGACGAGACGGTGGTTGCCGGCGTCGAGACGACGCTGCCGCTGCACCGGCGGCTGGCCAACAATGCAGATGTCGCCAGGGGCGATTATGACATTCACTGGCTCGAGAAGTTTCTCGGGATGAAGACATAGGCTCTGAGTATGGGCATGCGGTTGTGGCTCGGGTATTGGGACCTCCACGCATGAGCCGCCATTTCGGCCCCAACGAATTGCTCGACTGTTATCGCCGCGGCGTCTTTCCGATGGCGGATTCGCGCGATGACCCGCGCCTGTTTCTCGTTGATCCGGATTTGCGCGGCGTACTGTCGCTCGATGACTTCCATGTCTCGAAGAGTCTGCGCAAGACGATAAGGCGCGATGCGTTCGAGATCAGGATCGACACCGCTTTCTCGCGCGTGATGGAGCTGTGCGCTGAAGCGGCGCCTGATCGGCCGCAGACGTGGATCAATGCGCAGATCCTCAATCTCTACAGTTCGCTGCATCGCGCAGGCCATGCGCACAGCGTCGAGGCGTGGCGCGATGGCGAGCTGGTGGGTGGGCTCTATGGCGTGAGCCTGAAGGCGGCGTTCTTTGGCGAGAGCATGTTCTCGCGCGCGACGGATGCTTCAAAGGTTGCGCTGGCGCATCTGGTCGCGCGGCTGAGGGCGGGTGGCTATCGGCTACTCGATACGCAGTTCGTGACCGGGCATCTCGAAACGTTCGGCGTCGAGGAAGTACCGCGTGACGATTTCCGTATCCTGTTGCACGACGCGCTTCAGCACGAGGCGACCTTCGGGACGCAGACTTATTGCGGCGCCGAGGTGCTGCAGCTGATCACCCAGACATCGTAGGTTGGATGTTCGAGGGCGCTGAGGCCCGGCGAGGACGCGTACATCCAGCCCGAGAACAGCAGGCCGTTTTCGCCGATGGGCAGCGGACCCCGGTTCATGCTGGAGTCGGCGATCGGGCTGGCGACCTTCGGCGCCTTCGGCGGCGCCGTGGAATAGATTTCGAGGAAGGCGGCGGCTTCCGGCGCATCCTGCGGGCTGGACTGATAGCAGGCGCGGACCGTGACTTTCAGGCGGCCATGGTCGACCGACTGGCCGACGCGCGCGCTGATGTCGGTCGAGTTGCCCGTGATCTTGTCGAGCGCGCGAAGCTTTGCGGCGCCGGCTGGCTGCAGCCGGTTGCCCGGCTCGCCATCCTGCGCGAACGCGCCAGCGCCTAGCGCCACGGCCGATGTGCCGGCAATCAGCAGACAAGCGAGCAGTTTCATAGGGGAGCCTCTTCCGCCATCTCAGCCCCTTGATCACCCCCGCCGGCCGCATTGCCAACTGCTTCGAGCAGCAGGCTCATGATATCGACAGTTCCGCGGGTGTAGTCGAACACGCCGGTGCCGTCGGTCGGCAGGTTCACGTCTGGATCGCCGCCGGCCAGCACGAAGATGTAGCTGCCGCCCAGCAGGCTGTCGGACTGTATCTGCGCGGTCGAGTCGGCCGGCAGGAGGATGTCCTTGCGGACGTTCATCTTCACTTCGGCGCGGAGCGTTTTGGGATCGACATTGACGCCCGTGACTGTGCCGACCTTCACGCCCGCGACGCGGACATCCGTTCCGGGACCGACGCCATCGGCGCGGCCGAACTTGGCGAGCAAGGCGTAGCTGTCGCCCGTCGCAGCGCCGGACTGTTGCGACAGCGAGAAGACGAGGAAGAACCCCGCGACGAGAACGACGGCAAAACCAACCAGCGTTTCAAACAGTGATTCACGCATCAGGGCTTCCACGCCTCATAGTCGCCAGAACTCTTCGCACGCTCGCCGCCCTCGGACAGTGAACCTGGCGGGCGGTAGGCGCCCAGCGTGCCGGTGAGGTTGGGCTTGTGGTCGATCTCCCACGACCTGCGGAGGAGCGGGTCAACGGTCGGCGGCTTGTCGAAGGTGTGGTGCAGCCAGCCATGCCATTCGGCCGGGACCTTCGAGGGCTCGGCATAGCCATTGTAGATCACATAGCGGCGCTTGCGGCCCTCAAGGCTCGGGCGGCGCTCTTCATAGTATTTGTTGCCGGTCTGGTCTGTGCCGACATAGCCCGCGCGGCGGCCGATGTCGAAACGCGCGCCAATCGTGGCGCCGTTCCACCAGGTGAAGATCGACTTCAGCATCTCGGCTCCAGCAGGACTCGGGCATAGATAGGGACGATTGGCGCGGCGCGAATATGGCGCCCCCCAGATAAAGGGTTCAGGCAAACCGGTCCAGCACGGCCGGAACCGCTGCACATGCGACAAATTCCTGTGTGCAGGCAAGGCCGAAGCACTTCATCATGTGGCCGATTCGGGTTCGGCCCCTCAATCTCGGGGCGCCGGCCGGCGGAGGCATTCCATGGGCGAATCCCGAACCAAGTCTAGCCTCCGGCACCTTGCCCGCGTGCTGGAGACGGGCGCCGCCCTGCTGGACCAGGGCGACGCCGAGACGGCGCCCGCCAGGATGGTGAATGCGCACCTCGCCGCGATCCGGACGCTGGGCGGCGAAAACGAAGCAGCAGAAGCAGTCTGCGAAGCGGTGCGGACGCGGCGAATGACTCCGATCGCACCGGCCAGCCTGATCGAGGCCGGCATGGCGACGCCGATCGAGCCGGGCCAACTGCTTCCCGCCATCGCCGATGCGACGGCGCTGGCGTCGGCGCGAGCGGTAGCGACGCAGGCCTTTGTTGCTGTGGCGGATGCGCTGGAGGCGCTGACCATCGAGACGGACGATCAGGGGCGGCCGACGACGTCTGCCCTGATCGACGCGTTCCGGGCCGGGGCGGATGCCGAACTGGTCGAGATCGCGCTGTGCACGCCGGGCGGGCCGCGGGCCGCCGCGATCACGCTGCGCCGGCAGGCGACGGGTGCGCGCGAACCGGGGCGGCAGGCTTATGTGTTGCCCGCATGGACGGGCATTGAGGCGGGCGAGGTGGCATCCGCCATCGAGCGTGTGAGCCGGACGCGGCTGGCGGTGCGGATCGGCATTGACGGGAGAACTTCGGATGTGGGAGCGCCGGCCCTTGCCGTCAATGTCGCGCGCTATGCGGCGACGGGTGACTTGCCGCTTCTAACCGCGGACCTGAGCGCAATTGCAGCTCTGCTGCCGGGGTGCTCGATTCACCTCGCCGGACTGGCGGCGGCCGTCATGTCTCAAGGCTTGGCATATGACTCCGAAGCAGGCGTGGCGGCAGCGGAGAAGATCTGCGCGGCGGCGCGGGCTTCTGGAGCGAGCCTGACCGTTGATCATCTTTCACCGGCGAGCATCCAGTGGCTGGCGGCTGAAAGCTGCGGCGCAGACCCGGTCGATCTTCTCCTGGCGCATGAGGACGAGCAGACGCCGGAGCTTTCGCAGTGCGTCTCGGCGGCGCTGACGAGCGCGGCATCGAAAGACGAAGCACTGGATGTGCGGCTGCGCATTCTCGGCGCGCGCACGCTGGACCAGATCGACGGGCTGGAGCGGCACCGTCTGGAATCCCGCGGCATGCCGGAGGATGCACTGGACCGTGTCGAACAGGCGCTGAGGGAAGGCCTCAGCCTCGCCGCCGCCTTCTCGCGCTGGGTGGTGGGCGATGAGGTGATCCGCAAGCGGCTGGGGCTCAACCCGGAAGCCTACGATACGGATGGCGAAAGCCTGCTCCGCACGCTTGGCATTTCGGCGCGCGAGATCGATGAAGCGCGGGTGGCCGTGCAGGGCCGGCGGCGTCCGGTGTCGAACCCGAAATCGCCGCTGGCGAAAGTGCTTGCCCGATCGGATGGCGTGACGCCGGAAGCGCGGGTGCGGTTGGCGCGTGCGATTGCGCCTCACCTTGCCCGCCAGCCGGTGATCACCATTGCGACCGGCGAACAGTCGGACACGATGCGGATGACCGTGCATGCCTCTGTCCGCGCCGCGATGGCTGCCGGGCTGGGCGTGCGGATCGAGGCGGGACGGCCGGCAGTCGACGCTGAGCTGCAGCAGCGCATCTCGGAGGCCAAGCGCCGCGCACGCGCGCCGCTGCACACCGAAACGCAAGCGCCAACATTCGAGCGTCAGCCGCACCCCCAGCCGGCGGCGCCGATGGACGATCACGACGAGGTCTTCATCGCCGAGCGTCGCCGCCTGCCGGACCGCCGCAAGGGCTATATCCAGAAGGCCACGGTGGGCGGACACAAGGTCTACCTGCACACCGGCGAGTTCGACGATGGCGAGCTCGGCGAAATCTTCATCGACATGCACAAGGAAGGCGCCGCGTTCCGCTCGCTGATGAACAACTTTGCCATCGCGATCTCGATCGGGCTGCAATATGGCGTGCCGCTGGAAGAGTATGTTGATGCATTCATCTTCACGCGCTTTGAACCTGCGGGCGAAGTCACCGGAAACGACTCGATCCGCAAGGCGACGTCGATCCTCGACTACATCTTCCGCGAACTGGCGGTTTCCTATCTTGGCCGCGACGACCTCGCCGAGGTCGAGAATGTCAGCCATGACGGGCTGGGCGGCGGTGCCAGTGAAGGCGAGGAACCGACGGTTGCGGTCCAGCCGGTGCGGCCGGAACAGCTGATCTCCAAGGGCTTCAGCCGTGGCGTGATGCCGGACAACATCGTGCCGTTCACTGCAAGGCGTGTAGCCGAGCGGCTGGAAGGTGCTGAAGGCCCGGCGATAACGCCGCACAGGAGCCCGGACTATCTGTCCGATGCATGCCCGACCTGCGGGCATTTTACGCTGCGGCCGGATGATGGTGTCGCCGTCTGTGAAGCTTGCGGCGCAACGGTTCAGACCGGCTAGGCAAAACTTGCCGACCCGGCTTTTGACAGGTGCGGCGCCAACGCCGCTGGCGTCGCATCAAACCGAAGCGTAGAGCCCTCGCGCGCCGAAGATAGTTGCGTTTGCTTTTCAGTAACCTGCTTAAGCAATCCTTACGCTTCGTACACGCAAACACCGCTATTCACTCAGAATGACGCCTGCAATCCGCCTCGATTGAACTCTTCTCTCCGGCCTGCGTTGGTTAGCGCAACCGCCGGGGTGATCCGGTAGAAAACCTGGAACGGGACTTGAATGGTAAGCCGCATCGTAATCGCAGTTATGGCCATCGGCCTGATGAGCCTTTCAGTTCTGGTATAGATGATCCTTCGAATCGTTATCGCCGTTGCAGCGATCGGGGCGATGAGCCTCACCGCTTTCGCGCAAAGTCCTGACCTAGAGCGGGATCGCTTTAGGCAGAATCTGGATTCCCAAAGGTTGCGAACGCTGATTCATGATGTTTGCCGGCAAGGAGGCCGGGCATCATGGCTGGACCCTTGTCGATGGATCTGCGTGAGCGTGCGATGGCGCGTC